>JBGAQN010000016.1:0-38025 GCA_044220725.1 Dermatophilaceae bacterium
CCCACGACGCCTTGAAGCAGGCTGATGTGCAGCACCGAAGTCCAAGACCGGCGCAGGCGGGCCAGTTCGGGCTCGGAACCGGCGACATCCGGCCCGCCTGCGCGGGCCAGGCGCACCGCGACCAGCACTGCGACGAGTAGACCGAGGAAGAGCATGACGACATCGGCGTGGATCCACGACACCGTTCGGGGGTCGAAGCCAGTCCGTGCCGGGGTGTCCGCGTCACCAGAGTGCGGCCCCGACCCCGTGACCACGGTGCCGAGGACGAGCACGAGGAGGCCGACGGCATACGTGAGCCAGGCGAGGCGCGCCGTGATGGCCGGGACGAGCAGGGTCCTGGTCCGGGCGTCGACCTCGTCGCCGTCCTCGGCGCCGCGCAGCATCGCGGTGGCGATCGCCACGAGGACGATGGTGGCGAGGAAGTGGAACGCGACGATGACCGGGTTGAGGCCGGTCCAGACGGTGATGCCCCCCACGACCGCCTCGATGAGGATGCCGACGATCATGGCCCATCCGAGCAGGTGCAGTTGACGACGGTGGGGCAGCCGGGTCGTCACCGCCCACAGGGCCAGCACCGCGATGACGATGAGCACGCCGGTGAGGGTGCGGTTGCCGAACTCGATGAACTTGTGGAAACCCTCCGCCTGCGCCGTGATCGGGGTCAGCGAGCCCTGGGCGCAGGTCGGCCAGTCGGGGCACCCCAGGCCGCTGCCGGTGAGTCGGACGATGCCGCCGGTGACGATGATGAGGACTTCGGCCACGACGTTCGCAACGAGGATCGGTCTCAGCCAGGACGGTGTGCAGACGGGAAGAGCCACGTGCCCAGCGTATGCCGCCGGGCCGGGGCTCACGTGCGGGGGTCGGCGCGGGGGAGCGGCGACTACGGTGGTGCCGTGGGGTATCTGGATGACGACGAGTGGGCCAAGGCTTGGACGGTTCCGGCCCTGGCCGAGGCTAAGGCGGCCGGTCGCAAACTGGCGATGCTCACGGCATACGACGCGAGCTTCGCGCGGGTGCTGGACCGGCACGGGGTCGACCTGGTCCTCGTCGGGGACTCCCTGGGGATGGTCGTGCGTGGCCTGGCCTCGACGATCCCGGTGACGGTGGGTGACATCGCCTACCACACAGCGGCGGTGGCGGCCGGGCTCTCGCGGGCGCTGCTGGTCTCGGACCTGCCGTTCCTCGCCGACGCGACGCCCGATCGGGCCTTGGACGCCTCCCAGCGGTTGGCGGCCGCCGGTGCCCAGATGGTCAAGCTCGAAGGCGCGGGCCACAAGCTTGAGACGATCCGCTTCCTCACCGAACGCGAGATCCCCGTCTGTGCACACCTGGGGCTCACCCCGCAGTCGGTGCTGCGGCTCGGCGGCTACAAGGTGCAAGGGCGCGAGGAGCGCGCCGCCGCCCGGTTGCACGAGGACGCCGTGGCCGTCGCCGAGGCGGGCGCCAGCCTGCTCGTCCTGGAGTGCGTGCCGTCCGCAGTCGCCGCCTCGGTCACCGCGACGACGCCCATCCCGACGATCGGGATCGGCGCCGGACCCGGCTGTGACGGGCAGGTGCTCGTCCTGCACGACATGCTCGGCTTGGACACCGGACACCGGGCCCCGAAGTTCGTCAAGGACTTCCTCGCCGGGGGTGGCTCCGTGGCCGGAGCGGTCGCGGCATACTGTGCCGCGGTCCGCGACGGGAGCTTCCCCGACGCCGCACACGCCTACCAGTGAGAGGCCTCCCGTGATCGACACCCTCACCGACCTGCCCGCACTGCGCCGGCACATCCTCGAATGGCGGCGGGCCGGGCTGCGGATCGGGTTCGTGCCAACCATGGGCAACCTCCACGAGGGGCACTACTCGCTCGTCGAGCTGGCCCGGGCGCACGCCGACCGGGTGATCTCCAGCGTGTTCGTCAACCCGACGCAATTCGGCCCGAGCGAGGACTTCACTCGCTACCCGCGCACGCCGGAGGCCGACATGACCGGGCTGGCGGCCGCCGGGTGTGACGCCTTGTGGTTGCCGACGGTCGAGGGGATGTACCCATTTGGCGTCGAGCTCGCTTCGAACATCCGGCTGCCCGGGGTTGCCGACGTCCTGGAAGGGGTGCACCGCCCGGGGCACTTCGACGGGGTCTGCACGGTCGTCGCCCGGTTGTTCAACCAGGTGCAGCCGGACGTGGCCGCCTTCGGGAAGAAGGACTTCCAGCAGCTTGCGGTGATCCAGCAGATGGTGACCGACCTGGCCTACCCGCTGGAGCTGCTGCGCGGCGAGATCGTCCGCGAGGCCGACGGGTTGGCGATGAGCTCGCGCAACCAATACCTGTCGGCGCAGGAACGCGAGACCGCGACGGTGATCCATCGGACCCTGACGGGGATGCGTGACGCGACCCTGGCCGGGACCTCCCGGCTGGTCGTCGAGGCCCAGGCGGGGCTGGCGTTGGCCGAGGCCGGTTTTGACGTCGACTACGCCGCGGTCCGCACGCCCAACCTCGCCGAGCCGTCGGCCGCACCGCAGGCGTATGCCGCCCCCGGACCCCGCGTGGCGCTCATCGCGGCTCGGTTGGGCCGGACCCGGCTGATCGACAACATCGAGTTCGACCTGCCCTGACCTGGAAGGGGGCGAGAACGGCGGCTGCTCAGTCCGACCAGCGGAAGGTCCGGCTGGCCGCTGCGGTGGCAATCGCGCCCCACAGCAGCAGGACCACCAAAGCACTGATGGAGAAGGTGCCCGACGCAAGTGCGGCTCGCAGCCCGTCCCCCAACGCTGCCGAGGGGAGTATGCCGGTCGCACCCGCCAACACATCCGGCAGCTGGGTGCGGGGCACGACCACGCCACCGAGGACGAGGAACAGCACCCAGAACAGGTTGGCCAGCGCGAGCACCCCTTCGGCGCGGACTAGCCCGGCCAGCAGGAGGGCGAGGGCGACGAAAGCCCACGTGCCCGCGAGCAGGAAGAGGACGGCATACAGCAGGCCGATGGGGACCGGACGCCAACCGAGCGCGACACCGACGCCGCCTATGACCAGCCATTGGAGCAGTTCGACGCCCAGCGTGGCGGCGGCCTTGCCCCAGAGCAGGCCGTCGCGGCCCAGGGGAGTGGTGCCCAGGAGGCGGAGCACGGCATACCGGCGATCGAAGCCCGTGGCGATGGCCTGCGCGGTGAACGCGGCCGAGATGACACACAGGGCGAGGACGCCCGGGACGGCCAGGTCGATCCGGCGGCCTGCGCCCAGGGACGGGGCCGAGGTGAGCGCGAGACCGACGAGTGCGCCGAGCGGCAGGACGAGCGACACGAGAAGTTGCTCCCCGTTCGCCAGCAAGGTGGCCAACTCGAACCGGGCCTGAGCGAGGACCCGCGCTCGGGCTGGAGCAGGCGTGGGCGTCGAGCGCGGCCTGGGCGTTGCGGCGGTCATGACCGGGCCTTGCGGGTGAGGACGAAGTAGACCTGTTCGAGGCTGCCGGAGCCGACGACGTCGGCGGGTGTCCCCTCGGCGGCGGTCCGACCGTCGGCGAGGACAACCAGATGAGTGGACAAGGTCTGGGCCTCCTCGAAGGAGTGCGTCGTGACGACGAGGGTCGCACCGTCGGCCTGCACCTCGCGGAGCAGGTCGTAGACGCCCAGCCGTCCGTGTGGGTCCAGCCCGGCCGTCGGTTCGTCGAGGAAGACCACCTCCGGGCGGCCGACGAGCGCCGCCGCGAGCGCGACCCGCTGCTTCTGGCCGCCCGAGAGACGCCGGACCGTCGTCTTAGCGAAGCCGTCGATCCCCAGCCGGGCCGCGAGGGTAGCCACCGGGGCGGGGTCGGCGTAGAACGAGGCCAGGTGGTGCAAGAGAGTGAGTGGCTTGCTGCCGTTGGGCAGGCCCCCAGCCTGGAGCATGACGCCGACCCGGGCCCGGTGTTCCGGTGCGGCGAGCCACGGCGCGGCGTCGAGCACGCGGACCGAGCCGCCATCCGGTCGTTGGAGTCCGACGGCGCACTCGACCGCCGTCGTCTTTCCGGCCCCGTTAGGCCCCAGGACGATGGTGATCGATCCCTGCGGGGCTGACCAGGTCATCCCGTCGCAGGCCGACACCGTCCCGAACCGGCGGGTGAGATCGACGATCTGGACGGCTGCGCTCACGCGGTGAAGTCTATGAGCCCACATGCGGTGGGCCGCGGCGGTGTGCCCCCGACAAGGCCTTTTCGCGCCCGCCTAGACAGGGTTTGGCGGGCGAGCGGAATTACGACATACTTGCGTTGTGATTATCGAGGCGGCCGAACGGCATACCGAGCAGGAGACGCGCACCCGTGCGCGGGTCCTGGCCACGGTGTCCGAGCGCGGCCCGATCTCGGCGTCGGCGATCGGCCGTCGGCTGGGGTTGACTGCCGCTGGCGTGCGTCGTCATCTGGAGGCGCTCGCCGAGCAGGGAGCAGTGTCCGAGCGTGACCCGATCACGGTGCCGAGCGGCCGCGGACGGGGGCGTCCCGCACGCGAGTGGGTGGTCGCCGAAGCCGGGCATGCGTCGCTGCCGTCGGGTTATGACGACCTGGCCGCGCACGCGCTGCGGTTCCTGCGCGACGCCGCCGGACCTGAGGCGGTCGCGTCCTTCGCGCGGGCCCGTTCGGCCGACCTTGAGTCCCGGTATGCCGCCGACCTGGCCACCGTCGGTGACTCGCCCGCCGCTCGGGCGCAGGCCCTGGTCGCGGCGTTGAGCCGCGACGGGTTCGCCGCGTCCGCGCGTCCGGTCGGCGAGGGGTCGCGGACCGGCATACAGGTGTGCCAGGGTCACTGCCCGGTGCATCATGTCGCGGCTGAGTTCCCCCAGCTGTGCCAGGCCGAGACCGACGCGTTCTCGCGACTGCTCGGCGTCCACGTCCAACGCCTCTCGACCCTCGCGCGAGGCCAGCACGTCTGCACGACCTTCGTCCCCACCCCGGCAGTCCCGACCCCAGCGGTCCCGACCCCAGTGGTCCCGACCCCGGCCGTCCCTCACCCGGCAGTTCCCGCACGGAAAGGTGTCACCTCGTGACCGACATCGAGCACCTCAACCCTGGTCTGGCCGGGCTGGGCCGCTACGAATATGGCTGGTCGGACGCCGATGCCGCCGGGGCTTCGGCGCGCCGGGGCCTCAACGAGGGCGTCGTGCGCAACATCTCCGCGCTCAAGAACGAGCCTCAGTGGATGCTCGACCTGCGGCTGAAGTCGTTGCGGCTGTTCGATCGCAAGCCGATGCCGTCGTGGGGGAGTGACCTCACCGGGATCGACTTCCAGAACATCAAGTACTTCGTCCGCTCCACCGAGAAGCAGGCCACGACCTGGGACGAGCTGCCGGCGGACATCAAGAACACCTATGACCGGTTGGGCATCCCCGAGGCCGAGAAGCAGCGCCTCATCGCCGGCGTGGCGGCTCAATATGAATGTCTGGCTCAGGACTCCCGAGTGTGGACCGCCGACCGCGGGCTCGTCCCGATCAAGGAGATCGAACCGGGGGATCGCGTCTTCGCCTTGGACGAGACGGCTGGCCGCTTCGTCGTCGCACCCGTCCGCGCGGCCGCGCAGACCGGAACGAAGCAGACGTATGCCGTCACCGTCGGCACGCGCACCATCCGCGCCACCGAGAACCACCCGTTCCTCGTCCTCGACGATGCCCGCCAGGCCGGTCGCCAGCGGGCCCGGTACCGGCGGATGTGGAGGACGGTCGGCGAACTGCGTCCAGGGGACCTCGTTGCGGTGCCTAGGGGATTGCCCGAGGTGGGCGATGTGAGGGTGTTCCCGAGGCGGGACGGGTTTGGGCCCTCGACGTCGAACCCTGACCTGCTGTGGCTGCTCGGATACTTCCTCGGCGATGGCAACACGCAAAGTTCGTCCCGGACACACCGGGTCCAGTTCGCTGTGGTCGAGTCGGACCGCGCGGTTCGCGATGAGATCGCTCGGGTCGTCATGGAGCAGTTCGGCCTACGGGTCATCGAGGCCGACGATGTGCGCGTCGTGGTCAACTCCAAGGCCCTCGTCGAGTGGCTGTGGAACGAAGGCTTGGCTGGGACAGCCCTGACGAAGGAGGTGCCGAGTTGGGTGCACGGGCTGCCGAAAGCCGAGCGCCTTGCGTTCCTCGGTGGGTGGGTGGACGCGGACGGGTACGTCGGTCCCGCCCGTTCTGGTTCAGTCCTGCTGACCAGCGGCAGCGAACAGCTTCTGAACCAGGGCAAGGCCCTGGCCCAACTATGTGGATTGAACGCCGCCGGTCCCTATCACTTCTCGTCTCCGCATCCGCATGATGCGGACCGGTTGGTGGATGGATACCGCCTCCACATCACTGGGGAGTTCGAGCAACTCGACTGCCGGAACCCCAAGCGCACCGCACGCTTCGGGCGTCGCGCCTACCACCATTCGTTCACCACCGCGAAGGGCACCACCTTCCGAACCCATGTCACCGAGCACCTCGGCTTCGCGAGGGTCTCCGGGATCGCGGCATACGGGATCGAACCGGTGTGGGACCTGGAAGTCGACGGTCCCCACAACTTCGTCGCCGAGGGTGTGATCGTCCACAACTCCGAAGTGGTGTACCACCAGATTCGCGAGGACCTGGAGGAGAAGGGCGTCATCTTCGTCGACACCGACACCGGCCTGCGCGAGCACGAGGACATTTTCAAGGAGTACTTCACCTCGGTGATCCCGGCAGGTGACAACAAGTTCGCCTCGCTCAACACCGCCGTGTGGTCGGGCGGCTCGTTCATCTACGTGCCGCCAGGCGTCAAGGTCGACATCCCGCTGCAGGCCTACTTCCGGATCAACACCGAGAACATGGGCCAGTTTGAGCGGACCCTCATCATCGCGGACGAGGGGTCCTACGTTCATTACGTCGAGGGCTGTCTGCCCGCCGGTGAGTTGGTGGCCGACGCCGACGGCACTCACCGACCAATCGAAACGATCCGAGTCGGCGACCGAGTCCTCACCCACGAGGGACGGCCCGCCCGGGTGTCGGCGATCCAGGTCCGAGACTACGACGGGCCGATGCACACCTTCACGCCGTTGTCCCCGGGCAACGCATTCCGGGTCACCAGCGAGCACCCCCTGCTCGTCGTGCCCCGCGGCGACGCTGTGGTCAAGCGGGCTCCTCGGCACGGGTGGCTGCCGGAGGTCGACAGCAGCCGTCTTATTGCCACGCAGCCGCAATGGCGCCCTGCCAAGGACGTCCAGGTCGGCGACTTCCTCGTCTACCCCAAGCCCCGCTTCACGCCGGCCCAGACGACGTTGCCGTTCGACTTCGCACGGCTGGCCGGCTACTACCTCGCCGAGGGGCATACGACGCTCACCAACGGCGCGGAGTCCGTGGTCTTCTCGTTCCACATCGACGAGCTGGCCTACGTCGATGAACTCCAGCAGATCTTCAAGGAGCTCTACGACGTCTCCGGATCGGTCCGGCTTGACGAGTCCAAGCACGAGGCGCGCCTGCTCGTCTACTCCAAGGCGGCTTACCACGCCCTGCGGATCCACTGCGGGACCGGGTCTGCCACCAAGCGACTGTCGGCCGATCTGCTCGGTCAGGACGACCTCTTCCTGCGCGCCCTGGTGGATGCCTATGTCAACGGGGACGGTTCGGTGATCCGTCGCGGAGCCTCGAAGCAGGCAACGTGGGTCCGCGCCCATACCGTGTCCCGGGTCTGGGCGATGCAACTGCAGGCGATCATGGCTCGCCTCGGCACCTTTGCGACCCTGGAGTTGCGCCGCCCTGGTGGCCCTGGCTCGATCCTCGGTCGGGACGTGGTCCGTCAGGACTTGTGGCAGGTCCAGTGGACCGAGCGTGATGGTGAGGGAGTCGGGCCCCGCCAGGTTCGCGATGCCGGGGACTACTACCTGGTGCCCGTCAAGCAGCGGGAGGACACGGCATACCAGGCGCCTGTGTTCAACCTCGATGTCGAGGCGCCGGACAGCTACCTCGCCCAGGGCTTCGCCGTCCACAACTGCACCGCTCCCATCTACAAGTCCGACTCGTTGCACTCGGCGGTCGTCGAGATCGTCGTCAAGAAGGACGCCCGGGTCCGCTACACGACCATCCAGAACTGGTCGAACAACGTCTACAACCTCGTCACCAAGCGGGCCACCTGCGGCGAGGGCGCGACGATGGAGTGGATCGACGGCAACATCGGCTCCAAGGTGACGATGAAATACCCGGCCGTCTACCTGCTCGGTCGGCACGCGCGCGGCGAGACCCTGTCGATCGCCTTCGCCGGGGAGGGGCAGCACCAGGACGCCGGCGCCAAGATGGTCCACGCGGCCCCCGACACCTCCAGCTCGATCATCTCCAAGTCGGTGGCCCGCGGGGGTGGGCGCACGTCCTATCGCGGCCTCATCCAGATCCAGGAGGGCGCGACGGGCAGCAAGTCGACGGTGCGATGCGATGCGCTGCTCGTCGACACGATCAGCCGCTCGGACACCTACCCCTATGTCGACGTCCGTGAGGACGACGTCCAGATGGGCCACGAGGCGACCGTCTCCAAGGTGAGCGAGGACCAGCTCTTCTACCTCATGTCCCGCGGGATGACCGAGGAAGAGGCGATGGCGATGATCGTGCGAGGCTTCGTCGAGCCGATCGCCCGCGAGTTGCCCATGGAATACGCCCTCGAGCTCAACCGGCTCATCGAGCTGCAGATGGAAGGAGCGGTCGGCTGATGCCGCTGCTGGAGAAGGCTTCTCGTCCGCGAGGGGCACACGAGGGTATGCCGTCCGCGCACTCCCATGGTCCGTCGTCATTGGTGCCGGAGCAGTCCCGCGCCGAGCGCCGGGCGTCGTTCGAGGTAGCGGACTTCCCGATGCCGACGGGCCGCGAGGAGGAGTGGCGGTTCACCCCGATGGACCGGATCGGCACGCTGCTGCGCGACACGCCGTCGGGTGCGCACTTGGCCGTCGACGCAGACCTGCCCGACGGCGTCACCCTGACCTCCATCCCCACCGACGCCGCTCGGGCACTGGGCGCGCCCGCACCGCAGGACCGCGCCGCTGTGCTCGCCGTCGCCCACGCCGACCACTCCGGTGGCGTCATGCACCTGCAGATCCCCGCCGACGCCGCCATCACCGACCCGGTGCGGGTCCGCTTCGTCGGCTCCCATGCGGAGCGGGTCTGGGGCCACTTGCTCATCAGCGTCGGCGCCCACAGCAACGTGACCATCGTGCTCGCGCACGAGGGCACGGCGCGGCTGTCCGAGGTCGTCTCGATCCTCGTCGGCGCCGGGGCGCAGTGCACGGTCGTCACCCTGCAGGAGTGGTCGGACGACACCGTGCACGCTGCACAACACGACGTCGTCGTCGGCCGCGACGCTGCCGTGCGGCACGTCGCCGTCACCCTCGGCGGCCAGGTGGTGCGCCTCAACACCAACGTCACGTATGCCGGTCCCGGCGGGTCCGCGGAGGCGTTCGGGGTCTACTTCGCCGATGCCGGACAACACCTGGAACACCGCCTCTTCGTCGACCACGCCACCCCGCACTGCAGCAGCCATGTCGAGTACAAGGGCGCCCTGCAGGGCGACTCCGCGCACACGGTCTGGGTCGGCGACGTCCTCATCCGATCGGCCGCCGAGGGCACCCAGACCTACGAGCTCAACCGCAACCTGTTGCTCACCGAGGGCGCCCGGGCCGACTCGGTCCCCAACCTCGAGATCGAGACCGGACAGATCCTCGGCGCCGGACACGCCTCTGCCACAGGGCGATTCGACGACGAGCAGCTCTTCTACCTGCAGGCTCGCGGGATCCCCGAGGCTGAGGCCCGACGTCTGGTGGTTCGAGGCTTCTTCGCCGACATCATCAACCGGATCCCGGTTGCCGAGCTCCAGGGCCACCTCATGCAGGCGGTCGAGCGCGAGCTCGCCGGAGCCGGGCTCAAGAGCATCACCACCGACGACACGCACCGCACGAGGACCGACGCCTGATGAACGCCCAGCTCGACACCACCTACGTCCTGGTCTGTGACCTGGAAGACCTCGCGGTCGGGACGCCCGCGCTGGCCGACGTGGACGGCATACCCATGGCCCTGGTGCGCACCGCCCATGCCGAGGTGCACGCCGTTCACGACGTGTGCACCCACGCCAACGTCTCGTTGTCCGAAGGCGAGCTCGACGGCTGCACGTTGGAGTGCTGGCTGCACGGCTCGCGGTTCAACCTCCGCACCGGCGCGCCGTCCGGCCCGCCTGCGACGGTCCCCGTCGCCGTCTACCCCGTCGCCATCATCGACGGCGCCGTCCACGTCAGCACCACACCCATCGCCACCACCGAGGAGCCCCGATCATGACCGTCCTGGAGATTCGCGACCTGCACGTCAGCGTCGACGTCGCGGCGACGGCCGGCGGCGGGGAGCCCGAAGGTCCCAAGGAGATCCTGCGCGGCGTCGACCTCACCGTCCGGTCGGGCGAGACGCACGCGATCATGGGCCCCAACGGCTCGGGCAAGTCGACCCTGGCCTACTCGGTGGCCGGCCACCCGAAGTACCACGTCACCCAGGGGTCGGTGACCCTCGACGGCGAGGATGTCCTCGCGATGAGCGTCGACGAGCGGGCTCGCGCCGGCCTGTTCCTCGCTATGCAGTACCCCGTCGAGGTTCCCGGCGTCACGGTGTCCAACTTCCTGCGGACCGCAAAGACCGCGATGGACGGCCAGGCCCCCAAGCTCCGGACCTGGGTCAAGGACTTCCGGGCTGCGATGGATGCCCTCAAGATGGACCCGGCCTTCGCCGAGCGCAACGTCAACGAGGGCTTCTCCGGCGGCGAGAAGAAGCGCCACGAGGTGCTGCAACTGGAGCTGTTGCGCCCCAAGATGGCCTTCCTCGACGAGACCGACTCCGGCCTGGACGTCGACGCGCTACGGGTCGTCAGTGAAGGGGTCAACCGGGCCAAGCAGGTCAACGACCTGGGCATCGTCCTCATCACTCACTACACGCGGATCCTGCGCTACATCCGCCCCGACCACGTCCACGTGTTCGTCGACGGTCGGATCGTCGAGCAGGGCGGGCCGGAGCTTGCCGATCGGCTCGAAGCCGAGGGCTACGACCGTTTCCTCACCCCGGCCTGAGGCGGGCGACCTACTCCTCCCATGACCGCCGTTCCGCCGCAGGGTCCTTTCACGGACGAGGAGTCGGCCCGGATCCGGGCCGACGTCCCGATCCTGTCGCGCACCGTCCGCGACGGGCGTCCGCTGGTCTATCTCGATTCCGGCGCAACCTCCCACAAGCCGCGCCAGGTGCTCGACGCTGAGCGGGACTTCTATGAGCGGACCAACGCGGCCGTCCATCGTGGCGCGCACCAACTGTCCGAGGAGGGCACCGACGCCTACGAGTCGGCCCGCGACCGGATCGCCGCCTTCATCGGCGCCCGCCCCGAGGAGATCGTCTTCACCCGCAACGCGACCGAGGCGCTCAACCTGGTCGCCTATGCGTTCTCCAACGCGACCGCCGGGGGAGGGGGGAGCAGCACGGCACCAGCCGGTATGCCGCTCTCCCGTACCACTGACGCCAGCACCACCGACTCGCCCACCACCAACACGCACGCTACGCACGCTGACCTGGCACCCCACCGCTTCCACATCGGCCCGGGCGACGAGGTGCTCGTCACCGAGATGGAGCACCACGCCAATCTGGTTCCGTGGCAAGAGCTGTGCCGTCGCACCGGCGCCACCCTGCGCTGGATCCCGGTCACTCCCGAAGGTCTGCTTGACCTCACCGATCTCGGCTCCCTGCTGACGACACGCACCAAGGTCCTCTCCTTCACCCATGTCTCGAACGTCCTCGGCACGGTCAACCCCGTCACCGAGCTCGCGGCTGCGGCCCACGCTGTCGGCGCTCTCGTCGTCCTCGACGCCTGTCAGTCGGTGCCGCACCTGCCCGTCGACGTCCGCACTCTCGGTGTCGACCTACTGGCGTTCTCCGGTCACAAGATGCTCGGCCCGCTCGGCATCGGCGTCCTGTGGGGTCGTCCCGACATCCTCGACGAGATGCCCGTGTTCCTCACCGGCGGGTCGATGATCGAGACGGTGACGATGGAGGGGTCCACCTACGCTCCCGTCCCGCAGAAGTTCGAGGCGGGCGTCCCTGTCGCCGCCCAGGCCGTGGGCCTGGCCGCCGCGTGTGACTACCTCACTGCCTTGGGGATGGACCGCGTCCATGCCCACGAGAGCGCCCTCGCCGAGCGCCTCGTCGCCGGCCTGGCCACCCGCTCCTGGGTCCGGGTCCTTGGCCCGAGCGACCCCGCCGAGCGCGGGTCGGTCGTGTCCTTCGTCGTCGACGGGGTGCACGCCCACGACGTCGGTCAGATCCTCGACGACGCCGGGATTGCCGTCCGGGTCGGCCACCACTGCGCGTGGCCGTTGCACCGCGCGCTGGGGGCGGCGGCGACGACGCGAGCCAGCTTCGCGGCATACTCCACCGCTGAGGAGGTCGACGCACTCCTGGAGGCACTCGACCGGGTCCCGGCGATCTTCGGGCTGGAGGTGCCCGCCTGACATGGATCTCTACCAGCAGCTCATCCTCGACCACTCAAAGACGCCTGTTGGCTCCGGCCTGCGCGAGCCGTTCGACGCCGAGGTGCACCACGTCAACCCCACCTGCGGTGACGAGGTGACCCTGCGCGTCCGCGTCGCTGACGGCGCGGTCGAGGACATCTCGTATGCCGCGCACGGCTGCAGCATCTCGGTTGCCTCAACGTCGATCCTCGCCGAAGAGGTCACCGGCCGTCCGCTCACGCAGGCGCTGGCGACGTATGCCGCGATGAAGGCGATGCTCACCTCGCGCGGCCAGGACCAGGGGGACGAGGAGGTCCTCGGCGACGGGATCGCCCTCGCCGGTGTCTCGCGCTACCCCGCCCGGGTCAAGTGCGCCCTGCTCGGCTGGGCCGCCTTCACCGACGCCCTCGCACGCTCCGGAGTCGACATCGCCGCCGGATCACCGCCCACCGACCCGGCGTCGAGCACACCCCAGCCCGCCGAACCCAAGACCCGAGCCCAGGAGCTGACATGAGCATCGAGACCGACTCGCCGGTGAACGTCGCCGACGTCGAGGAGGCCATGCGCGACGTGGTCGACCCGGAGCTGGGGATCAACGTCGTTGACCTCGGCCTGGTCTATGGCATCACCGTCGACGGGCAGGGGCAGGCAGTCATCGACATGACCCTCACCTCGCCGGCCTGCCCGCTGACCGACGTCATCGAGGACCAGACCGCCCAGGCGCTCGAGGGGCTGGTCACGCAGCACCGGATCAATTGGGTGTGGATGCCGCCGTGGGGACCGGACAAGATCACCGACGACGGCCGCGAGCAGTTGCGCGCCCTCGGCTTCAACCTCTGAGGCGTCGATGCCGCCGGGTCGCTCGGAGGTCGCTCCTGAGCGCTTCGACGCCTGGCTCGCGCATCGGAAACGCGAACACCCCGAGGCGCAGGTCGAGACCGACGGCCCCCTGACCGTGGTCCGATGGGACGGCGGAGGGGCACACTGCGAGGGGTTCCCGCACGATCCGCTCGGACTGGTCCTCATCCGGCGCGGAGGGTATGCCGTCGGGCTGGCTCGCGGGGGCACCCTTGTGACGGTCAAGGCAGGACGTCGGCATGTCCAGAGCCGGACGGCTGCCGGTGGCTGGTCCCAACAGCGCTTCGCCCGACGCCGGGAGAACCAGGCCGACGCATTGGTGGCTGCCGTCGCAGGTCATGTCGAACGGCTGCTCGTCAGGGGAGCGGGCGGCATACCGGATGCGTTGGTGACCGGTGGCGACCGGACGCTCGTCGCGGCGGTGCTTGCCGACCCGCTGTGTCGGGCGCTGGCCGACTTTCCGCGTCGGGAGTTGCCGGACCTGCCCGACCCGGACGCGAAGGTGCTCGCGCAGGCGTTGCGCCGAGGGCGGGCTGTGTGGGTGACACCACGCTCGGACCTGGTCTGAGCGGGCGCGGGGTGCATCGCGGGTGCCGGAGCGGATCCCTAGGATGGGTGCATGAACGAGGACTACCGCATCGTCGAGTTGGAAGCACAGGAGTGCTGGGACATCCTGGACCGGGAACGGTTCGGGCGGTTGGCTGTCGCCATCGGTGGTGACCCTGACATCTTCCCGATCAACTTCCTCGTCGACGACGGCAAGTTGCTCATGCGCACCGCGGCAGGTACCAAGCTCACCGAGCTGGTGATCAACTCGGCGGTCGCCGTCGAGGCAGACGGTCGGGACGGCGATGTCGCCTGGTCCGTTGTCCTCAAGGGCATCGCCCGCAAGGTCGAGTCGTTCTCCGAGACCTATGAGGACGACGGCAAGCACTTGGAGACCTGGTTGCCGTCGGACAAGCCCATCTATGTCGAGATCAGCGCACGCTCACTGAGTGGGCGGCGGTTTTACCGCGGGGGCGCCGTCTAGCATCGCCACGAGTGCAGGCTGGCTCAGACTCGCGAGACGCCGAAGGTGTTGCACTGGTTGATATCGCCGCTGGTGTAGCCGGCCATGAACCACTTTTGACGCTGGGCGGAGGACCCGTGCGTCCAATTCTCTGGGGTGACCCGGCCCTGCATGGTCTCCTGGATCCGGTCGTCACCCACTGCCGACGCCGCCGAGAGGGCAGAGTCGATGTCCTTCTGGGTGATCGGTTTGAGGAAGGTCACCCCGTTGGCGTCCTTGGTCTCGGTGGCGTGCTTGACCCAGGTGCCGGCCAAACAATCAGCCATGAGTTCGATCTTCACCGCTCCCGACTGGGGTCCCTGGGGGTCCTGTTGGGCTTTACCCAGCAGGCCAAGGACGTTTTGGATGTGGTGGCCGTACTCGTGAGCAATGACGTATTCCTTGGCGAGGTTGCCGCTGTCAGCGCCGAATCTGCTGCTCAGCTCGGCGAAGAACGAGGCGTCCATGTAGACCCGGTTGTCCAACGGACAGTAGAACGGACCGACCTGGTTGGAAGCGGTCCCACACCCAGACTGGGTGGCGCCGGAGTAGATGACGGTCGGGGCCTTGGGGTACTGCTTGCCGTACTGCGGGAGCAACTGTGACCAATAGGCCTGGACGCTGTTGACCGTGGCGATGATGAGACACTCGTCATCCCGGTTAGCGTCCGCGCCGGTCTTGCACTTGGCGAAGTCGTCTTCTTGTTGACCCCCAGCGCTCACTTGGCCGCGGTCCATCGGACTGCTCTGGTTGGCGGTAGTGGTGTCTGGCACCTGCGTGCCGCTCCCGCCCAAGATGCCGCCACCGAAGATCATCATGAGGATGAGCAGGATGAGGCCGCCGATGCCGCCGCCGACCTGGATGCCGCCGGGGAACCCACCGCCACCCCCACCGAAGCCGCCAGCGCTACGACCGCCTGACTCGACCTGCGAGGTGTCGAGTTGGACGTTCTCGTTGAAGGACATGCACCCCTCCAGTCAGGTAGGCGGCACGACCGCCGGGTCACCCCACACCCTAACTCCCGGGAGCGTCTCAGCCTGGCTTGTCGCCCTATCGGAACGTCACGACCTGAGCACGTCGCTCGCCGTGCTGCGCCGCTGCCCGATGGGCACGCGGTTTGCCGGTGCGCGATGCTCAGCGTGGTGCTCCCGGCTGGCAGAATAGGTAGGTCCGCCAGTCCCCGCCGCTCTCGGCGCCCCCATCCTTAGAGGTATGCCGTGATCGTCGCCACCGCGGTGCAGCTGCGCGTCGGCGCCCGGCTGCTGTTGGGGGAGACGAACCTGCGGATCTCCGAAGGAGATCGCATCGGCCTGGTCGGGCGCAACGGGGCCGGGAAGACGACGCTCACCAAGGTGCTGGCTGGGGAGGCGCTGGCCACCTCCGGTTCGGTGACCCGCACCGGAGCCGTCGGCTACCTCCCACAGGACCCACGCACCGGAGACCTCGAAGTCCTCGCCCGCGACCGCATCCTGTCCGCGCGTGGCCTGGACGTCACGTTGCGGGACCTGCGGGCGGCCGAAGCCGCGATGGCCTCGGGGGATGACGGCATACAGGAACGCGCCATGCGCAAGTACGCGCGACTGGACGCGGAGTTCACCGCCCAAGGAGGGTATGCCGCGGAGTCCGAGGCCGCGTCGATCGCCTCCTCGCTGGGTCTGCCTGAGCGAGTCCTGGGGCAGCCATTACGGACGCTCTCCGGCGGGCAGCGCCGCCGGGTGGAGCTGTCCCGGATCCTGTTCTCGGGTGCGCAGACCCTGCTGCTCGACGAACCAACCAACCACCTGGACGCCGACTCGATCACCTGGCTGCGGGAATACCTCAAGGCCTACAAGGGTGGGCTGGTCATCATCTCCCACGACGTGGCGATGCTCGACACCGTCGTCAATCGGGTCTTCCACCTCGATGCCAATCGGGCCGAGCTCGATGTCTACAACGTCGGGTGGAAGCCGTATCTCCTGCAGCGGGAGACCGACGAACGACGACGGCGCCGGGAGCGGCTCAACGCCGAGAAGAAGGCGTCGGCGCTCATGGCCCAGGCCGACAAGATGCGCGCCAAGGCGACCAAAGCGACGGCCGCGCAGAACATGGCCAGGCGGGCCGAGCGGCTGCTGGCCGGTGTCGAAGGGGAGCGGGCCCACGACCGGGTGGCCAAACTGCGCTTCCCGAGCCCGGCGCCGTGTGGCAGGACCCCCCTGACCGCTGAGGGTCTGTCCCGGTCCTATGGGTCGCTCGAGGTGTTCACCGACGTCGACCTGGCCATCGACCGGGGGTCACGGGTCGTCGTCCTGGGGCTCAACGGTGCCGGCAAGACCACCTTGCTGCGGATCCTGGCTGGGGTCGACCCGCCGGACACGGGGGAGGTCGTGCCGGGACACGGCCTCAAGCTCGGCTATTACGCCCAGGAGCACGAGAACCTCGAGATCGAGCGCACCGTCCTGGAGAACATGAAGACCGCGGCACCCGATCTCGGGGAGACCGAGGTGCGCAAGGTGCTCGGGTCGTTCCTGTTCACCGGGGACGACGTCGACAAGCCGGCCCGGGTGCTGTCCGGTGGTGAGAAGACCCGGTTGTCCTTGGCCATGCTCGTCGTGTCGGCAGCGAATGTGCTGTTGCTCGACGAACCGACGAACAACCTCGACCCGGCCTCGCGTGAGGAGATCCTCGGCGCGCTGCGGACCTACCAGGGTGCGGTCGTCCTCGTCACCCACGATGAGGGTGCCGTCGACGCCCTCGAACCCGAGCGGGTGCTCCTGCTGCCCGATGGGGTCGAAGACCTCTGGGGCGCCGACTACAAGGACCTTGTCGCGCTGGCCTGAGCGTCAGGGGTCCAGTCTTGGCGCGACGGCATACGGGCAGGACGGCATACGGGCAGGACGGCATACGGAAGCGACGGCATACGGACGACCATTGCTCGGGGACCACCCGCGACGCTGAGCACGCGGCGGGCGCGGGCCGCGAAGCAACGGTATGCCGTGTGCTCGGGCCGAGCCGAGTGTCTCAGCCCGGGATCGAGGGGAGCCGGGTGAGCGCCTCGGCAACCGCGTCGCGGATCTCGGCCTCCTCGTAGGAGTGGTCGGTCATCTCCCCGGCGAGATAGGCCCCATAGGCCGGCAGGTCCAGGTGACCGTGCCCGCACAAGGCCGTGAGAATGACCTTCTCCTCGCCGGTCTCCTTGCACCGCAAGGCCTCGGCAACGGTCTCGGCGAGAGCGTGGGTCGGCTCCGGAGCCGGGACGATGCCCTCGGTCCTCGCGAAGAGAACACCGGCGGAGAAGCACTCGAGCTGCTTCTTGGCCACTGCCTCGATGAGCCCCGACTCGTAGATGTGCGAGATGAGCGGGCTCATCCCGTGGTAGCGCAACCCGCCGGCGTGGATCGGGTCCGGGATGAAGTCGTGCCCAAGGGTGTGCATCTTCATCAGCGGCGTCATCCCGGCCGTGTCGCCGAAGTCGTAGGCGTAGGTGCCCTGGGTGAGCGACGGGCACGAGGCCGGCTCGACGGCGCGGATGACCGGCGACATGTTCCCGGCGAGCTTCTCGCGCAGGAACGGGAAGGACAGACCGGCGAAGTTCGAGCCGCCGCCGGTGCAGCCGACGATGAGGTCGGGAGTCTCGTCGATCTTGGCGAGCTGACGCAGGGCCTCCTCACCGATGATCGTCTGGTGCAGCAGGACGTGGTTGAGCACCGAACCGAGCGCGTAGTTCGTCGTCTCGGACTGCGCGGCGACCTCGACGGCCTCGGAGATGGCGATGCCGAGGGAGCCCGGCGAGTCGGGGTGGGCGGCCAGGATGGCCCGGCCAGCAGCGGTGAGCTCGGACGGTGACGGGTGGACGACCCCACCGAAGGTCTCCATCATCAGGCGCCGATAGGGCTTGGAGTCATAGCTCGCCCGGACCTGCCAGACCTCGCACTCCAGCCCGAACTGGGCACATGCGAACGCCAGCGACGTGCCCCACTGGCCGGCGCCGGTCTCGGTGGTGAGCTTCTTGATCCCGGCCTTGGCGTTGTAGAACGCCTGGGGCACCGAGGTGTTCGGCTTGTGCGATCCCGCGGGGGAGACGCCTTCGTACTTGTAGTAGATCCGGGCCGGGGTGCCCAGCGCCGCCTCCAGCCGGTGTGCCCGGTAGAGGGGCGAGGGCCGCCACAGCCGGTAGACGTCGAGGACCTCGGGTGGGATGTCGACGTATTGCGCTGTGGTCACTTCCTGCTCGATGAGGTCCATCGGGAAAAGCGCGAGCAGGTCGGGCGGCCCGACGGGTTGCCCGGTCGCCGGGTGCAGATACGGCGGAGGCGGCGTGGGGAGGTCGTGGAGGATGTTGTACCAGCGGGTCGGCATCTCCTTCTCATCGAGGATGACCTTGTGCCGCTTGACCGTGCTCACTGGTGTCTCCTTCGCGTCGGGCCCTGCGCATCATCCTTGCGCGTGCAGGTGGTGGCTCCAAACTCGGGTCCGGCTCGTGGGCAGGGAGTGGGCGGCGCGGCATACTGTGCCGATGCTGGCCCCCACGAGGAGGTATGCCGCGGGCAATGGCTGGTCGACGCGCCGCCTCCGACAATGGTGGGTGGCCCTAGCGGCCGGCGTGGTCCTCGTGACGACGGGTTGTTCGGAACCTCCGGGTTCCGGATGGACTGCGGTGGGGCCGCCGTCAGCTCAGACCGGAGCCGTCATCACCCTCACGGCTATCGGCGATCGCTTGGTCGCGGGGATGGTCGGAGGAGACGGCCGGCCTTCGGTGGACGTGCTGCGGGACGGTCGGTGGTCGTCGCTGCCGGTGAGCCCGGTCAGCCCCTATGGCCGTGAGGCACGGTGGTCGTCGATTGCGGCGGGGTCAGACGGCCGCCTCGTCGCTGTCGGCGGAGCCCGCGGCGGCGCGCACTCGAATGTCCGCTGGAGTGTGTGGCGGGGCAGCGTCACGACCGGCCTGATCGAGGAGGAACAACTCTTCAGCACCTTTGGCGGCTGGGGTGCTGGCGAGTTGGTCGGCCCCGTCGTCACCCGGCAAGGTCCCCTGCTGATCGGCTCCTGGGAGAGCGCGCGAGCTGGGCTGGACGTCGCCGTCTGGCTGCCCGACGGTGCCACCTGGCTGCGCCAGTCGTCAGCGGGAACGGCGCTGGAAAGCCAGCCCGACGCCATGCTGGGAGCACGGTCGGTCACGCCCTGGCAGTCGGGAGCTCTCATCAGCGGCTCGGTGCTTCGGCTGGGCAACGGCGGGATTCGCAAAGTCCCTAGCGTCTGGCGTGCCCAGAGCCCCCGTTCCGGCTGGACCCGGGAGGAACTGCCCGACTCTGGAGCCTCGGGGGAGGCGACAGCGGCGACCTGCGAGGGCGAAGGCTGCACCGTGGTCGGTTCGGTCGACGGACACCTGGCCATCTGGCGGTTGGATGCCGCCGGATCCCGGAGATTGGGCGGCATACCGTCCGTCGCAGTGCGCGAGAGCGACGAGATCCCCGCGCCTGTTTTCGTTAACGGGACCGCCGTGGTCCTGGTGACCGACCACGACCAGGCCGGCAACTCCACACTGATCTGGGCAGGTCCGAGCGGGTGGTCCCGAGGGCCCGGTCCCGCAGGCGCGGTCGTCTCGTTCGCCGCGCTCGGCGCCACTCTCTATGCCGTGTGCCGGCACGGCGACACCCCCTGGCAGGTCTGGTCTCGCCCGTTCTGACCCGCCCGCTCAGGACACCGATTGAGGGCATAGCCTGCAGAGGTGACCGACACGCTCCAGCCGCATCCAGCCATTCGCGTCGATGAGGAGGGCCCCGTCGTCCGGGTCACCCTCTGCAACCCGGACCAGCTCAACGCCCAGGTGCCCTCGATGTGGTTGGCGCTGGCCGAGATCGCCCACTCGCTGGCCGAGGACGTCCGAGTCGTCATCTTCGCCGCGGAAGGGCGCAGCTTCTCGGCCGGCCTCAACCGCGGGATGCTGCGACCAGGAGGTATGCCGGGTGAGCCCGATCTGCTCGCGGCGGCGGCCCGCAGCCCTGAAGCCATGACCGCGTTGATCGGGCCCTTCCAGGATGGCTTCGCGGTCTGGCGCCGGGTGACGCCGGTGGTCGTGGCAGCCGTGCAAGGACATGCCATCGGAGCCGGATTCCAGCTCGCCCTGGCCGCCGACCTGCGGATCGTCGCCGACGACGTCCAGTTCGCGATGCGAGAGGTGAGCCTCGGGATGATCCCCGACCTGGCTGGCACGCAGCCGCTCGTTGACGCGGTCGGCTACTCCCGAGCGCTAGAGCTGTGTGCCACGGGTCGGTTCGTCGGAGCGGATGAGGCTGTCCGGACCGGCCTGGCCACCGTCGCGGTCCCTGCCGCTGAACTCGCCGCCGCCACCGACGACCTGGTCCAGGCGCTGCTCGCGGCGCCGACCCCGGCGTTGCGGGCGCTCAAGCCGCTTCTGCACCAGGCGCTGACCGCCACTGCGGACGAGCAGATCCGCCACGAGCGAGTCGCGCAGGGCTACCTCCTGCACGGCCTGGCCCGAGCCGCCGGGCTGTCCGGATGAGCTTCGGTCATGCAGGCCCCGGCCATCTGGGGATGATGCGCGGGATGACCAAGGACCAGTCGGTCCTGCGAGCCCAGCTCGACCAGGGCACGACCCGCCGGGTCCTTGGCTATGCCCGGCCCTTCGTCCGCTCGATCATCGCCTTCCTCACCCTTGTCGTTCTCGACGCGGGAATCGTGGTCGCCGTTCCCCTCTTGCTGCGTGACCTGGTCGATCAGGGCGTCATCCCCAAGGCAGCCGACGTTGTCGTGCGCCTGGCGCTGTTGGTCGCCGCGCTGGCCGTGGCCGACGCTGTCTTGGGGATCGCGCAGCGGTGGTTCTCCTCCCGCATCGGCGAGGGGCTGATCCTGCAGTTGCGCACCGAGGTCTTCGCCCACGTGCTGCGCCAACCCATCGCCTTCTTCACCCGCGCCCAGACCGGTTCCCTGGTCAGCCGGCTCAACTCCGACGTCATCGGTGCCCAACAGGCCTTCACGTCGGTCCTGTCGTCGGTCGTCTCCAACGCCGTGTCGCTCCTGCTCATCGTCGCGGCGATGGCCACGCTCTCCTGGCAGCTCACGCTGGGGGCGCTCGCGCTCGTGCCGTTCTTCCTCGTCCCAGCCAAGATCATGGGCCGGCGCCTGTCCGAGCTGACCCGCACGATGATGACCGCCAATGCCGAGCTCGGCACCAGGATGACCGAGCGGTTCAACGTCGCGGGAGCCCTGCTCGTCAAGCTTTTCGGCACTCCCGAGCGGGAGGAGCGAGAGTATGCCGCCCGGGCCCGCCTCGTGCGCGACACCGGCGTCAAGATCGCCATGAACCGCACCACCTTCATGGTGGCGATGTCCCTGGTGGCCGCCTTGGCCACGGCAATGGTCTACGGCGTCGGTGGTCTCATGGCGGTGTCCGGGGCGCTGACGGTCGGCACGTTGCTCGCCTTGGCTGCCCTGCTGGCCAGGCTCTACGGTCCGCTCACCGCGCTTTCCAATGTCCGGGTCGACGTGATGACCGCGCTCGTCTCCTTCGACCGGGTCTTCGAGGTGCTCGACCTGCAACCGCTCGTGGCGCAGGCCCGGCACCCGGTGCGGCTGCCTGACGGCCCGGTCGAGGTCCAGTTCGAGAGCGTCGGCTTCTCCTACCCCTCGGCCGACGAGGTTTCGCTGCGGTCGTTGGAGTCCACCGCGTCGGGGGCTCGGGCGGGTGGGGGGCAGGTGCTCGAGAAGGTGAGCTTCACGGCATACCCGGGGCAGCTGGTCGCCCTCGTCGGCCCGAGCGGCGGCGGCAAGACGACCATCACCTCCCTGGTCGCACGGCTCTACGACCCCACGGACGGCGTCGTGCGGATCGGCGGGGTCAACCTACGTGACGCGTCCTTCGCATCGCTGCACGAGACCGTCGGCATGGTGACCCAGGAGGCGCACCTCTTCCACGACACGATCCGCGAGAACCTCCGGTATGCCGCCCCCGACGCCACTGAGGAGCAGATGCTCGAGGCGCTGGAGGCCGCCCAGGTGCTCGCCCTGGTCGAGTCGCTGCCCTCGGGCCTTGACACGGTTGTCGGTGACCGGGGCCATCGGCTGTCGGGCGGGGAGAAGCAGCGCCTGGCCATCGCTCGCCTCTTGCTCAAGGCGCCTCAGGTGGTCGTCCTCGACGAGGCAACGGCCCACTTGGACAGCGAGTCCGAGGTGGCCGTCCAACGAGCCCTGGACTCGGCTCTGGCTGGACGGACCGCCCTGGTCATTGCCCACCGGCTCTCGACGGTCCGCGGCGCCGACCAGATCCTCGTCGTCGAAGACGGCCGGATCGTCGAGAGCGGCAAGCACGCGGAGTTACTCGGTCGCGGGGGTCTGTATGCCGATCTCTACCGCACGCAGTACTTCGAGGACGGCACAACCGTCCCGGGACCCTGGTGACCGGTGGCGTTCGTCAGCCGTCTTCCTCGTCCCAGATCCGGACCTTCTTCGGCTTGGCCGTCGGGGCGGGTGTGGCGAGCTCGCCGGAATGCTCAGGCTGGCCGGCCTCCCCACGCGGGCCGGGCTCGCCGGGCGGATGCCGGTAGAGATAGACGACGAACGCCGCGCCCAGCACTGCGGTCAACCACCACTGCAAGGCGTAGGCAAAGTGTGGCCCTCGGTCTGGGGTGGGTTGCTCCAGGGGGGCGGGTCGCGCCGGTGCCGCCTGTCCCGCGCCGAGCGACTCGCTGCCAAGGACGAGGTATGCCGAGTAGATCCGACCGTTGACCTGGGCCTGCGCCTGCTCCAGGTTGATTGTGGCGAGTTGGCCGGCTGGCAAGTCCTTGTCGCGGGGTTCCTCACTGGGTTTGAGCCACCCGGTCAGGGTGACCGCCCCGGCAGGCGCCGGAGGGACGCTGGGAAGGTCAGCGGCCTGATCGCCATTGGGAACCCACCCGCGGTCGACCAGCAGCACCCCGCCACCGTCGACCTGGAAGGGCACGAGCACCTCCATGCCTTGCGCCGCGTTCAGCGCGCGTCCGCGGACGAGGAGCTGGCCGGAGGCGGCATACCGGCCGCTGACGGTGACCGGTGTCCAGATCCGCTCCTCCGGGAGGGCCGAGGATGCGGAGGGCAGGATGCCAGCCAGCGGGACGGGTGCGGAGAAGTAGTTCTGTTCGACGGCGGTGGCGCGAGCGTCCTTGTCCTCGAACCGCGACAGCTGCCATCGGCCCAGGAGGAAACATGCCGCGCCGAAAACGATGGCGAACGCGACGGCATACATGATCCGTCGGGTGAAGATCGCGCGCCACACCCGATCACCGTAACCGACGTAGGGTGTCGGCTGTGACGCGCCTGCCCGACCCCCGCACCCGACCCCCTGCGGGATCGGCGCTGGTGGACACCTACGGCCGGGTGGCGCAGGACCTGCGGGTCTCGGTGACCGACCGCTGCTCGTTCCGGTGCACCTACTGCATGCCCGCGGAGGGGCTGCCGTGGATCCCGCGGGCCGAGATGCTCACCGACGAAGAGCTGCTGCGGCTGGTCGGGGTGTTCGTGTCGGCTGGGGTCACCCAGGTGCGCCTCACCGGGGGAGAGCCGTTGCTGCGCCGCAGCATCATCGATCTCGTCGCCGGCATCGCCGACCTGCAACCCCGCCCGTCGATCGCCATGACGACCAACGGAGCGGGCCTCGCGCGAGTTGCCGCCGGTCTGAAGGACGCCGGGCTGGACCGGGTCAACGTCTCACTGGACACGATCGACACCGAGCAGTTCATGGCGCTCACCCGCCGCGACCGCCTCACCGACGTCATCGAGGGACTCGCCGCGGCCGCCGACGCGGGTCTGACCCCCGTCAAGGTCAACGCGGTGGCCATGCGCGGGGTCAACGACGACACGGTTGTCGACCTGCTCGCCTGGTGCCTGGAGCGTGGCTATGAACTGCGGTTCATCGAGCAGATGCCCCTGGATGCCCAACACGGGTGGGATCGGTCGGTTATGGTCACGGCCGACGAGATCCGGGCCCGGCTGGGCAGCCGCTTCACCCTCTCGCCCGCGCCGTGGGGCGACCGTGGCAGTGCCCCGGCCCAGCGGTTCCTCGTCGACGGCGGGCCGGCCACCGTGGGAATCATCGCCAGCGTGTCGGCGCCGTTCTGCTCCGCCTGTGATCGGGTGCGGCTCACGGCAGATGGCCAGGTGCGCAACTGCCTGTTCTCGGAGCGGGAGACCGACTTGCGTGGACCGCTGCGCGACGGGGCTTCCGACGCCGAACTGCTGGCGCTCGTCCGGGGCGAGATGTGGCGCAAGGGACCAGCACACGGGATCGGGCGGCCGGACTTCCATCAGCCGGATCGTCCGATGTCAGCGATCGGTGGCTGACGGCGGGGAAGGGCGCAGGCGCCGTCAGGTGGCCGGTGGCCAGTTTCAGTGCCGGTAGACGTCGTGCGCGATGACCGGGCCGCTCACCGGGCTTGAACCCTGCAGACCGGCATACGACGCCTCGTATTTGTCCACCCCGGAGATTCGGCTTCCCCACTTGGGGCCTACCGCGTTGGCGAGGACGACCGCAATGTAGGGCAGGATTGCCGCGCCCGCGACAAAAACCCACCGCAGCCAACCCTCGAAGACCACGGCGAGGACGAAGCAAGCGATCCGGATGGCCATCGTGATGAGGTAGCGACGCATCCGGATATCGGTGTCTTGGGCAACGGACATCGGCGCGGAGGTCACCGTGTGGACCACCGTGGGCAGTTGCGGCTTGCGTCCCAGCCTCACCCCTCCACCATACGTCTCGTATGCCGTGTTGTCGCCTGTCCCTGGGAGCAACACCGGGCTACCCGGGGGTAACCGACTAGCGTTCCTCGGACACGCGATCAACTCGTGACAGCGGGCCGTGACCACCACCTTTGAGGAGTCTCACGATGTCGGACCCAGCACCCGGTCGCACTGTCCTGGTGACCGGTGGTAACCGCGGAATCGGCCTGGCCATCGCCCAATCATTTGCGGCTGCCGGAGACCGCGTGGTCGTCACCACTCGGTCGGGCGAAGCCCCTGAGGGGCTGCAGGCGGTGCCGTGCGAGGTGACCGATACGGCGTCGGTCGATGCGGCGTTCACTGCCGCCGAGGCGCGCCTTGGTGGGCCGGTCGAGGTGCTTGTCGCCAACGCTGGGGTCACCCGTGACCAGTTGTTGCTGCGGATGAGCGACGAGGACTTCGACCAGGTCATCGACACCAACCTCGCGGGGGCCTTTCGGTGTGCGCGCCGAGCCAGCAAGGGGATGATCCGGCTCAAGCGCGGGCGGATGATCTTCATCTCCAGCGTCGTCGGACTCTATGGGTCACCGGGGCAGGCCAACTATGCTGCCAGCAAGTCCGGCCTGGTCGGTCTGGCCAGGTCGATCAGCCGCGAGCTCGGCGGTCGCAACATCACCGCCAACGTCGTCGCCCCAGGCTTCATCGACACCGACATGACGGCGGCCCTGCCCGAGGAGCGGCGCGCGGCATACCTGGCGAGCATCCCGGCCGGCCGGTTCGCCACCCCCGAGGAGGTCGCCGCCGTGGTGCGCTTCCTCGCCGGCCCGCAGGCGGCATACGTCACGGGGGCGGTCATCCCTGTCGACGGCGGCCTCGGTATGGGCCACTGACCACCTGCGACCCGACACCTGGACACGAAAGCGAGCCACCCGTGGGCCTGTTCGACGGCAAGACCCTCCTGATCACCGGCGTCCTCATGGACACCTCGATCGCCTTCCATGTGGCCAAGCTGGCTCAGGAGCAGGGCGCGTCGGTATTCCTCACCTCCTTCGGGCGGACCATGAAGATCACCCAGACGATCGCTCGACGTCTGCCGGTGACCCCGCCGGTGGTCGAGCTCGACGTGAGCAACCCCGAGCACCTCGACAGCCTGGCTGAGCGGCTGCGCGAGCACACCGACCAGATTGACGGTGTGCTGCACTCGATCGGGTTCGCCCCGCAGGGCGCGTTCACGTTCCTCGACGCGACCTGGGAGGACGTGGGGACGGCCGTCCACGTGTCGGCCTACAGCCTCAAGGCTCTGGCGGTCGCCGCGCTGCCGCTCATGGTGCCCGGCGGGTCGATCGTCGGGCTGACCTTCGACGCGCGCTATGCCTGGCCGGTCTATGACTGGATGGGGGTGGCCAAAGCTGCCTTCGAGTCGACCAACCGCTACTGCGCCCGCGACCTGGGGCCCAAGGGCATCCGCTGCAACCTCGTCGCAGCCGGGCCGGTCCGCACGACGGCCGCCAAGTCGATCCCGGGCTTCGAGGTGTTCGAGGAGCAGTGGGACACCCGGGCGCCGCTGGGCTGGGACGTCACCGACCCGCTGCCGACGGCCAAGGCCTGCGTCGCGTTGCTCTCGGACTGGTTCCCCGCGACGACGGGCGAGATCGTGCACGTCGACGGCGGCGTCCACGCGATGGGCTGCTGAAGATCCCGCCATTAGGCTCGCCGGTCATGGAACCCGTGCGCGCCGACGAGGTGCGGATCCTCGAAGGTCCGAACCTCTACGTCACCCGTCCGGCGGTCAAGGTGAGCCTGGCGCTGCCCGGGCAGCTGGCCATGGACGGCCACGAGGCGCTTGCTCTCGGGCGCAGGTTGGGGTTGCGGACCTCCCGACCGGGCCGTCCGAACACAGGACAGCGACAGCGCTTCCTCATGCGGGTCGTCGAGCACGTCGTCCGTCGGGTTGCAGCCGAGTCGGGCGTGCGGCGCCTGGCAGTGCGGACCCGCGCGGGACGGCATACCGAGGAGGTCGTGGTGGCCGTGCCCTGGCGGCGGCGCGGGCGGGCGGTCGCCCTGGGTGAGGCACTCGCTGCGCTGCTGAGCGCGGTGACCGACCCGGGGGCGGATGCGGATGCCCTCATCGCGGCCGCCGGAGCCGCCGTCGCAGCGGCACCGATCGGGGCCCCCGCAGCCGTCGTCACGCCCTCCGTGCCGGTCATCGCGATCACCGGCACCAACGGCAAGACGACAACCACCCGGATGGTCGCGCATATGGTGATGACGGCGGGTCTGCGCACGGCCTGGAGTTCGACGGACGGCGTCGTCGTCATGGGCGATATGGTCCAGCCGGGGGACTACTCGGGTCCAGGAGGTGCGCGCGAGGTGCTCGGCACTCCCGGCCTGGAGGTGGGGATCCTTGAGACCGCACGCGGTGGGATGCTCCTCAAGGGCATGGGGGTCAACCAGACCGACGTCACCGTGGTGACCAACGTCGCCGCAGATCACTTGGGGCTCAACGGGATTGACACACTCGACCAGCTTGCCGAGGTGAAGGCGATCCCCACCCTCATCGTCAAGCCCACAGGCTGGACCGTCCTCAACGGCGACGACCCGCGCGTCTGGGCGATGCGCCATCGAGCCCGCGGGCGGATCTGGGCGTTCTCGCTGGACCCCAATGCGCCGGCCTTGCGCGAGTCGCTCGCGGCCAACGGACGAGGGATCACCGTCCTGGACGGCGAGATCGTCGTCCTCGCGCCGGGCCGCGACCCTGACCGGATGGTCAAGGTCGTCGACGTCCCGCTGACGATGGCCGGACTATCGCGGATCAACATTGCCAACGTGCTCGGCGCGACGGCCGGAGGGCTAGCCCTGTCGCTGCCTCGGGCGACGGTGGTCGAGGCGCTGCGGTCCTTCCGGCCCGATCCGGTGCTCAACGCGGGCCGGTTCAACACCTACTCTGTGCCTCTCGCCGCCGGGGGGTCCGTCACCGTCGTCGTGGATATGGCCCACAACGAGGCGGGGTTGGAGGCGCTCCTGGAGGTGTGCCGCGGGCTCACCGCTCCCGGCGGGCGAGTGCGGATGGGCATCGGCGGCACAGGAGATCGGCTGCCCGAGGCCAACGCGGCGCTGGGGGAGATTGCCGGGCGCGTCGCCGACCAGGTGGTGCTGGCCCACAAGCTCAAGTACCTGCGCGGGATGACCCTTACCCAGATGGACGGGCTGTTGCGCGAGGGGCTGGCCCGGTCGGGGATGCCGGAGGTCGACGGCTACGAGAGCGAGATCGAGGCGCTGAGCGCGCTGCTGGCTGATGCCGACGATGGCGATGTCATCGGGCTGATGTGTCACGTCCAACGCGACGCGGTGGCGCAACTGCTCGCCCAACGGGGCGGCACCGTCGATGACCCCAGGACGATCCGGCGCAAGGTCATCGCCTCGCGTGGCTTGCATGAGGCGGAGGACGAGATCGCTGCGGTGTGGGCGCTGGCCGACCGGGAGGCCCGGGTGACGGCTGCCGGCCGGTTGGCCGCAGCGCAGCCCTCGGACGCTCGGCTGGCCTACGAGTGGGCGTGCGCCATCGACGCCACCGGGGATCGGGGCCGGGCGGTCTCGATGTACCACAAGGCTCTTGACGCGGGTCTGCGCGAACCGCACCGGCACCGGGCCCAGCTGCAGGCCGCAGCGGCCTACCGCGACCTTGGTCACCCGGAGATTGCCGTTGAGTTGCTCGACGCGGTCGGCGCAGGCTATCCAGGGAGTTCGGCGGCGGCGGCCCTGCGGGCGCTGGTGCTCTTGGACACCGGGCAGGGAGCCGAGGCTGTCGCCGAGCTCATCGACGCCCTGCTGGACCATGCCACGGATGATGATGCGGCGGCATACCGAGTCGCATTGCACCAGGCCGCCGCCCAGCTGCGCGAGGCAGCCGACAGCGATCTGGGCGCACCGACGCCCTGACCGACGCCGCCGCTGGAAACCCATGGGTTTCCACATCCTGGTCCGGATCCGCTTGAGATTCGGGAAACTCATGAGTTTCCACGGCGACTGGCCGTCCAGATGAGGAAGGTCAGGCCAGCGGGTCGCTCTCTGGTTCGCCGTCTGCCAGATCGGGGGACTTGGCCAGGTCCTCGGCCTCGGCTCCCGCAGCGGCACCCGATGCAGCCGCTGCGTCGTAGAGCTGCTCGGGGTCCAGGTCGGGGTCGGCAACCCCATCGCCGTGCGAACCTGGCTGCGCCTGGCGGGTCATGTCCTCGAGTGCAGCGAACACCTCCGCCGACTTGTCGACGCAAACGACGACCAGGTCACCGGGGTTGGCCCGGGCCATGATGTGTCCGACCGCCTGCAACTCGTCCAGGACGATGTCGACCTGACGGCATCGGACCCCACCCTTCTGCATGGCGTCCAGGACGCCCTCACGGATGAGTTCGGCGGCCTCACCAGGCCGACGCCCGCGCAACCGCGAGTCCTCCCGGATGACCAGGACATCGAAGTGGCGCGCTGCCACAGCGCCGAGCTCGCGCAGATCGGAGTCGCGCCGGTCGCCGGCTGATCCGATTGCCCCGATCCGCGAGACTCGCCCGAGGTCGGCGCGTCCCTCGCGGGTGGCGGCATACCGATCGACGAAGTCACCAAGCGCGCGCATGCCGGCGGCGTTGTGGCAGTAGTCGACGAACACCTCGACGTTGTTGACCTCGACCAGGTTGAGCCGCCCGGGGGAGAGGTAGTAGTTCGTCGTGAAGGTCCGCAGCCCTTGCCGGATGTCGTGCAGCGGAGCGCCCGCCGCGAACGCCGCGCCAGCCGCAGCGAGCGAGTTGGCGACATTGAACCGGGCCGTGCCGCCGAACGTCGAGGGCAACAGGTGGGTCCAGGCCAGTTGCATGGCGCGGCGGCCGTGCTGGATGACGATCATGTCGCCACGGTCGGTGGGCTCCAGATAGACGGCCCGTCCACCGCGCCGACAGTGTGCGTCGACGAACTCACGGATCTCGCTGCCGGGAGCGGCGAGGGTGAACCAGATGACCTCGCCGGAGCACCGGCGACGCATCGCCCGAACGTGGGGGTCGTCGGCATTAAGGACCGCGAACCCGTTTTTGGGCACCGCCTCCACGACGACCGCCTTGACCGCGGCGAGCTCCGCCAGGGTGTTGATCCCGCGCAGCCCCAAATGGTCGGGGGCGACGTTGGTGACGACCGCGACGTCGTTGCGGTCGTACCCGAGTCCCTCGCGCAGTATGCCGCCCCGCGCCACCTCCATGACCGCGAAGTCGACCCGAGGGTTCATGAGGACCATCCGGGCCGACTTCGGTCCGGACGCGTCGGCCTTGATGACCAGGCGCTCGTCGATGACGACGCCGTCGGTCGAGGTCATCCCCACCTTGCGCCCCAAGCCCTTGAAGATGTGGGCGATCATCCGCGAGGTGGTCGTCTTGCCGTTGGTCCCGGTCACGGCGATGATCGGCACCCGCGACGGGGCACCGGGCGGGAACAACAGGTCGACGACCGGCTTGGCGATGAACTGCGGCACGCCGACGGTCGGGTGGGTGTGCATCCGAAAGCCCGGTGCGGCGTTGACCTCGACAATGGCACCACCGGTCTCCCGGACCGGTGCGGCGATGTCGGGACAGATGAAGTCGATCCCGGCGACGTCCAAACCGACCATCCGGGCGGCCTCCTCGGCCACCTCGATGTTGTCAGGGTGCGCGTCGAAGGTCCGGTCGATCGAGATCCCGCCAGTGGACATGTTGCCAGTCAGCGCCAACCGCACCATGACCCCGTCGGCCGGCACGGAGGTGAGGGAGTAGCCCTGACCTTCCAGCACCTCGATGGCGGCGGCGTCCACCTTGATCCGAGTGAGGACCTTCTCGTGGCCCACACCCCGTCGCGGGTCGGCGTTGGTGATGTCGACGAGTTCCTTGACGGAGTGTTCGCCGTCGCCGACGACGTGGGCGGGCACGCGCTCGGCGATGGCCTGCATCCGGCCACCGACGATAAGGCAGCGGTAGTCCCGGCCGGTCACGAACGACTCGACGACAAGGACGCCACTTCGGGACTGTTCCTTGGCGATGTCGTAGGCCTTTACGACCTCATCGAGGGAGCGCAGGTTGAGGCACACCCCGCGGCCGTGGTTGCCGTCCAACGGCTTCACCACAACGGGGAAACCGATCTCGCGCGCGGCGTCCAGAACGCCGCGCAGGGTCCGGACCGCGTGTTGCTTGGGCGTGGGGAGCCCGGCGGCGGCCAGGAGCTTGCCGGTGAGGTCCTTGTCGCTGGCGATGTCGACAGCCAGCGCCCCGGTCCGGGAGGTCATGGTCGCTCGGATCCGTTGGGCGTGGACGCCTTGACCGAGTTGGACGAGGGACGCGGAGTTGAGCCGGATCCAGGGGATGTCGCGGCTGACGGCCTCCTCGATGATCGCCGCGGTCGAGGGACCGAAGGCGGCCCGGTCGGCCTTGCGCAGGAACGCGTCGAGCTCCTGCGCGAAGTCGAAGCCCTCCTGAGCCTGCACGAGGTGGTTGAGCAGTCGGACGGCGAGCTCCCCGGCTGCGAGTCCGACCGTCTCGTCGACGTAGCCGAACACGACGTTGTAGACGCCCGTGCGGCCCTTGACCATCCGGGTCTTGCCGCGGCGCAGGTCATGCCCTGCCGCGGTCTGCAGTTCAAGGGCGACATGCTCGGCGACGTGGCCGAGCCAGGTGCCGTCCTCAAGTCGCTCGATAAACCCGCCCGCGCGACCGACCGAACAGGTATGCCGCCGCAGCCCCGGCAGCAGCTCGACCAGGGCCGGCGTGAACCCTTCGATGGAGTCGCTCGGGTAGCCCTCGAGCACCCCCAGATCGACGACCAGGTGGATGGCCGGCTCGTAGGACCAGATGTTGGGACCCCGATAGACCCTCGTCTCGAGGATGCGCAGATCCGGCGCGATCGGGCCGGTCGGGGTGGGGCGGTCCTTCGCCATGCGAGCTCCTAGCCGGGAGTGGGGAGGATCACACGCTAGTGGTTAGGCGGACGGTGGCACAGCCGCATGCGCCGGGACCATCGGCGCGCGGTCTTTGGCAGCGACAACGGCGACCTCGATGTCCGGGTGGCGCTCGACGAATCGGACCAGCGACACCGAGTCGAGGTCGAACGTCGCGCCAGCGGGCAGCGTGTGGACTGTCGCCCCGGACACCAGCAGCGGAGCGCCGCGCCGAGCCTCAGGCGCATCGGTGACGGCCTCTCGCGCGTCGAGAACAAACACCGCGCCCGCGCCGACGACCGACAGCAGCCGTTCGTCGCGGACCTCGGCCGCAGTGTTCTCGTCGATGCCGATCCCGAGCAAGCTGGGGGAGTTGGCGACGATCGAGAGCAGCCGACCATAGCGCCCACGCTGGTCGAAGTGCTGGTCGACGACGACCCCAGTGATCAGGCCGAGCCCGGCGGACAGTTGGCTGGAGCGCTGGCGAGGCGTGATCCCTTCGTCGCCGAGGGAGATCATGAACTGGCTCATGATCGACGCGCCCGCCGACGTGCCGGCGATGACCGCCCCGCGCTGATAGGCCCGGTGGATCGCGTCGCCAACCGGCGTGCCCACGATGTTCTGGCTGAGCTTGAGTTGGCTACCCCCGGTCATGAACACGCCGGTAGCCGCGTCGATGGTCGCCACGAACTCGGGCGAGGAGGCGGCCGCTCGGGTGATCGGGTGAACGATCTGCAGGTCGGGGCCGGCCTTGAGCCGGGCGAACACGGTCCGGTAGAGCGCAGCGGCTTCAGCGGAGAACGACGATGCGGTCGGGATGACGACAATCCGCGACGAACGGCCCCCCGCCAGGCGCACGAACCGGCGTAGGACCACCGAACGCCCCAACTTGTCTTCGGCTCCGCCGATGATGAGTAGGGTGCGTCGCACGGGTCGGGGTGCGGGCGGCATACCGGCCCCCTCGGTGGGGCCCGCAGTGGAAAGCACCGTCACACCCTAGTCGCCTCGCTCGCAGTGGTGAGCACGGGAGCGGGTGTCGGCGTGCCCGCTTCGGCGTCGGCGTCCTCGACATCCTCCCGGGTGATGCCCAGCAGAAACAGTACCGCGTCGAGATAGGGCACGTTGACGCTGGCGTCGGCGCGTTCGCGCACAAGCGGCTTGGCGTTGAAGGCGATGCCCAATCCGGCCGTCGCGAGGCCAGCACGTGATCGATATCCAACTCGGCGGCCACGGGGCCGACGATCTCAAGGAACCCGCCCGAGACCAACGCGATGGTGTCGCCGAGGCGCTTGAGCGTCCGCACCAGCGTCCGCGCTCCCGGGGTGAGCACGATCTCGGCACGGACCTCATCGAGCACCGAGACGGGCAGACCTTCGAGCAAGGCGACCCGAGCGCGCAGCGACTCGGCGAAGTCGAGCTCGCCCCTCATCGCCCGCTCGGTGACTGCGGCCACCTGGGCCTGGCAGCCGGCGTGGGCCGCGATGAGCTCGATGACCTCCTGCTGGATGAAGGTGGAGTCGACGTCCATAACGACCAGGCGCGACCCGATCCGGGCCAGGCCCGCGGGAGCGACCGCAATGTCGACCCGCTCGGCCGCGGCCACGGCTGCGAGCTCGGCCCGCAGCCGTGGGACATCCGACCCGGAAACGTCCAGTTCGATCGTGGTCACTGGATAGCTCGACAGCCGCCGAATCCGGTCGATGTTGGCGCCATGAGCAGCGATGCGGGCCGTCACCGCGGCCAGGCCACGGGCGGTGAGCGGTTGTCCGAGAGCGACGACATGAGCCCGACCGTCGCGCCGGGTCGTCGAGTCGCCACGGCCAGACCTCGTGCGGGTGCGCATGCCCAGGCGGTGGCCGACGGTGTGAGCCAGGCTGGTCAACTGGTCGGGGTCGGCGCCGCCGAGCAGCACCGACAGGGTGAGGTGATCGCGAACCACCATCTGCTCCAGGTCCAGCACGTGCGCGCCGGCGTCGGCAACGGCCGCGAGCACGGCATACGTGACGCCGGGTCGGTCCTCACCCGAGAGGGTGACGCGCAGGGTCGGGGGAGCGGTTCCGGTCACGCCCACCAGGCTAGAGCGTCGTCGGTATGCCGCCTGCGCCCGTCCGCGGGCGCGCCCGGCCGCTATTCGTCGGGGTCCAGGATGTCGTCAGGGGAGAGGATCTCGTGCAGCACACCCACTGGCAGCCAATTGCCAGGTCACGGCGAAACCCTTGTCCTGCAACGCATCGAGCACCTGCGTCAATCGTCGCAGACAGCCATCTCAGGCGGGCCCACTCCCAGGGATCGAACCCGGCCCAGCGTGGCCAGCACGGCCACTGCTGCCGTTCGGGCCGGTCGCGCCGGTCCGGCGCGCGTTGACTTCGTCGCGCCAGGCCAGGACGTCGCGAACCGGGCCGAGGTCATAGGGCGGGGTCGTCAGGCTCAGCGTGAGCAGCCGGGTGCCGACCTCGAACAGTTCCTGCGCCTGGGCGGCGTAGTCCAGCGACGAGTCCTCGGGCAACCGGGCCGGCGTGAAGGCCACCCCCGCCGACCGCTCGATGGCCAGCGGGTCCCGCCCTTGGGCCGTGCACCAGTCGTCGAGCACGAGGTGCTTGTGGCGGATCGTCGCGGGGTCGCCGAATCCGTGCCAGATGTCGGCATGCTCCGCGGTGATCCGCAGCGTCTTGCGCTCCCCGCCACCGCCGATCAGCACCGGGATCGCCCGCGTCGGCGCCGGATGCAGTCGCGCCCAGCGCTCCTTGAGCACCGGCAGGTCGCGCGCCAGGGCGTCCAACCGCGACCCGGCCGTCCCGAAGTCATAGCCGTATTCGGCATAGTCCCGCTCGAACCACCCGGCCCCGATCCCCAGGACCAACCGGCCGCCACTGATGTGATCGACGGTTCGGGACATGTCGGCGAGCAGGTGCGGGTTGCGATAGGACATCGCCGACACGAGCACCCCGAGCTCGACCCGTTCGGTCGCCTCCGCCCACGCCGACAGCACGGTCCACGCTTCGAAGTGCATCCCATCCGGGTCGCCGGACAGTGGGAAGAAGTGGTCCCACGTCAGCACCAAGTCGACGCCCAGCTCCTCCAGGGCCACGCACGTGTCGCGCAACGCGGCATACGGGGCATGTTGGGGCGCGACCTGAACGGCGATGCGCGCCGGCCGTGGGTCACCCACAGACGCCGGTATGCCGTCGCGACGCTGGCCTTGCGGTTGGAAACTCACCCGCGCAGGCTAACCCGGTCGCTACCCGCCACTCGCTACAGCGGGACCTTCTGACCCTTGCCGATGACGGTGATGCCGCCTTCGGTGACGTAGAAGCCGCGCGATCGGTCGTGCTCGTGGTCGACGCCGATCCGGCAGTATTCCGGGACGTAGACGCCCTTGTCGATGATGGCGCGGCGAATGACGGCATACCGGCCGACCTCGACGTCGTCGAGCAGGACGCTATCGGCGATCGTGGCGTAACTGTGCACGCGCACCTTCGCCGATAGCACCGAGTGATTGACCTGGGCACCGCTGACGACCACGCCGGGGGAGACCATCGAGGACAGCGCCTCACCGACCCGGTCCCCGGACCCGTGGACGAACTTCGCCGGTGGCAGCGGGGCCATCGTCGTGTAGATCGGCCAGTCGTAGTTGTAGAGGTTGAAGATCGGGTGGACCGAGATGAGGTCCATGTGCGCGTCGTAGTAGGAGTCCATGGTCCCCACGTCACGCCAATAGCCGCGGTCACGTTCGGTGGCGCCAGGCACGTCGTTGTCCTTGAAGTCGTAGACGTAGGCGTCGGACTCCTTGACGAAGCGCGGAACGATGTCGCCGCCCATGTCGTGCTTGCTGCCCTCGAGGTCGTGATCCTCGGTGACCGCCTCGACGAGCTTGCTGGCGGTGAAGACGTAGTTGCCCATCGACGCGAGCACCTCGTGCGGCGCGTCGGGCAGACCCACCGGGTCGGTCGGCTTCTCACGGAAGGCGCCGATCTTGCGCGTGTCGGTCGGGTCGACCTCGATGACCCCGAACTGGTCGGCCAGGCCAATGGGTTGGCGGATCGCGGCGACGGTGAGCCCAGCGCCGGTCTCGATGTGCTGCTGGACCATCTGGGAGAAGTCCATGCGGTAGACGTGGTCGGCACCGACGACCACGACGATGTCAGGGCGCTCGTCATCGAGCAGGTTGAGGCTCTGGAAGATCGCGTCGGCGCTGCCGAGATACCAGTTCTTGTCGACCCGTTGCTGGGCCGGCACCGGCGCGACGTAGTTGCCGAGCATCGTCGACATCCGCCAGGTCTTGGTGACGTGCTTGTCCAAGCTGTGCGACTTGTATTGGGTCAGCACGACGACCTTGAGATAGCCCGAGTTGACGACGTTTGACAGAGCAAAGTCGATCAACCGATAGATCCCGCCGAACGGGACCGCAGGTTTGGCCCGGTCGCGCGTCAGCGGCATGAGCCGCTTGCCCTCTCCGCCCGCCAGGACGATGGCCAAGATCTTCGAGTTAGCGCTTCTGCGTGCCATGGGATCACCCTAGGGCTCGGCCCCGGTGCAGGGCAGGCCTGTCCGTGTCGGGAACGCCACTGTCTTGGCGAACTTTCGGTGACTACGGTTGACCCATGCGCGTCGACATCATCAGCAAGGAATACCCCCCGGCGATCTATGGCGGCGCCGGGGTCCATGTCGCCGAACTCGTCAGGGCGTTGCGCGCCCGCGGGGACGTCGATGTCCAGGTGCGCTGCTTCGGCGCGCCGCGCGACGAAGCGGGGACGACGGCATACCCCGATCTGCCCGAACTCGCCTCCGCCAATGCGGCATTGCAGACGTTCGGGGTCGACATCACCATCGCGGCGGACTGTCAGGGAGCTGACCTCGTCCACTCGCACACGTGGTACGCCAACCTCGCCGGACACGTCGGCGGCCTGCTCGCCGGCGCGCCCCACGTCATCACTGCCCACAGCCTCGAGCCGATGCGCCCCTGGAAAGCCGAGCAGCTCGGCGGCGGCTACCGGGTGAGCTCGTTCGCCGAGCGCACGGCATACGAAGGAGCCGCGGCGGTGATCGCGGTCAGCGCGGGGATGCGCGCGGACATCCTGCGCAGCTACCCCTCGCTCGACCCCGCCAAGGTGCCGGTCGTCCACAACGGGATCGACTCGCAGCTGTGGCAGCCGATCCGCGACGAGGACGTCTGCCGCAAGCACGGGATGGACCCGGACCGTCCGGCCGTCACGTTCGTCGGGCGGATCACCCGGCAGAAGGGCCTGCCCTACCTCATGCGCGCCGCCGCTCGGCTGCCCGAGGACGTTCAGGTGGTCCTGTGCGCCGGTGCCCCCGACACCCCGGAGATCAAGGCCGAGGTCGAGGGACTGTTGGCCGACCTGCGCGCCCAGCGCGACGGGGTCGTGTGGATTCCGGAGATGCTGCCGCGCCGCGAAGTCATCGCGCTGCTCACAGCATCGACGGTCTTCGCTTGCCCGTCGGTCTACGAGCCCCTGGGCATCGTCAACCTCGAAGCGATGGCCTGCGAGCTTCCGGTCGTCGCGACGGCCACCGGCGGCATCCCGGAGGTCGTCATGCACGGCGAGACCGGCTGGCTGGTGCCGATCGAGCAGGTGCAGGACGGCACGGGCACACCCGTCGACCCGGAGAAGTTCGTCAGCGACCTGGCCGGCGCCCTCACCGACGCGGTGAGCGACCGCGAGCGGGCGCGGGCCATGGGACTGGCCGGGCGCACGCGCGCGGTCGACCACTTCTCGTGGGAGTCGATCGGCGACAAGACGATGGCGGTCTACCAGGACGTCCTCGGGCGAACCTGAACCGAACCTGAACCGAACCTGAGCCGAGCCGATGTCCGGCTCGGACGGTTCACGCCCTCAGGCGGGCCGCCACCCGGCGATGCTCATCGCCAAGACGTTCGTCGCGCCGACGAGCGCGGCCTCGGCCTCGACCAACAGCGCCCGGAGCGTCGCCGTTCGCACGGCCGAGGTCGTCGCGCCGAGCGCCGCGCCGCCCTGCTCGACCTCGATGCCCCTCAGCGCCAGCGCCCGCACCTCGACAGCCCGGT
>JBGAQN010000017.1:0-32785 GCA_044220725.1 Dermatophilaceae bacterium
TGCCGTCGGAGTCCTGTGGGGGGCCGTCTGTGACGGACCGTCGGCTCCCGTCGTGCACGACGTCGGAGGCACGACCGCGAAGGCGGCCTGGGTGCCGCCCACCGAGGTCGCGGGCCTGCCGCTGCTGGACACCTGGCGCGACCTGCTCGAAGAGGCGGCTCGATCAGCCTCGGCGGGCGGCGCGGCGTCGTCGCAGGAGGCCGAGCTGGCCGACGAGGACCAACGCGACACCTGCGACGATGAACACGGTCGGCCACGCCACACTGGGTGACACCCGCAGTCGGGCCAGGTGAGCCAGCAAGGCCCCGGCTCCGGCGAGCAGGATCGCCGCGTGGACGAGCAGATGCCAGTTGGGGCCGGTCGGAGCGGGGATCACCTCACCGGACGGCGGGGGCAGTTCGCTGACGGGGGGCTGATTCATGATGCTCCTCCTACGACGACGGGGGTGCCGGAACTACGCAGGACGACGTTGCCGGCCCCGACCGACGCGGTCACGACGACGTCGGGCGATCCGCTGCCGATGACGAAGCTCTGCTTGACGCTCGTGCCGGCGGTGACCGCGGTCGAGCGACGGTCACCCGTCGGTCCTTCGGTGGTGACTTCGCCGCCGCCCAGGGTGAGGTCGACCTGGGCCGTGACCCCATCGGGCACAACGATGAGCAGCTCACCGAGGCCGAGGGACACCTTGACCGGGTAGCCGTCGGCCTCGCTCGTGATCCCGGCCAGATCGAGGGTCGCCTCGCCGAACCCCAGCGCGTATGCCGTGTCCGAACCCCTCGCAGTGACAACCGGCGTCCAGGTCCGTTCGCCGGCCCCGGCGAGCAGGTCGGCCGGGGCCGGAACGAGAGCCGCGACCGCGCTCACGATCAGAGCGGTGGTCACGACCGAGGTCGTCAGGGGGGCACGCATCCCGCGCAATGCCGCAACGAACAGCACGAGCGCAGCCACGGCGCAGCCGGCCGCAGCGGCGAAGACAGTCGGTTGGTCGGCAAGATTCCCCAGGGTGTCGAGCGACGCGAGCATGCCGAACGTGGCGACTCCGAGGCCGACCGCAGTGACGAACAGGGGGAATCCGCCGCTGCGGCGCTTGGCGCGGACGACGATCGACGGCGAGCCCTGTGGTGCGGGGGCCCAGGTGCGGCCGGGACCCATGCCGTGAGGACCGTCGGGCGACGCCGAGGGGGGCAGGGTGCTGGTGGCGCTCGAGGGCCCGAATGGGGCGTCAGCAGGCCGGTCCTGGGGAAGCGTGGCCCACGGCGAGGCAGTTGACGGGGCCGGTGGGGCCGGCGGGGGAGCTGCCGATGCGCCGGCCGAGGGGGCGGTCCACGAGCGCATCGTCGTGGCGGCGTCGGAGGCGCGCGCCCTGGCTTCGGACCCGAGCTCTCGTGGGGTCTTGCCCGCGGCGGCACCGCGCACGAACCACCAGGCCCCGAGGGCCAATGGGATCGCAGCCCAGACCCACCACCGGTCGGACAACTCGCCGACCACCATGAAGCCGATGACGACGAGAAGGAAGATGGCGCTGCCGTCCCCCCGGCGCAGGGCCTCTTCGGTGAAGATCCGTCCGTCCTCGTCGGGCAGCAACGCCAGGGCCACCAGATAGGCGAGCAGCCCGATGCCCCCGAGAGCCATGAGGACGACAAACGCCGCCCGCACGACGATCGGGTCGACACCCCATCGTCGGGCCAGCCCGGCACAGACTCCGCCGGCCATCTTGCCGTGCGACGCCCGGGCGATGCCCAGGCGCCGCAGCCGGTCGAAGAACAGGTCCAGGCCCGCGGGGCCGCTGGGGGCGGGAGGGCCATCGTGCACCGGTGCGCAACCGGGCTGCGCCGGGTTGGAGGGGTTGTTACTCATAACGAAATCCTCACCCGGCAGTGGGAGGGGCGGCCATGAGGGTGGACCCTGAACTCACCCTGAGGTTGGCCCCTAGGAGGGGGCGGGCGGCATACCGATGCCCCAAGATGGGGGCGTGACCACCTCGCCGCGCCCCGGGGAGCCCTCGGCTCGCCCGTCGCTGGCGCGCTCCAGAGAGGCGGTCGTCGGCGGGGTCTGCGCGGGGTTGGCCGAGCACTTAGGGCTGCCCGCGGTTGCGGTGCGGGCCGCCGCGGTCTTGTTGACCGTGCTGGGCGGCGGCCTCGGCGTGGCCATCTACCTCGTCCTGTGGGCGGTGTTGCCGATCTCGACCACACCCGTGACCGAGATCAGCCAGACGGCACAGGCGCCACGGCACTCGCGCTTCACCGTCTTTCACTGGCTCGTCCTTGGCGGGATCGTCCTGGTTGCCGGGGGCATTTCGATGGCCACCGAGTCGGGTTCGTGGTTCACCGACGTCCGGTATGCCGTGCCGGCCCTCGCGATCGCGGCGGGTGCGTTCGTCGCCTGGTACCAGCTCGACGATCCGGCCGGACGACGCCGGGGCCGAACGAGGGCACGGTGGGTGGCCGTCGCGCAGGTCGTCGGCGGCATCGTCTTGGCAACCGGAGGAGTCATCGTCATCGTCACTCAGGGCCAGAGTCCGCGAACCATCCTCAACGGCGCGCTTGCTGGCGTCGCGGTGCTCGCCGGGGCCGTCGTCATTGCTACACCGTTCGCCCTGCGGCTGTATCGGGGTCTGCAGCGCGAGCAGGCCGAGCGAGTCAGGGCAACCGAGCGAGCCGATATCGCCGCGCATCTGCACGACTCGGTGCTGCAGACCCTCGCTCTCATCCAACGTCGGGCCGACGACCCGACGACCGTCGCGCGGCTGGCCCGGCGCCAAGAACGCGAGTTGCGGGCCTGGCTCTATGGCGGGCAGGAGCGCGAGAGCGACAGCCTCGCGGCCGCGGTGGCGGCGGAGGTCCACGAGATCGAAGACGAGCACGGCGTGCCCATCGAGCTTGTCGTCACCGGCGATCGCACCCTCGAAGAGGCCGGTGAAGCGCTCGTCAAGGCGACCAGGGAGGCCGTGCTCAACGCGGTGCGGCACGGGCGACCGCCGATCTCGGTGTTCATGGAGGTCGGACGCGACGGGGTCGAGGTGTTTGTCCGCGACCACGGCGACGGTTTCGACATGAGTGATATCGGCGAGGACCGGCTCGGCGTCCGCGAGTCGATCATCGGGCGGATGAAGCGGGCCGACGGCACGGCCCGGATCCGCCGCCTCGAGAACGGCACCGAGGTGTCCTTGGCCCTGCCACCGGCCGCCGCCGAGAACCCCATGGAGCACCCCGAAGAAGAGCCTGGCGGGAGTGCTGGCGAGAATCCCCGGGAGGTGGGCCCGCGGCATACCGGAGCCACCGCACCCACCGGCACGCCCGCCGCGACGAAGGAGAACCTGCCATGAGCGACCCGTCCCCGGTGCGGCTCGTCCTGGTCGACGACCACGCGATGTTCCGATCCGGCGTCAAGGCCGAGCTCGACCACGAGCGGACGACCGTCGTCGGTGAGGCCCCGGACGTCGACCGGGCCATCGAGGTGATCCGCGAGACGCGCCCGGACGTCGTCCTGCTCGACGTGCACCTGCCCGGCGGCATGGGCAACGGTGGGGTCGACGTGCTGCACGGCTGCCGAGGACTGACGGCCGAATCGGGCTCTCCCGTGCGGTTCTTGGCTCTGTCGGTGTCCGATGCGGCCGAGGATGTCATCGCCGTCATCCGGGCGGGCGCCCGCGGCTATGTCACCAAGACGATCAGCGGCTCGGACCTCATGCGGGCCATCCATCGGGTCGGTGACGGGGACGCAGTCTTCAGCCCGCGGCTGGCGGGGTTCGTCCTGGATGCGTTCGGCGCGTCAGCAGGGGAGATTGCGGAAGTCGACGAGGAGCTCGACCGCCTGTCGGCCCGCGAGCGCGAGGTGATGCGGCTCATCGCGCGCGGCTACCAATACAAGGAAGTCGCCAAGGAGCTGTTCATTTCGATCAAGACCGTCGAGACCCACGTGTCGTCGGTGCTGCGCAAGCTGCAGTTGTCCAGCCGTCACGAGCTCACCGCCTGGGCCGCCGGTCGGCGGATGATCTGAGCGGTCAGCATTCGCCTCAATCGGCTGCGCGTACTCCTGTGGGCAAACGGGGAGCCGACCGTTGCGCGATACGATCCGGGGCGTCCGTTCGACAAGCTACACTGCGCAACAATTCGGTGAGGCTTGGAAGGCAATGCGTAGCCGATCCAGGCTTATTCGATCAGTGTTCGGCGGGCTGCTTGGTCAGGCGAGGCACCGGCTCAGAGAGATAGTCTAGGTCAAGGTCCTCACTGTTGTTGAATCGAGTTAGGGGAAACTCGTCCGCCGTGACGACGTCGGGAATAACAGATCGAACCACACCATGGACGCCTTTTTGGAGCGCTGCCGCCTCACACTGCGCCGCCCACGACTCGGCCAGCATCATGATGAGCCAGTGCCGGGTTTCAGGGGTCGCTCCCATGTGCAACTCCTGAGCGATCTGGTTGCTGCACTTGGCTATGTCCCCATCCGCTCCAATGATCCTCGCTCGAAGCCCGATAGGCTCGTCAGGGAGTTCGCCATCGACGAAGCTGGGAATTACTCCTGGTTCGAAGATGATAATTAGCACGAGATCGAACGGCGGTTTTGCCCAACTGCCGGCGATCTCAATTCTGAGCCCGTAGATGTCGGCTAGAACCCGGCCAAGAGGAGAATGTTCCCTGCGTGCCTTGGACCGTAGGACTTCACGAAGCGGATCCAAAGCATTAATCACCTCGTCCGGGAACGCAAACCGCCCATATTTGCGCGAAACCGTCCCTGCGAACCGTCGTATATGTACGTCTTCGATGACGCCGCGTACCCGCTCTTCTTTCCCTAACACGTTCTTTGGTAAGGTTACGACAGTGTCAAGGTCCGCAAAATGGGTGTCTCCCAGGTGCTTCAAAGCGGCGAATGAGATGCGTTTGCCGGATGAAGCCTCAAGCGCTCGCGCGCCGTCAAGGATGACGACCGGCGCAACCTGGATGCTGCCGCGTCCGCGCTGGGCGGCGTCACAAGACTGGCTAACTACGGCCACGCCGAACGGTGTTGCCTGCCAGGCGGGCTCACCGTTTTCGTCTACGATCCAAAGTCCCCGTAGGGAGAATACATCGCCCTGGCGCCACTCTCGACAGTCGAAGGGGGACACTATGTCGCCCCGGTTCCCACCGAAGGGTCCGTCGAGGAGGCGTGAATTCCCGAGGCGCAGGGGACTCGAGCTGTGGCAAGGGGCGCAAGCTTCACGCCTGATCCACCTCGGCTTCTCGAACGTTCTCGACTTTCTCTTCGGGAGCAAAAGGCGGACGGATAACCTTGCTCTCACTTTGACTCTGTGAGCGCCGGAATCTATCTATAACGCTATCGGCACTTCCCGAGCGCGAAAGGAGAGAAGCCCGAGTATGCTCTGGCGATTCCCCTAGGTGACGTGCGACGGAAGCCGCGAAGTCGCGAAGTGCCTTGGCGTTGACTTCATTCATGCGGCCTCCGCTGGCCCACAAGTGGACCGCACGGCGTGAAACACCGAACACTTTCCCAAGCTGATCCCAAGTTAGGCCCGAGTTTTCCTTCACCCAGATAACTTCTTCTCGGTCGCTCCTCACGGTAACGCGAGGGGCCATGGATGCTGATGCCGTCAGGGAGACGGAAGGCGTCCACAGAGCCACGGGAGGAGCGGGCTGCTCGGTCGCGAGAAATACTGCTGAATAGGTCTCGAATCCAGCGCTGCCCGTTACCGGTTGGATCAGAAGCCCGGTTGCGGCAGTCATGGAGGTAAAGGCGATGAATGTCGACCTTGCCAGACGCGAACCAACGGAGCCCGAGTTGGTCTCACTCATCGTCACATATGCGTCTCGTTCAGACGCACTGATCTGCTCGTTTATCCGGGCCTCGACAAGGCTTAGTGTCATTCGACTCCGCCTCCGAACTCGTGCAGGAAGGTCGGCGTAGTTGCCCATCGGAAGAACTGGTAACAGCGCAGGCCAAGCGCGCGCAGTTCCTCACCGACGGTCTCTCCAGTTTCTACTCCTGGGTTCCAAGTGCGGAACGAGTCAAGGTCCAGCACCCACGACGGGCCGTTGGGGGCCAAAATGGTTGGGTCGAGAGAGACGCCCCCCGGAAGATGAGCCCATCGTGCCTGAAACTCCGAACCGTCACCGAACCGATACAGAGATTCCGACACAGTGCGTTCGAGCCGCCCCACCGCCATTTCCACACCGAAGACGCCGCAGATTTCTGGTCGTAGGTGGTCACCGAGTTGGTCCAAGAGCTCCCCGCGCTCGATTCGGTTGGTGTAGCGGATTCCAGCGCGTTCGATGAATGGCGGCCGCGCGACGGATCGGAACGCATTCCACACCGTTTGGAACCGTTGGGCAAAGTCGCTGCGCCTGACGTAAGATGACGTTTCGAGGGCAACGAAGGTCTGAGCGAAAGAAACTTGCCAACTTGCGTCCGCAGCCCTTAGACGCCACAACTTGTTCCCACCTTGCTGGGTGCTGACACCCGAAGGTGTGAGAAGAAGCGTGGTCTCCGTGCCCTCCTCGAAGAGAGGGTACTCCTCAGAGACCAGGGCGCCGAATGAGCGCGCGATCTGATCCTCGCTACTCAGAAACTGAGAGAACTGCGGGAAACGAACCTGCGCTAGGACGCGCACCAGTGGCGCGTCTGGGAGCGGTACGTTTCCTGGCTCTGGGTTGTCAAACGGACCAGACATGATTGCCTCCACGCTTCACACTCTACTTCACACCTCAGTCTGTCGGGTGGGTCTGACAGGACCTGCTGGAGCGTTGACGATGATCAGACTGAACCGTACAGTTTGATCCGTGGCCAGCGGCGCGGACGAGAGGGCGGCCGCCAAGCGCGCCCAGATCTCCGCCGCCGCCCGTGAGGTGTTCCTTGAGCGCGGGTATGCCGGTGCCTCCATGGACGCCGTCACCGCCGCCGCCGGCGTGAGCAAGCAGACCCTCTACAGCTACTTCCCGAGCAAGGCAGTGCTCTTCCGCGACTTCCTCGACGGGGAACTGGGCCAGTTGCGGGTCGACATGGGGGCAATTCCCACGATCACCAGCCGGGCGCAGCTCCGGGCCACCCTCATGGCGCTGGCCGCTGCCCTGGTCGGCCGGTTCATGCAGGAAGACACGATCAACCTGTTGCGGGTCGTCCTCGGCGACGCCTACCGCGTGGACGAGGCGCGCGACGCCGTGCGGGACGTCATCCCCGGCCAACTGTTCGCGCTCGTGGAAGGGATCCTCGGCGCGGCCGCCGACGGTGGAGTGATCGAGCCGCCACTGCCCGGGCTCACCGCGCGCCTGTTCGTCGGCCCGGTCGTGAGCTTCGTGATCCTCGACGGCGTCCTGGCGGACGGCCCGCCGCGGCCTCCGGACGCCGCGACCCTCGGCTTCGTCGTCGACGCATTCCTGGCCACCCTCCCACCCATGGGAGGTCACCACTCATGACACTTCGGCACGGTCGCCCCGTATGCCGTCCCGCCCACCTCCTGCTCGCCGCGGCCCTCACCGCGACGACCTTCGCCGTCAGTGCGTGTTCGGCGTCGGACCCAGGGATGCACGTCATCGGCACCGTCGAGGACTCGATCACCGTGGTCGTGGTCCCCGCGATTGCCATGCCCGCCGTCGACCTCAACGCGGGTTTCCCGGCAGCTCCGCCGGCCGGTGTTTCAGCCGGTGCTCGTGGGGGTGCCATCGAGACACCCACCACTGGTAGTCAAGCGAAGGCTATGTCACCAGTGCTCAGCCTCACGGGGCTCGGGGGGGTGTGGCGGGTCGAGACGGCCGCAGTCCGTGAAGGCGCGCGGGTCACCGCCGGGCAGACGATCGCGACGTTGGACGACGGCATACTGACGGCTCAGGTGCGCGCGGCGGAGGCTGGCGCGGCGACGGCGGCAGCCACAGTGCCCGTCCTCAGCGACCGGATCGCCGAGGTCGACGACAAGTATCGCGAGCTCACCGACAAGCGCAACAAGCTCACCGATGCCTTGGCGACGATCTCCTCGACACAGTCCACCTTGACCGCCAACCGGGCCGGGCTCGTCGCGAATCGGGCTACGCTGCAATCCAATCGGGCAGGGTTGGTCACCACGCGGGCGGGTCTGTTGGCCACCCAATCCCGCCTGCGCGCACTGCTGGAGACGCTGCCCACCGATCCGAGCGTGCCGCCGCCACCGGGCACTCCCACCCGGGCCGAGGTGACCGCCCAACTGGCCGCGATCGCGTCTGGCAACGCGTCGGCGGACGCCGGGCTGGCCAAGATCGACGCGGGCCTGGCGACGATGGACACCGGGTTGGCCAAGATCGACGCGGGCCTGGCCCAACTGAAGACCAAGGCGACCGATGTCCGCACCGGCCTGTCAAGCATCGCCACGGGGCGGTCCGCGCTCGCCGATGCCAGGGGGCTCTTGGTGGCCACCCAAGCGATCGCGCGGATCGCGGTCGACACGGCAGCGGTGGGCGTGACTCTGGCCAGACAGCAACAGTCGCTCGCGACGGTCACCGCCCCGGTGGCCGGCGTTGTCGTCGCCATCGCCGCTGCCGGTGACCTGCTTGCCCCGGGGGCACTGCTCGCCACCATTCGGCCCGTCGGGCCAGCGACCGTCCGGGCCTGGCTCGCTCCCGACCAGGTGTCGCGGGTCTGTCTGGCCGAGCCGGCGGGGATCCGCGGCGACTGGATGGCCCCCGACGCGGCCGCGCTCCAGGCCAGCATTTCCGCCATCGGGGACCGGGCCGACTACCCCCCGAGCTTCACCGTCACCGACGAGGTGCACCTCACCCGAGCGGTGCCCGTCGACATCACGACGGCGCATGACCCACTCCCGGCCGGCGTGCCCGTGCAGGTGACCCTGCTCGGCTGCCGCTAGCCCCTCGACCCCCCCATCCGCCGCACAACCGACCGTGGAACCAAGGTGACCCGAATGGCAGGAACCGCCCACCGCAAGCGCCCGCCGGCCCCCGTGATCGTCCTGGTGCTCGCGCTGCTGGCGACCGGTGGCTGGTGGTGGTGGCACACCGCGCACCCGGCTGCCGAGGCGAGCTCCACCGCGTTGAGCGGGCAGGTCGAGGCCCGGCAATACGACATCGCTTCGGCGATCGCCGGCCGGGTGACGACGGTGTCCGTGGCCGAGGGCGACCAGGTGAAGGCCGGCGCCCCGATCATCGCGCTGGACACTGCGGCGCTGCAGCTGCAGGTCACCCAGGCCGAACAGGGCGTCCTGGCGGCTCAAGCCGCCGTGACCAACGCCAAGGACGACGGCACCAAGGCCGACGTCGCGGCTGCCGAAGCGCGGGTGGAGCAGGCCAACGCCGCCGTGGCCCTGGCCAAGGTCCAGCTGGGCTACGCCACGGTGACCGCCCCGCGCGACGGGCGGGTGGTCTCGGTCATCACCAACGTCGGACAGAACGCTGCACCCGGGCGCATCCTCGCCTCCATCGTTGACCTGCGGGATCTGTTCGTGCGGGTCTATGTCCCCGAGACCCGGATCGGGACGGTGTCGGTCGGCCAGTCGGTGACCGTGACCTCCGATTCCGCCGGAAGCCCGGTCCAGGGCACGGTCACCTTCGTCTCGGCCCAGGCCGAGTTCACCCCCAACACTGTGCAGACCGCCGAGCAGCGCGCCAAACTCGTCTACGAGGTTCGGGTCGCCATCTCCGACCCGTCCGGCACGCTCAAGCCCGGTATGCCGGTCGACGTCACCCTCCGCTGACATGGCCTTCTCCGCCCCAACGTCTGCCGACGACGTACCACAGCCGCCGCGAACTGGCCCCCCGGAAGCCGCGCGGGACCGACCGACCCACCCTGGCGAGCTCGCCCAGCCGACCAACGTCACCCAGTCGGCGATCGCCGCGCGTGGGCTGACCCGGCGGTTCGGCGAGGTCTTGGCGGTCGATGCCGTGGACCTCACGGTGGCCCAGGGCGCCGTCTTCGGCCTGCTCGGGCCGGACGGCGCTGGGAAGTCCACGCTGATCCGGATGCTCGCCACGGTGCTGCTTCCTGATGCCGGCGAGGCGATGGTCCTGGGACACTCGACCACAGCGGAACCGGCCGCGGTGACCGGCCGGATCGGCTATATGTCGCAACGTTTTTCGATGTATCCGGACCTGTCGGTGGCCGAGAACCTCGACTTCTTCGCCACCGTCCGCGGGGTTCCCAAGCAAGCCCGCCGCGAGCGGGCGGCCACGCTGCTGGAGGGGATGGGGCTGGCCGAGTTCCGCGCTCGCCAGGCGCGCCATCTGTCCGGCGGCATGAAGCAGAAGCTCATGCTGGCCACCACGCTGATGCACGAGCCCGAGCTGCTCCTGCTCGACGAGCCCACCACCGGCGTCGACCCGGTCTCGCGCCGGGAGTTCTGGCGGGTGCTCGCCGGGCTGCATCGTTCGGGGACGACGGTGGTTGTCGCGACGCCCTATATGGACGAGGCCGAACGGTGCTCCCACATCGCCTTCCTCGACGGTGGCCGGATCCGCCACCACGGCACCCCGCAGGAGATCAAGGCCCTCGTCCCCGGGACCCTCGTGGAGATCTACGACGTCGACCCCCGGGCAGCGCTCGGTCCGCTGGCGGGGCTGCCCGACGCCGGGTCGCCCCATGTCTTCGGCGACACCGTTCGCATCCTCTGGCACGGCCCACACGCGGCGGCGGAAGCCGCCCTGGGCGCGCACCTCGCGGCAGCCGGTATGCCGTCCGCCCGGGTGCGTCCGGCCCCCGTGGACATGGAGACGGCCTTCGCCGTCCTGGCCGAGGCCGGCCGATGAGTGGGGCAGCCGGACGGATCGGCGCGGTGGTCCGAAAGGAGTTCATCCACGTCGGACGAGACCCCCGACTGCTCGCGGTTGTGCTGATCATGCCGATCGTCCAACTGCTGCTGTTCGCCTACGCGATCAGTTTCGATGTCCGCAACCTGCCCACCGTCGTCGTCGACCTGGACCGCACGCCCGACAGTGCGGCATACCTGCGGGCCTATGAGGCGAGCGGGCTGTTCCAGGTGACCGCCCACGAGAACACGCTCGCCGCCGTCGACGAGTCGTTCGCCCGCAACGAGGCACGGGTCGCTGTCGTCGTGCCGGCCGGATTCGCCCGGTCGCTGGCCCGCGGCGAGGCAGCTCAGGTCGGGGTGTTCGTCGACGGCAGCGAACCCAACTCAGCCAAGGTCGCGCAAACCTACAGTGCTGCCCTCAACCAGCTCTACGGGCGGACCCTGGCGGTCGCGTGGGCTTCGACGCAGGGGCTTGACCTGCGCCAAACCGGACTCGTGGAGCCCCGATTGCGCACGTGGTACAACCCCGATCGGGCCTCATCGATCTTCCTGATCCCCGGGCTCATGGTCGTCATCATCATGATCGTCACCGCCCAACAGACGGCCGTGACGCTGGTGCGTGAGCGTGAGCAAGGCACGGCCGAACAGCTCATGGTCAGCCCCCTGCGCCGGATCGAGTTGATGGTCGGCAAGCTCACGCCCTGGGTCATCATGGCGTTCCTCGATGTCGCCGTGATCGCCGCCGTCGGGGCCCTGCTGTTCGATGTGCCGATGCGCGGCGACCTGCTGGCCCTCGGGGCCGGGGCGGTCCTGTTCGTCGCGTCATGCCTGGGGATCGGACTCATCGTCTCGGCCGTCGCCCCGTCCCTCGATACGGCCAATATGGCCGCCTTCCTCGTCGCCTTCCTACCGGCCTTCCTGTTGTCCGGCTTTGCTTTTGCGCTCGACCAGGTGCCGGTCGTCATTGACTGGATCAGCCGGGTCTTCCCCGCCCGCTACATGGTGACGATCTCCCGGGGGGTGCTGCTCAAAGGCTCCGGTTTCGTCGAGCTGTGGCCTCAACTCGCGGCGCTCGCGGCATACGCCATGGTGAGTCTCTTGCTCGCGGTGCGGCTGCACGGGAGGCGGACGTGAACGGGGCCCGCATCCGGCTGCTGGTGTGGAAGGAGTTCCTCCAACTGCGCCGGGACCCCTTGTTGCTGCGCCTGCTGTTCCTCATGCCGATCGTCCAACTCGTCGGGTTCGGCTACGTCGTGTCGGTCGATGTCCGTAACGTGCCGACGGCCGTCGTCGACCTCGACCGGACCACGGTGTCGCGGCAGTTGGAGGCGTCCTTCACCGGATCGGGCTACTTCGCAGTCGTGGTGCGACCCACGTCGGAGGCCGAGCTGACGCCGTTGCTCGACTCGGGCGCGGCGAAGGTCGCCTTGGTTATCCCGCAAGGGACGGCCGATCTGCTTGCGCGCGGGCAGACCGCGCCCGTCGGGATCGTCGTCGACGGATCCGACTCGCAGATTGCCACCGTCGGCAGCGGGTATGCCGCGCAGGCGATTTCGCGCTTCAACGCGAGCCGAGCGGCGGCCCTGGCCGGCTCCGTGCCGGCGCCCGGGATCGACGCGCGCACGCAGGTGCTCTTCAACCCGACGCTCGATCCGATCAACACGATGATCCCCGGTCTGGTCGCGGCGATCCTCATGATCTCGCTCATGGCGATCATGTCCCAGGCCGTGGTCCGGGAGCGCGAGTCGGGGACGTTGGAGCAGATGTTCGTCACGCCGATCCGCCCGTCGGAGTATCTCGTCGGCAAGGTGCTGCCCTACGCGCTGCTGGCCACCGGCCAGCTGAGCATCGTGGCCCTGGTCGGGATGCTCTGGTTCAAAGTGCCGTTCAACGGCTCGCTCTGGGTCGTGGTCGTCGGGCTGGCGCTCTTCCTACTCATCTCGGTGGGGTTGGGTCTGCTCGTGTCACTCATCTCGCGGACTCGGCAGCAGGCCCAGCAGGCGTTGGTCTTCATCATGATCCCGACCATGGTGCTCTCGGGCTTCATCTTCCCCATCGAGTCGATGCCGGACGCGATCCAACCCCTGACGTATGCCGTGCCGCTTCGCTATGCCCTCACTGTCCTGCGCGGGTCATTTGTCAAGGGCAGCGACTTCGGGGCGTTGGCCCAACCGCTGTGGATCATGGCCGGATTCGCCGTCGTCATCTTCGGGGCCGCCATCGTCGCCACCCGGCGTCGCATCGCCGAGTGAGGGAGAGGTGAGATGAGCCGCGAGAGCCAGCCGACCGGCATACCCCTGGATCCTGCTGCCGCGATTTCGGTGCGGGGTCTGACCAAGACGTTCGGCGACTTCACCGCGGTCGACGGGATCGACCTGGACGTGCCGCGGGGGCAAATCTTCGGCTTCCTCGGCCCGAACGGCTCGGGGAAGACGACAACGATCCGCATCCTCACGGGGTCGTCCGCGCCGCGCAGCGGTTCGGCGTTCGTGCTGGGTGAGGACGTCGTCGCGCACCCCGATCGGGTCCGGCCGCGGATCGGCTACATGTCGCAGAAGTTCGCGCTGTTCGAGGACCTCACCGTCGATGAGAACCTGCGCTTCTATGCGGGGGTCTATGCGTTGGACCCGGCGGTGTTCGCGCAACGGCGGCGCTACATCCTGGAGATGGCCGACCTGGCCGGGCGTGAGGGTGAGCTGACTCGCAACCTGTCGGTCGGGTGGCGACAGCGGTTGGCCCTCGGGGCGGCGACCATTCACGAGCCCGACCTCTTGTTCCTCGACGAACCCACCTCGGGCGTGGATCCCGTTGCCCGACGGCAGTTCTGGGACCTGCTCTATGAGCTGGCGGGGCGCGGGGTGACCCTGTTCGTCACGACGCACTACATGGAGGAGGCCAGCCACTGTCATCGGCTCGCCTTCATCTATCGCGGGCGGATCGTCGCCGAGGGCAGTCCGCACGAGATCCGCTCCAATCTGTCGACCCAACGGGTCTACGACGTCACCGCTGCGAATGCCGACCTCGCGCTGAGCTGGCTGGAGAGCGCCGACGGGATCGCCGAGGCCTATCTGTCCGGCGCCGCTCTGCACGCGGTGGTGGATCGTCGGGTGGATGCGGGGGCCCAGGCGTTGCAGTCGCGGCTTGCTGCAGCAGGATTTGCGGATGCGCGGGTCGAGGCCGTCGAGCCGACCATCGAGGACGTCTTCGTCAACCTCGTGTCGCAGGAGCGGGCCAACGCGAGTCAAACATCGGACGAGGCGGTCGGCCGGGAATGATCGGCCGCAGTGTGTTCACGACGGCAAGGTGCGGCGCGGCGGCTGCAGGCGGCAGAGCACGGCCCCGACGAGAAGCAACCCGGCCGAGACGCCCAAACCGAGCTGGTGACCGCCGGTGCGGTCGGCCAGCGCCCCGGTGAGCCACGGGCCGACCACCTGGCCGAGCGCGAAGACCGTCGTGAGCATCCCCAGCGCCGCGGTCGTGTCGTCCGGGTCGACCGCGTCGCGCCCGGCGGCAGTGACGGCGCCGACCAAGGACAGGAAGCACAGCCCGAACAGTCCGCCCGACACGAAGAGTGCGGGGGTGGCCGAGGTTGCGGCCGGTATGCCGGTCGCCACCGCGAGCAGCACGAAGAGGACGGCCGCTGCCGAGCCTCCTCGGGCCTTCCGCAGCAGTCGCGCCCAGACCTGGCCACTGACCGCGCCCGCGACCCCGAGCAGGACCCAGAAGACAGCAATCTCCTTGGGAGACAACCCGACCTGGGTGAGCAGGGCGATGATGAAGGTCATGTAGCCGATGTAGCCAGCACCGAACAGCAGGTAGCCACTGGCCAGCCGGCTCAGGCCCGAGACCCAGGAGCGCCGGGACCCGGGGGCGGCCCGGGGAGCCGTGGGGGCGGCATACGCAGCGATCGTGGCGGCGGCGGTCCCGGCGGCGGCGAGGATGGCCAGGACCAGCCAACCGGTCGGCCAGCCTGCCGGGCCGAGTCGGTCCAGAACCGCCGGGACGAGCAGTCCAGACGCGACGATGCCGACGCCGCCGCCCGCGAAGTAGGTCCCGATGAGCACGGCCGACCGATGGGCCGAATGCCGCCGACTGATCGTCGAGGTGATCGCGCCGCCGAGGACGAAGGCCCCCGCGCCGGCAACCCCAAGCACTGAACGGACGGCGAGCAGCACGTCGAGCGAACTCGTCGCCGCCGTGGCGGCCAGGGCCAGGACGGTGACGACCAGCGACCCGACGAAGGCGGCGCGTTGGCCGAGTTTGGCTGCAGCCCAAGCGGTCCCGAGGGCTCCGACAAGATAGCCGACGGCGTTGACGGTGTTCATCAGGCCGGCGGTCGTGAACGACCAGCCCAGTTCGGAGCGCATGGCGGGAAGGAGCAGGGCGTAGGCGAACCGAGAGCAGCCGAGCGCGACGAGGGGCGAGGCCGCAAGCCCGAGCACGATGAGCACGTCGCGCCGGAAGGAGAGTTCTGGGGTCGAACTTGGGGCTGGGCCGGGCGGGGGAGACGTGGTCATCGGGTGCTCACTCGTCGGTGACGGTGACGATGGTGCCGGTCACGACGACCTGGCCCCGCTCCGCAGCAAGGGTGAGGGCAGCCATCAGCCGTTGCCGGGGCGCGTCGGTCAGCCGGGACCCATTGAAGATCTTGAGCGTCTGTCGAAGGAGTTCCTCGACGTCGATGCCCATCGCCGACCTGGCGATCGCAGTGAGCGCGTTGCCGATCTCCCGCAGCGGGATCTCCTCAAGCGGGCGTTCCTTGAGGGTGCCCGCCCAGGTGCGGAATCCCGTCCAGCGCATCGGGTCGCGCTCATCCGGCCACACGAAACCCTCCTCGGGGTCTCGGCGCAAGTCCGCCGGGATGAGGGCGAGCAGGCTGTCGATCCGCCATTTGGGTGGCCGGGTGAGTCCGAAACACCGCGCCGTGAGCAGGGCCAGGCGTTCCGCCGAGAGGGGCCCTTCGGTGGCGACGACGCGCCGGATGACGTCCTGGACGGCGGTCACGTGGCGGGGGAAGGCACGGGCTAACCCGTCGAGGATCCCCACACCACCGGCATGACGTGGAACGAACGGCCGATAGGGCTCGAACCCGGCGGCCCCGCGGACCGGCCCGGGGGACGAGGCGGCATACGAAGGGCTCGGTATGCCGCCCGGCTGGCTGCGGTTGTCGGCTGCGCCCGGTGCTGCGAATTCCCTCCTGCCGCCAGGCATTTCGCCCTCGACGCGGACGTGCGGCGAGTCAGCGTCCTGCGGTGAGGCACCGTCCTGGGTCGAGTTGGCCTCTTGAGACGCCAGGACGGGAGCCGGGGGGGCGTCCTGGGGTGAGGCGGCGGCATACGCGGTGCTCACCCGACGCTCGCCGACGTGACGTGGCAGCCGCGAGGCGACCTCGGCCCGTTCGCAGACCGTCGCGATGATGTCCGCCCGAGCGGACAGCCAGGCAGGCAGCCAGATCCGCATGACCATGGGCCAGCCCATGATGTCGTGCAACACGGTCGCGGGCAGCCCGTCGCGGTCGTTGGTGGTCCGCCGACAGGCCCAATCGGGGCCGTCGAGCAGGATGGCCAGACACGGAGGTTCGTCGGCCGGCCCGACGGCGAGGTCGACCTTGAAGTCGGACAGGCCGACCCCGGTGTGGACGGTGAGGCCTTCGGTGCGCAGCTCGGCGGCGATGTCGTCCCGGTGTCGGTCGATGGCCTGGATGTGCTCGCGGGGTATAGCCAGGTCCGAGCCAATGGCCAACTGCGCGGCGGAGCCGCCGGTCGACGGGGACGCCGACCGATGGCCGACACCGTACTTGGCCAGCTCGAGGTAGGCCCGCAGGTGCTTGATGCCGACCGATGAGGTCTGCTCGACGCGCAGGTCTTCGGGGTCGAACGAACTGAACACCATGACCCGGCGACGGGCCCGGGTGATCGCGACGTTGAGCCGACGCTCACCGCCAGTGCGGTTGAGCGGGCCGAAATTCAACGGCAGGACGCCTGCTGCGGTCTTGGCGAAGCCGGTCGAGAAGATGATGACGTCGCGCTCGTCGCCCTGGACGTTCTCAAGGTTCTTGACGAACAGCCCATCCTTGCCGCGGACCAGGCTGTCGGCGATGCTCTCGTCGCCCAGTTCCCAGAGCAGCTTCTCGATGAGGGTGCGCTGCTGGAGGTTGAACGTGACGACGCCGATCGACCGCTCGCCCTGGTCCCACCGACGACGGACCTCCGCGACGACGGCGGCGGCTTCGATCGGGTTGGTGCGCAACGGCGCGATGCCCCCTGGGCCTCCTGGCCCCCCGGGCTTGCGGGCGCTGCGGTAGAACGTCCCGTCGACCCTGGTGAAGGACAGACCGGTGTCGGTCGCCTCGCCAGGGAACGCGGGGAAGGAACTGAGCCTGTCGTCGTAGTAGTGACCGTTGCTGAAGGCGATGAGCGACTCGTCCTGGCTGCGGTAATGCCAGGACAGCCACAGCCGGTCGACCCCGGAATGGACGAGTTCGGAGAGGATCGACTCCTCATCCGGGACGAGGCGGAAGTCGGAGGGCGTGGTGTCCGGATCCACCGCGGAACCCGAGCGTTCGGTGGCGTCGTCGGCTGACGGCGAGGTCGGCGGCGACACCGGCCTTGGCGTCCAGTCGCGGTCGTCCCCAACATCACTCTCCTCCCAGGCTGCCTCGCCAAAACTGCTCGGCGGCATCTGCTTGGAATCGCCAGCGATGACGGCAGCACGAGCCCGACCAAGCGCGCCCACGGCATCGGGCACCGTGATCTGGGAGGCCTCGTCGAACACCACCAGATCGAAGTCGATCGACCCTGGCGGCATGAACCGGGCGAGCGAGTCGGGGCTGACCAGGACACAAGGGGTGAGCTCCCCGATGACCTGGCCGAACGTCTGGACCAGCCTGCGAACCGACAGGCCACCGCGGGTGCGACCGACCTCGCGCTCCAGAGCTGCGACGGTGCCGAAGCTCGCGCCGGGACGGAACGGACGTCCCTGCACGACCCGGTCGGGGATCACTGAGCGCAATGTGCCCCGCAGCGCATGCGACGCCCCGACGAACCGGTCGACGACCCGGTCGAGGGACTCGCTGTCGAACGAGGTCAGCGTGCCGGTGGCCAGCCGCTCCTGCAACGCCGCGTCCGCCAGGCCGCGCTCAAGCGCCCCGGAGGCCTCCGCCGCAGGGATGACACCCGAGAGGATCGCCCAGCGGGCCATCGTGAGGCCGTATTCCTCCAGCGGAGCCAGCGTGTCGACCGCGTCAACCCACCGTCGCAGCATCGTGGCTGTCGCGCGGTCAGCCATCCGCGTGGGGCCCGCGCCGAGCCATGCCGCCAGGATGCCGCGACCGCTCGACCAGTCACTGTCGGCGCCGTTGACGGTGCCTGCCGGTGTCCCGGTCGCAGCGACGACGTCGGTGAGGCGAGCACTGGCGGTGCGGAGCACGGCATACGCCTCGTCGAGCAGGACGGCCCCCGATTGACGGGCTTCGCGCACCGCGTCCTTCTGGCGGGAGAGGAGACCGGTGAAGATGGCGCGGTCGCGATCGATGGCGCCCAACACGGTTGCGAGCGCGGCTCGCCCTTGGGGGGCAAGGAGATTCGCGTCGGCTGGGAATGCTCCGAGGCCCGGGAGGGAGTTCCAGGCGTGGGCGAGGTATGCCGCCTCGGCCGCGACCGTGGCCACCTGCTCGACGAGGACCGGCAGGGTCTTGGGTGGGACGTCTGCCCCAGGACGGGCGTGGGCGAGGATCGCAGCGGCGGCGAGGACGAGTCGGCCTTTGCGGCCGATGAAGAACGACGTGGCCGCCTCGCGAACGGCGAGGCGGACCGGCTCAAGCGGCACGGTGATGACCGCCGGGTCGAACACGGCAAGAACGGGGGCGGCCATGGTGTCGAGCCGTGCCAACCGGGCGTCCAAGTCGGCCCGGGCATCGAGCCAGCGCCGGGACCGGGTCTCGTCCAGGATCGTCGGGGACGCGGACTGGCTGGTGAGGCACCACCCGACCCGCACGAGCTCGGGGCCCGTGTCGGCCGTGGCAATGGCAGCGCGCACCGACTCGGCGCACCCGGCGAGCCTGCGGTCAAGCTCGTGCATCGCCAGATCCGTCGACTCGACCAACCCGGCGAAGCCCGTCAGGTCGGCCGGCAGCGAACGAGCGAATCCCCACATCTGGCAGCCGGATTCTCCCAACGAGGCCAATTGGCCGGTCGCTACAGCCACAGCTCGTCGGCAGGCGTCGACGTCGACATGCTCGCGCCACTGACCTGACACGGAAGCCGGGGCCACCGGGGCGATGGGCCCCGGTCCGTGGGCCAGCAGTTGGACGTGAGCGGAGTAGGCCGAGAAGCTGGCGGCGTTGGGCTCGTGGAGGCGGGCGGCATACGAAGCGAGGGTGGCTGCCGACGACGTGACGTCGTTGGCCGCCGCCCGGAAACCCGCCTCGTCCGGGCGCGGCAGGTGGGCGATGGCCGTCCGCAGCCGTTCACGCACCTGAGCCGGGGTCGCGTGGTCGTCGTGCAGGTCCAACGCGAACGGGGCGAGACCGACCTCGGCCAGGCGGCGGCGGACGACATCGAGCGCCGCACCCTTCTCCGCGACGAAGAGCACCCGCCGACCTCTGGCGACCTGGTCGGCGAGGATGTTGGTGATCGTCTGAGATTTGCCGGTGCCGGGGGGCCCTTCGAGGACGAAGGTGCGACCGGCCCGGGCGTAGGCGACGGCCTCGGCCTGCGATCCGTCGGCAGGGATCGGGACGTCCGCGACGACGCCGTCCAGCGCCGCGATGCCGGTGTCGACGTCGGCAGCCGCGGCCGGGTCGGTGAACCGGGCGGTCGGCGTCAGGGCGAGATGGCGCGCGACGGGCTGGGCGAGGAACCGCTCCCAGTGCTCGTCGAGATCGCGCCACAGCAGATAGCCGGTGAAGCCCACGATCGCCAGCCGGGCCTCGGTCTCCACGGTGAAGGGAAGCCCGGCGTCGAGGAGGGCCTGGCGGACGCGGCGGACCACCTCGTCAACGTCGACCCCACCTTCGCCGCGGGCGCCAGCTGGGCGCACCGGCAGCTCGTCCAATCCCGGCACGACGAAACCGAATTCGATCCGCAGCTTCTCCAACAACGACAGGTTCAGGGTGACCCCGGCCGTCTCGTCCGCAACGATCTTGTAGGGCGCGATGATGCCCTTGAGCTCCACCGGAGCGAGTAGCAGCGGGGCCGTGAGATCCCGATCGCCGAGCTTCCAGTCCAACCGTCCCAGCGTGAGCGCGAGCGGGTTGGCTCCGGTCTCCTGCAACCCGGTCCGGGCTCGATAGCGCAACCGGGCAACGAGGAGGCGATGGGTCTCACTGTCGGCGGCGGCATACACAGTCGCCTTGTCCCGCAACATGGTTCGCAGAACGTCGGCAGGGAGGGCGTAGGCGTCGCGCGCTTCTCGGGCCAGGACGGCTCCGGCAAGGTCGTCGGCGGCGCGGACGATGACCGGCTTGCCTTCGGCGAGGAGATCGGCGAGCGAGCCGAGGTGTTCGCCGGGCAGGAGCAGCGGCAGTTGGGTCACGCCGCGCGCGGAGTTGAGCAGCTTGTTGCGCAGGGTGAGGTCCAGCAGGGCGTTCTTCCACGCCTGCACGCGTGGGGGAGGGTCGGGTCGGCGGGGGGCCGACAACGGGTCCGGGGTCGCTGTGGGCGAGTCGCTCGCCGGTATGCCGCCTCCCAGCTTGGCGCGCGAGTCGCCTTGCGCATGAAGGGAATCGGCGGCGGACGCGGGTGGCCGGTATTCGATGACCTCGACCACACCGTCCTCGCGGGTGCGCCGCGCCGGCACGGGGAACACGCGCATGAGCCGGGCCAGGTTGACGTCGACGACCCCGACGAGAGCAGCCGGGTCGCCGTGCAGGTAGGTGTCGCGCGGTGCTTGCGCGGCCCGGTGGAACAGGTCTTTGGGTGGGCGCCGCTCGACAGTGAGCATCGTCGTCTCCACGACGCCCATGAGACCCAGCCCGACGGCATTGACCGCCTGGGCGCATTGCAGGCTCGCCGCGTCGGGCAAGCCGGTGTCGGAGGTGCGCCAATAGCCGAGGAAGGCATGCCCGCGGACGATCCACAGGACCGGGTGGATGCCGAGGTGCTCGAGGGCAGAAGCGACGAGCAGCGTCGTGTCCAGGCAGGTGCCGACCTTCTGCTCCAGGACGTCACCGGGGCTGCGGACCTTCTGCCCGTAACCCCAGGAGGCCGGGGGCTGGGCGTAGTAGATCCCCGCCTCGTGGACGGCTGCGCAGACCGCCTCGACGATGGCGTCGATCCGCCCGGGAAGGACGTGGTCCACGGCCAGCGAGCCGGAGGTCGTCTCCGCGTCGAGGTATGCCGCCGCGCGCGCGACGATGGGGCCGAGTGCCGGATGGTTGGGCTGGACGAAGGCTGCGAGAAGTTCGAGCGAGAGGACGGGGGCGTCTGGGTCGACGAGCCACTGCCGGGCCGCAAGGACACGCATGGGGGTCGATGAAGTGACCAGCGTCTGGCTGCCGCTGCTCGCGTCGACGACGAGGTCGGCGCCGGTCTCCTCCTCGACGCCCGCGATGGCCGCCGGGTCCAGGCTGAGGTCGGGGGTATCGAGCCGGACCAGGCTGTCGGGTTCGAGCCGGTCGAGGTGATGTTGCCACGGGCGGGTGAGGACGGTTCCGTGCGCGTCGACCAGGCGTGCGGTGATGACGACGTCGGCGAGGGCGGGGGCAGGAGCTTCGGCCGCCACCAGTGTGATCCGGCGCACGACCCGAATCCCGTTGTGGGCCATTGCGTGGTTGACCAGCGGTCCCGTGACCACCTCAAGGTGTGTCGACGGTGCCATGGCCAGACTCTAGACCGTCGCCTGGCAGTTACCCTGGGCGCCATGAAGCTCTTCAACGAGATCGTCGTCGTCATCCACCTGCTTGGCATGGCGGCCATCGTGGGTGGCTGGCTGGCCGTCCGCCACGACCTGCGGATCGTCCCGGGCATCCTCTGGGGTGCCCGCGTCCAGGTGCTGACCGGCCTGATCCTCGCGGGGGTGGCGTCGATGGACAAGGAGGACCCGCCCAACAACGCCAAACTCGGGGTGAAGCTCGTCGTCGCGCTGGTTGTCATGGCGCTGGCCGAGTCGACCTGGGCCGCGCAGAAGAAGGCCGCTGCGGGGGCCGCGCCCGCCGGGGTCGCGACGAAGGTCAACGTCATCGCCTGGCTGGCCATCCTCAACGTCGCCATCGCCGCGCTCTGGCGCTCCTACAGCTGAGCGTCGCCTGAGTCAGCTCGCGCCGGGGACAACCTCGACGATGCAGCGAGCCCGGCTCGCCTGAGCCAGTTTCCGGTCGCAGGTCACCAAGGGCGCGCCGAGGGCTTCCGCGGTGGCCACGAACATCGCGTCGTATGCCGTGAGGGCGTCACGCAGGGCCCACACGCGCGGCAACAGCCCGGTCATCGGCACCCGGTCGACCGCCACTCGTTGCCAGGCCGCCAGCATCCGCTCCCCATCGTCGGCGTGGATCTTCCCGCCAAGCACAAGGCCCCGAATGGCATGGGCCACCTCAACGTCGATGAGGTGCGGGGCGGCGAGGCGTCGATCTGAAAGGGAATGACGGGCCGGGTCATGCCCCAGAAGGGCGGCGATGACGACGGACGTGTCGGCGACGATCACCCCTCGCGTCCTGAGCGCACGGCCGCGACGACATCGTCGAGGTCGACCTCGACCCTGGGCTGGGCCCACAAGAGGTCGGCGTTGTTGCGGTAGGCGACCGCCGCGGACAGTTCGCGCACGGCATACGCGCTGACGGACATGGACGCACGCGAAGCCAACTCTTCCAGGGCCTGGCTCACCTCGTCGGGGACGTTTCGGAGATAGAGCGTGCGCATGTCGCACAATGCTAGCAGCGAGCGACATTCCTGTGACTGCGCTCGCACGTCGGTGCGTCAGAACGTTCTGGCAATGAGGCGGCGCTCGCTCGGATAAGTTGACCGACATGAATGCGTGGTCCTAGGCATGCGGACACCGGCGATCATGCTGATGTCGATCGGGTTGACCGTTGCGTCAGCATGCGGAGGGGTCGCGCGAGAGGACGCCTCGAGCAGCGTGACGTCGTCCTCATCGGCAGCGGTTCCCAGCCGGTCGGCAGCCTCGGCGACCTCAAGCGTGGCTCCCGGCCAAGTGGACGTCGAGGCGTTCCTGCGCACGGACCCCGAGATCGTCAGGAGGTTCGGCGCGACCCCGTTTGGGGGAAGGCTCGCGTGTGCCTTCACGCCGATCGTGCCGCGCAGCGACGAACACCTTTATGCGCGGTTCGTCTGCTTGGAGGTGATGGGGACGGGGCCGGGTGCTTACAGCCTGTCGGGCAGCGCGTCGGCTATCGCTCTGACCATCGACCCCAAGACGGGGAAGGCCGGCAGTTGGCGCATCCCTCGGGACGGGGCCGAGGGCGACCAGGACCTCCAGGAGATGTTCCCTCCCGATGTTCTTGCCGCGTACAGGAATTCCGACACCGAGACAGTCAACCGGGTGACGGACGAGATGCAGCGCCGATGTCTGGCCATTGCCAGTGAGTTGGGCCCGACGTCCTGACCGGTTGGTGACCCGCCTCGGATCACGGCTGCGACGTGAAGGTCGCCGGGCGCTTAGCCAGGAACGCGGCGATCCCCTCCTGGGCATCGTCGGTCAGCGCCGCAGCCGCCATGACCTCAACCGCGACGTCGTAGGCCCGGCGCTGTTCGAGCCCGACCTGGGCATAAAAGGTCCGCTTGCCGATGGAGCGGCCCATGGCGCTGCCGCGGGTCACTCGCGCGACAAGGTCGGCCACCGCTGCGTCGAGTTCGTCGGCGGGAACAGCCCGGTTGATGAGCCCCCACTCCGCCGCTGTGGCTGCCTCGATGACGTCCCCGGTGAGGGCCAGCTCCAACGCCCGTTTGCGACCGACGTTGCGGGCCACCGCGACGAGCGGGGTGTGGCAGAAGAGCCCCCCTTTTCCTCCGGGCAGCGCGAAGCCCGCTGTGTCCGCCGCGATCGCCAGGTCGCACGACGCGACGAGTTGACACCCGGCCGCCGTCGCCAGCGCGTGCACCTTGGCAATGACCGGCTGCGGGATGCCCTGGACCGTGTCCATCATCCGGGTGCACAACAGGAACAGCTCGCGCGCGGCCCGCAGGTCGGCCCCCGCGAGGTCGCCGAAGTTGTGCCCCGCCGAGAACACCGGCCCGTCCGCCGCGATGACGATGGCCAAGGTGTCCGACCCGCCAGCCTCCTCCAACGCGGCGGTGAGGTCGGTCATCATTGCCGCGGAGAGCGCGTTGCGCTTCTCCGGTCGGGCCAGGGTGATCGTCGTCGTCGCGCCCTCCCGGGTCACCCGGACGTTCTCGCTCATCGCCGCCTCCTCGCTGGGGGAATGGTGCCGTCAGATCTGGAAGACCAGCTTGCCCGTGGTCGCCCGCCCTTCCAAGGCCCGGTATGCCGCCCCTGCCTCCTCCAGCGCGAACGTCCCGCCGATCTGCAGCCGCACCTGCCCGGACTGGATCGTCTGGAACACCTCGCCGGCCCGCCAGAGCAACTCGTGCCGGTCCGCGAGATAGTGCCCGAGCGATGGCCGCGTGACGAACACCGACCCTGCCGCGTTGAGCCGTTGCAGGTCGAACGGCGGCACCTGGCCGCTGGAGCCGCCGAACAACGCCAGCATCCCCCGGCGCCGCAGCGAGGCCAGCGACGCATCGAAGGTCGCCTTGCCGACTCCGTCGTAGGCCACCGCCACCCCCACGCCGCCGCTCGCCTCGCGCACCGCTCCCGCCAGCTCCGCGGGGCTCCCGTATGCCGTGTAGTCCAGTGTGTGGGCCGCCCCCAACTCGCGGGCGATCGCCAGTTTTTCGGCTGACCCGGCCGTGGCGATGACCCTGGCTCCGGCAGCGGTGCAGACCTGGACGAGCCATTGCCCGACCCCGCCCGCCGCAGCGTGGACGAGGACCGCGTCGCCGGGCTGCACGGCATACGTGCTCGTCGTGAGGTAGTGCGCGGTCATGCCCTGGAGCATCGCGGCGGCGGCCAGCTGGGAGGTGACCCCGTCGGGGACCGGGACCACGGACGCAGCCGGCAGCACGGCAAGCTCGGCGGCCGCGCCGGGAGCCATCGCCCAAGCGACCCGCGATCCGACGGCGACCTCGGCGTCGGGGCCGACCGACTCGACCACCCCAGCGCCTTCCATGCAGGAGGTGAACGGGGTCGGGCCGGGATAGGTCCCCTCGCGCTGATAGACGTCGATGAAGTTCAAGCCCGCGGCCTCCACCCGCACCCGCACCTGGCCCGGCCCCGGCTCGGGGACCTCGACGGTCTGGACGGCGAGGACCTCCGGGCCCCCGTGCTGGGTCACTCGGAGGGCGCGGGCGTCGGTCATGGCGGCAGCCTACGTCGCCCTCAGGACGGCACGGGGTGTCCGACCGAGCGCATAGGGTGGACGCCGACATGGGCACCCTCTTCGACGAGCTGGGCCTCTCCGGGTTCGGGGAGCCCGATTCGGGCGCGCCCGTCGCCGCGCCGGACCCCCACGCGGTCGACGATGCGGGAGTCCCGCTGTGGGCCACCGAGGGGAGCGTGTATGCCGCCCCGGAAGGCCGCGGGCGGCATACCGGGTCGCGCGGGGCGGGCGACCCCGAACGGTTCCTCGAGGGGCTGAACCCGCAGCAGCGAGCGGCGGTCGTCCACGAGGGCAGCCCGCTGCTCATCATCGCCGGCGCTGGCTCGGGCAAGACCCGAGTGCTGACCCACCGGATCGCCTACCTGCTGGCCGAGCGCGGCGTGCAACCAGGGCAGGTGCTGGCGATCACCTTCACGAACAAGGCTGCCGCGGAGATGCGCGAGCGGGTCGAGCTGCTGGTCGGCGGGCGGTCGCGGGCCATGTGGGTGATGACCTTCCACTCGGCGTGCGTGCGGATCCTGCGCCGGGAAATCGAGAAGTTCGGGCTGAAGTCGAGCTTCTCGATCTATGACGCGGCCGACAGTCAGCGGCTCATGGCGATGGTGCTGCGCGACATGGATCTGGACCCCAAGCGCTATAACCCGCGCTCGTTCTCGCATCAGGTGAGCAACCTTAAGAACGAGTTGGTCGACGAGGAGACCTACGCGCGGCAAGTGGGTGGCGACGAGGGCACCCACCACGAGCGGATGATCGCCCAGGCGTATGCCGCCTATCAACGCCGACTGCGCCAGGCCAATGCCCTGGACTTCGACGACCTCATCATGACGACGGTCCATCTGCTGCAGTCGTTCCCGGACGTGGCCGAGCATTATCGGCGGCGGTTCCGGCATGTCTTGGTCGACGAATACCAGGACACCAACACCGCGCAATACCAGTTGGTCCGAGAGCTGGTCGGGGGTGGGGCGAACTCTGTTGCCGCGGAAGGGGACTCACGGGCGGATGGTGAGCGGGCGGCATACGGGATGGGGAGGGTGGCGCCAGCGACCCCGGCAGGGACCCCGGCAGTGCCGCCGGCCGAACTCGTCGTCGTCGGCGACGCGGACCAGTCGATCTATGCCTTCCGCGGGGCGACGATCCGCAACATCGTCGAGTTCGAGCAGGACTACCCGAATGCGCGGACCATCTTGCTGGAGCAGAACTACCGCTCGACCCAGACGATCCTGCGCGCGGCCAACGCCGTGATCGCCCGCAACCCGGACCGGCGGCCGAAAAACCTATGGACCGACTCGGGTGACGGGGCGAGCATCGTCGGCTACGTCGGGGACAACGAGCACGACGAGGCGTCGTTCGTCGCGCGGACCATCGACCGGCTTGGCGACGAGCACGGGGTTAAACCCAAGGACGTCGCGGTCTTCTATCGGACCAACGCGCAGAGCCGAGCGGTCGAGGAGGTGTTCGTCCGAGTCGGGCTGCCTTACAAGGTGGTTGGCGGGACGCGCTTCTATGAGCGCAAAGAGGTCAAGGACGCCCTGGCCTATTTGCGGGTGGTCTCGAATCCGACCGATGCGGTCAACCTGCGGCGGATCCTCAACACCCCGCGCCGCGGCATCGGCGAGCGAGCCGAAGCGTGCGTGGCGCAGTTGGCCGACCGGGAGCGGATCCCGTTCGTTGCGGCGCTTGGGCGGGCGGCCGATGCTCCCGGGATCGCGACTCGCTCGGTGGCGGCGATCGAGGCTTTCACTCGTCTCATGGAGGATCTGCGGGTCGTCTTCGAGGGTGGTTCCGGTGTCGCCGGGCTGTTGGAGGCCGTGCTGGAACAGAGTGGCTATCTGCGCGAGTTGCGGGCCAGCCCCGACCCCCAGGACGAGACCCGGGTCGAGAACCTCGCCGAACTTGTTGCTGTGGCACAGGAATTCGACGAGGGTCGAGCCGAGACGGGCGAGCCGACGAGCCTGGAGGACTTCCTCGAGCAGGTGTCACTGGTGGCCGACGCCGATGAGATCCCCGATGCCGACGGCGACGGCGGGGGAGTGGTCACCCTCATGACGTTGCACACGGCCAAGGGCCTGGAGTTCCCGGTGGTCTTCGTCACGGGGTTGGAGGACGGCACCTTCCCGCATTTGCGGTCGCTGGCTGACCCCAAGGAGCTGGAAGAGGAGCGGCGTTTGGCCTACGTCGGGATCACCCGGGCCCGCGAGCGGCTGCACCTGTCGCGGGCTGCAGTGCGCTCGGCCTGGGGTCAGCCGCAGTACTACCCCGGGTCGCGGTTTCTCGACGAAATCCCCGACGGCTTGGTGATGTGGGAGCGAGAGGCTGCCGCATCGGACTCGGTCCGGTTTGGACGCCGTGGGTCCGAACCCGCCGTGGCCACGTTGGCGGCACGCCCGGGCGTGCGGTCTCCGGGCAACCGGGCGGTGCTGGCGCTGGCCGCCGGGGATCGGGTCAGCCACGACTCGTTCGGGCTGGGCACCGTGCTGCGGGTCGAGGGGGAGGGCGAGCGGGCGCTGGCGCACGTGGACTTCGGTGCGTCAGTGGGGGTCAAGCGGCTGTTACTGAGATATGCCCCGGTGGAGAAGCTCTAGGGGTGTCAACGGCGGTCGGCGGCTGAGGCTGCGACCGGGGCTCGACCGGGGCTGCGACGACACCGGGGCGGCGATGACGCGGACGAGGTGCCGGGCGACGGGACCGTCGTCGAACGGCGAGTGGCCAGGTGTCGAGCGGTCAGAGTTTGACGCCGTGGGCGGACATCCAACGCAACACCGGAACCGCGTTGCCACCATTGGGGTGGATCTCGAGGTGCAAGTGTGGTCCGGTCGACCGGCCGGTGCTGCCGGCCAGGGCAATGAGCTGCCCAGTGTCGACGCGCTGGCCTTCGGCGACCTTGAGGCGGCTGTTGTGCCCGTACCAAGACACCGTGCCATCCCAGTGCAGGATCTCGACCTTGTAACCCAGGTTGCCGGCCCACCCGGCGAACTGCACGACGCCACTGGAGATCGCCCGGATCGGGGTGCCCGAGTCACAGGCCATGTCTTGGCCATAGTGCATGCGGCCCCAGCGCCAGCCGTAGTTCGAACTCAATTGGTAGCTGCCGGCGATCGGGTTCGTCCACGCCTTCGAGCCGACCGCGACGGTCTTGAGGCTCGCGGCGGCCGTCGTGGCCTTCGAACTCGGCGCCCCGACGAGAGAGACCTGGACGGGCGCCTCTTGTGCAGCTAGGGCCGCCTCGGAGGCTGCGCGCTTGGCGTTCTCGGCACTCACGGTGTCCAGGCGCGAACGCTCGCTGTCGCGGGCCACCCGGCCCTGCACGCCGCGAGCCATGAGCGCGCTGTCGGCGGCCTTGTCTGCCGTGATCTCCGCCTCGTCATCGGTGACGTCCTCAAGCGAAGCGCCCGTGGTCAATGCACCACTGGTCAATGCCAAGGGTGCGCCGGCGCCGCCGGTCACCGTGACAACGGCCAGCGTTGCCGTGGTCGGCAGCACCAAACCGGTGCCGACAAGGCGTGGGCTCAGCCCGCCGCGCCGGGTACGGTGCCGTCCCCGGTATTTGGTGTCGCTCACGTCGTGGTTCTCTTCCCGCGTCTGGTCCGGCCGACCCGTCATCGGCCTCGTGGAGGGTAGCGTGATGTATTCGTTATCTCCAAGCCGGGGTCCAGCCCACGGTCAGATCGCCGTGCCGCTTGCGCAGTACGCCGCCATTGGTTGTGACCAGAGTCACAACCAATGGGGGGCTTGGCGGTGTCGTGCTGTGAGCCACTGGGCCATGCCTCGGGCGCCCTCGCTTCGCTAGAGTTCGCTGCATGAGTGATTCTCCGCTGCGCGTTGTCGTCGCCAAGCCCGGTCTGGACGGACACGACCGAGGTGCCAAGGTCGTCGCCCGCGCCCTGCGTGACGCGGGTATGGAGGTCGTCTACACCGGCTTGCACCAGACCCCCGAGCAGATCGTCGAGGCTGCCATCCAAGAAGATGCGGACGCGGTCGGTCTCTCGGTGCTCTCCGGTGCTCATATGACTCTCTTCGCCAAAGTCGTCGAGCTGCTCAAGGCCCGTGATGCCGCCGACATTGTGGTGTTCGGCGGCGGCATCATCCCCGACGGCGACATCGCCCCATTGACCGAGCTGGGCGTGGCCAAGGTGTTCACCCCCGGGGCAGCCACCCATGAGATCGTCGACTGGGTGCGGGCCAACATCCACGGGCGCTGAGGTTCCCACGAGCCCGCTGCCCGCGCGCCTGGCCGTGGATTGTCCACAGTCGACGGGCCACGATGCAGGGTGATCGGTTCACCGGGGTATACGGCGAAGGAGCCAACCTTAAAAAGTTGGTAAGGAAACGCGAAAGCTCGCATGGAGTCCCCCAGACATGGCCCATCATGGGTTCCAGACGTCGTCGACACCTCCCCCCCAGGCGCCGGCCCGTCGAGTCGAGAACGAAGTGGATGGGCTCCTCGGTACTCCCGCATCCCGGGTGCAGCCCTCGTGCCGGTAACGGTGCTCGCTGACCTGCTCAGCGCATTCGCTTCACGACGTTGGTCGTGGGGCCACGGATTTCCGTGGCCCCACACCCATGTCCGGGGGCAGCAGGTGGGCGGCTCGTGGCTCGATTAGGCTGCGCGGAATGAGGGCCATCGCTCGTCGGGCCCGGACTGCCGCTCTTGCGGCCGTCTGTGCAGGGTCGGGGTTTGTTGGCGCGTGCACGGCTGCACCGACCCCGTCGCCGAGCCCGAGTTCGGAACCGGCGTCGCTCGCGCCTCCGACCGCGACCGCGACCGTGACGTACGTAGGTCGATCTGTGCTGGGCACAGCACCGGTGCTGGCCGTGAAGATCGACAACACCGGCCCCGCCCGCCCCCGGGTCGGGCTGGACCATGCTGACCTGGTCTACGTCGAGCCCGTCGAAGGGGGCCTGACCCGACTGCTGGCGGTCTTCGCCACCCGAATGCCACCTGCCGTAGGACCGATCCGCAGCGCTCGAGAGGCCGACTCCACGCTGCTGGCCAACGTCGGCCGGGTCGCCTTCGCGTATTCAGGCTCATCGGCGGTGACCGCGGCAGTCATCGACAAAGGCCGACAAGTCGACGTGTCCATGGATGCCGGCCCCGGCGGGTTCCGGCGGGAGCCCGGACGGCGGGCCCCCTACAACGTCATCGGCGACCCCGCAGCGTTGTTGGCTCGAGCAGGTGGGAGTATGCCGGCCGGAGACATCGGCTTGCATGTCGGCGCGGCACCCGGCGGTGGGCTGCCGGGAGCTCGGGTCGAGACGGCATACCCGTCGGCCCGGATCTCGCTGTCCTGGGAACCGGCCAGCGGCCGCTACCAGGTGAGGACCGACGGACGACCCGAAGTGACCCCGGAGGGCACCCCGGTCGGCCCGGCCAGCATCTTCGTCCAGCACATCACGACGCGGCCCTCGGCTAACCGCGACGTCAACGGGGTGGCCACCCCTTTGCTCCACCTGGTCGGCTCAGGGGCAGCTCAGGTCGTACGCGAGGGACGGGTCTTCGAGGGCACCTGGTCGCGCGGTGCCGAGGCCGACCCGACGAGGCTGACCGATGCGGCCGGGATGGAGCTCACGTTCCCACCGGGCCCGGTGTGGGTGCTGCTCATCCCCGACGGCCAGCGGGTCACGGTCTCGTGAGATTGGTCATGGCGGGCGGTCCGGCCACTGGTAGGGCCGAAATCGTGCACTAGAGTCCGAATGCTGCCCGAGCGCCCCCGCGTGCGGCGGCTCGGCCGGTCACCCCTTCGACGACGAGGACGGACGCCCGTGGATCTGTATGAGTACCAGGCACGTGACATGTTCGAGGCACACGGGGTCCCCGTGCTGGGCGGCGAAGTCGCCGAGACTCCCGAACAAGCTCGCGCCGCAGCGGAGCGCATCGGCGCCAAGAGCGGCGGCGTCGTGGTCGTCAAGGCTCAGGTGAAGACCGGTGGCCGCGGCAAGGCCGGTGGCGTCAAGGTCGCCAAGTCTCCCGATGAGGCGCAGGCGCTGGCCGCGCAGATCCTCGGCATGGACATCAAGGGCCACACGGTCAAGAAGGTCATGATCGCCCAGGGCGCCAAGATCGCCCAGGAGTACTACTTCTCGATGCTGCTGGACCGGGCCAACCGCTCCTACCTGGCGATGTGCAGCAAGGAGGGCGGCATGGACATCGAGACCCTGGCCGTCGAACACCCCGAGAAACTCGCCCGCATCGAGGTCGACCCGATCGACGGACTCAACGCGGCCAAGGCGCAGGAAATCATCGCCGCCGCGGGCTTCGACGAGGCCGACTGGCCCGCGCTCGAACACGTGCTGGTCCGGTTGGGCGCTGTGTATGCCGCCGAGGACGCCACCCTCGTCGAGGTCAACCCGCTGGTCAAGACCGAGGACGGCCAGATCGTCGCCCTCGACGGCAAGGTCAGCCTCGACGGCAACGCCGCCTTCCGCCACCCCGAACACGAGGCGCTGGTGGACCACTCGGCCACCGACCCGCTGGAGATCCTGGCCATCGAGAAGGACCTCAACTACGTCAAGCTCGACGGCAACATCGGCATCATCGGCAATGGTGCTGGCCTGGTCATGTCGACGCTCGACGTGGTCGCCTACGCGGGCGAGGAGTTCACCGCGCGCGACGGCAGCCACCCGCGCCCGGCGAACTTCCTGGACATCGGTGGTGGCGCCGACGCCAACGTCATGGCCAACGGTCTGGACGTCATCTTCGAGGACGCCCAGGTGAAGGCGGTGTTCGTCAACGTCTTTGGGGGCATCACCGCCTGCGACCAGGTGGCTGACGGCATCATCAAGGCCTACGAGATCCTGGGCAGCCACGGCAAGCACCCCAAGCCGCTGGTGGTCCGGTTGGACGGCAACAACGCCGAAAAGGGTCGGGAAATCCTCGACGGCGCCGGGCTGCCCCTCCTGGAGCGGGTCGACACCATGGACGGCGCGGCTCGTCGCGTCGCCGAGCTCGCGGCACTGGCCGTCTGACCCGACCAAGACCTAGGACAAGGAACACTCGACATGGCGATCTTCCTCACCCGTGACTCCAAGGTCATCGTTCAGGGCATGACCGGCTCGGAAGGCATGAAGCACACGACCCGGATGCTCGCTTCGGGCACCCAGATCGTGGGCGGCGTCAACCCGCGCAAGCCGGGCACGATGGTCGATTTCCCCGGCGGCGTCCAGGTGCCGGTCTTCGGCTCTGTCGCCGACGCGATAGCGGCCACCGGTGCCAACGTCTCGGTCATCTTCGTCCCGGCCGCCTTCACCAAGGCTGCGGTCGTCGAGGCCGTCGACGCCAAGATCCCGCTTGCTGTCGTCATCACCGAGGGCGTGGCGGTCAAGGACACCGCCGAGTTTTTCGAGTACGCCCAGAAGTCCGGCACCACGCGGCTTATCGGCCCGAACTGCCCCGGCCTCATCACGCCGGGCCAGGCCAACGCCGGCATCATCCCGGCCGACATCTCCGGCCCGGGCCGGATCGGCCTGGTCTCCAAGTCGGGGACGCTGACCTACCAGATGATGTTCGAGCTGCGCGACTTCGGCTTCTCGACCGCGGTCGGCATCGGCGGCGACCCGATCATCGGGACGACCCACATCGACTGCCTCCAGGCCTTCCAGGACGACCCGGACACCGATGCGATCGTCATGATCGGCGAGATCGGCGGCGACGCCGAGGAGCGGGCTGCGGCATACATCGC
>JBGAQN010000098.1:0-7844 GCA_044220725.1 Dermatophilaceae bacterium
GAAGGTGTGGGGGCAGCGCTCATAGCGTCGGCAACGTCGGGGCCTGGTCGCCGAACGGCAACCGTGGCTGCGGGGGTCCATGGGTGGGATCGACCCCGTCAAAGAGTTTGGAGATCGACTTGCCCGCGTGGATGCGCGCGATGGCCTCGGCGAACAGCTCGGCGACCGATCGCACCTGCAACTGCGGCCATCCCAGCGGAGGCGGCACGGTGTCGGTGGTGACCACCTCGGTGATCATCGGGTGCTCACGCAGCCGCTCGACGGCGCGCCCGGTGAACAGGCCATGGGTGCAGGCCACCGACGCCTCGAGACAGCCGAAGTCCTTGAGACGGTCGAGCAGCTCCACGATCGAGCCGCCGGTCGCGATCTCGTCGTCCAGCACGATGGCCCGCCGCCCTGACACATCCCCGACGATCGAGTCGATGACGACCTTGTCGTCGGCCTTGCGCTGCTTGCTCCCCGCCGCGACCGGCAGGTTGAGCAACCGGGCGAACAGCGTCGCCGTCTTGGCATTGCCCAGGTCGGGGGACACGACGATGGCGTCTTTAAGGCTGCGCTGGCGGAAGTGGTCGGCGAGCACACCGATCGCGGTGAGGTGGTCGACCGGGACCGAGAAGAACCCGTGCACCTGAGGCGCGTGCAGTGCCATGGTCAGCACCCGGCTCACCCCCGCGGTGACAAGCAGGTCGGCGACCAACCGCCCGCCGATGGAGATCCGGGACGCGTCCTTCTTATCGGAGCGCGCATAGGCGTAGTGCGGCATGACCGCGGTGATCGACGCGGCCGACGCTCCGCGAGCGGCGTCGATCATGAGAAGCAGCTCCATGAGGTGCTCCTGGGTCGGCGGGACCAGCGGCTGAATGATGTAGACGTCGCGCTGGCGGCAGTTGGCCAGCAACTGCGCCTGCAGGCAGTCGTTGGAGAACCGGCTGATGTCCACACCGGACAACTTCACGCCGAGCCGGTCGCAGATCCGTCGAGCGAAATCGGGGTGGGCGTTCCCCGAGAAGACCACGACGTCAGACACGGGCACCCTCCCACTGGGCGAACCTGGCACTCATACCCTAGACCGTGCGCCAGTCTGCGGCGCGCTGGCCGAGGGTCGAGCGCCAGGCCCGCTCGTCAGGCCGGGTGCAGGTATCGGCGCAATTCGGTGACCAACTCCAGTTGCGCTTGCCGCGCGATGACGGTCGCGCCAGGGATGCTCGCGAACCCGTGCACGGTCTCCAAGTAGTTGGTGACCCGGACGGGGACGCCCGCGTCGGCCAGCTTCGCGGCATACGCCAGGCCCTCGTCGCGGATCGGGTCGATGTCGGCGGTCTGCACGAGAGCCGGCGGCAATCCACGGAGATCCTCGCGCCAATAGGGCGAGATGGCCGGGTCGCGCAGGTCCATCGGGTCGGGGCCCAGGTAATGACCGATGAAGGCATCCATCTTCGCCGCGGTGAGCATGGGCGCGAGCGCATGCTGCTGGACCGAAGGGAAGGACTTCGAGAGGTCGGTCGCGGGGTAGATGAGAGCCTGGTGCGCGATGGTCGGCCCCCCGTCGTCGTATGCCGCGTGGCACACCAACGCCGCGAGGTTGCCTCCCGCCGAATCGCCACAGACCGCCATCCGGGCGGGGTCGCCGCCGAAGTCGCCGGCAGCCGTGGCGGCCCACCGGGTCGCATCGATTGCGTCGTGCACCGCTTGAGGGGCGTGGTGTTCCGGGCCCATCCGATAGTCGACGCTGATGACGACGGCGCCCACCCGCGCACTGATGAGCCCGCACAATGGGTCGTATTGGCGCGTGCTGCCCAGCACCCAGCCCCCGCCATGGAAGAACATCACGACCGGGTGCGGACCGGCCCCGAGCGGGCGATAGATCCGGGCCTGTCGCTGGGATCCGTCTCGCACCGGGAACCACGCCTCCGAAACCCGGACGCCCGGCGGCATACCCCCGGTGACCCAGGTGAACGGCCGCTTGAGGGGAGGGATGCGCGAGCGGGCCGCGGCAATGCCGGCTGCGTCTAGCTCCGTGATCTTGGGGTAGGGACCGTGGTCCAGAGCGAAGGTGAGCAGGCGGGTCCGCAGCGGCATCCTGGGCATGGGCCCAGTCTGTCAAGCCTTGGCGGCGCCCACATCAACCACGGGCACCATCTCGGCCAGGCGCGTCGGGTTGAGATGGCGGCGCAGTTCGCTGAGCAACTCGTAGCGGGCCTGCTCGCCGATCGTGGTCGCGCCGGGGAAACTCATGAACCCGTGGACGGTCCGCAGGTAGTTGGTCGCGCGCACGGGCACGCCTGCGTCGGCCAGCCGCTCGGCATACGCCAGGCCTTCGTCGCGCAGGGGATCGAGGTCGGCGGTCTGGACGAGGGTGGGCGGCATCCCGCGAAGGTCCTTGCGGAAGTAGGCCGAGACGATCGGGTCGGTCGGGTTCACGACGTCGGCAAGATAGTGCTCGGTGAAGACCCGGATCTTCTCGGCGCTCAGCACCGGAGCCGCACCGTGCTCGGCCGCCGACGGGAACGACTGGGTGGCGTCGGTGCACGGGTAGAGCAGCGCCTGATGGGCGATCGCCGGCCCGCCCTCGTCGTATGCCGCGTGACAGACGAGCGCTGCCAGCCCACCTCCGGCGCTGTCGCCGCACACGGCGATCCGGGCCGGGTCTCCCCGGAGCGACTCGGCGTTGGCGTGGGCCCAGCGCAGCCCGTCGACGCTGTCGTGCAGGGCGGTGGGAGCACGGAACTCCGGCGCCTGGCGGTAGTCGACCGAGACGACGACCCCCGGGATGCTCTTGGCGAGGAAGGAACACAACGGGTCGTACATGCGGGTGTTACCTAGGACGTAGCCGCCGCCGTGAAAGAACATGACGATCGGCAACGGTCCCCGGGCGTGGATGGGGGAGTAGATCCGCACCGGGCGCTCGGCGCCGTCACGAGTGGGGAAGGGCGCCTCCCGGATGCTCACCCGCCCGGACACCCCGCCGGTCACCCAGGTGTGCGGCCATCGGGCCGGGGCGGCCCACTGTCGGGCATTGCGAATCTGCTCCTCGTCGAGGTCCAGGATCGACGACCGGCCGAAACGCTCCAAGGCAACGGCGAAGACGGCCGTGCGCAGCGGCATACGTGGCCGTGGCACGCGACCCAGGCGGGCGGTGGGACGAGGCACGCTTCTATTGTGACCCGACCAGGGGGCGAATTTCTGCCGGATTCGACCGCTGCATCGCCGACCGCGCGGCGTGGTCATCAGGCGTCGACATAGGGTGGGGGAATGGGCGTGCGGCGGGTCATGGGGGTCGAGACGGAGTACGGCGTCGCCGCGCCGGGTGACCCCACGGCGAACCCGATGTGGCTTTCGGGTCAGGTGGTCACGGCATACGCGCGAGCCAAGGGGCTGCTCACGGGGCGCGGGGCATGGGACTACGCGGACGAAGCCCCGCTGCGTGACGCCCGCGGCTGGGAGTTGGGCCGGACCTGGGCCGACCCGAGCCAACTGACCGACATCGACGATCCGACGATGGCCAACGTCGTGCTCACCAACGGAGCCCGGTTCTACGTCGACCACGCCCACCCCGAATACTCCGGGCCCGAGGTGACGACCCCGCGCGCGGTCGTCATCTGGGACCGCGCCGGCGACTTGGTCATGCAGGAGGCAGCCCGGCTGCTCAACCCCGACCCCGCCCGCCCGACGGTGGCCCTCTATAAGAACAACACCGACGGCAAGGGCGCCTCCTACGGAACGCACGAGAACTACCTCATGCGCCGGGAGACGCCCTTCCAAGACATCGTCCGGGGGCTCACGCCGTTCTTCGTGGCCCGCCAAGTCTTCGCGGGTGCTGGTCGGGTCGGCATCGGCCAGGACTCGCGCACCCCAGGGTTCCAGCTGACCCAACGGGCGGACTTTTTCGAGACCGAGGTCGGGCTTGAGACGACCCTCAAGCGGCCGATTATCAACACCCGCGACGAACCACATTCGGCCGCAGACCGTTATCGCCGGCTGCACGTCATCATCGGCGACGCCAACCAGTGCGACATCGCCAACCTGCTCAAGGTGGGCACCACCAGCCTCGTCCTGTCGCTCATCGAGGACCGCGCGCTGCCCGGCGACCTGACGGTGCTCAACCCGGTGTCCACCCTGCATGCGGTCTCACACGACCCGACCCTGCGAACCCTCATCACCCTGCGCGACGGCCGTCGCCTGACCGCGCTGGACCTGCTCTGGATCTACCACGATGCGTGCGCGGCATACCTCACGGATCGGGACGGCGATCCCGCCGGGGCCGACGAGGACACCCGTGAGGTGATGACCCGGTGGGCAGATATCCTCACCCGCCTGGGGACCGACCCGATGAGCTGCGCCCGCGAGCTGGACTGGGTGGCCAAGCTCCGTCTCCTGCAGGCCTATCGCGACCGCGACGGCCTGGCCTGGACCGAGCCCCGGCTGGCTGCCCTGGATATCCAGTGGAGCGACATCCGCCCGACCAAGAGCGTCTTCGCCAAACTCCGCGCCGCAGGCCAGGTCACCGAGCTGGTCACCGCCGCGGAAGCATCCGCCGCCGTCACGGCGCCGCCAGAGGACACCCGGGCCTGGTTCCGAGGCCAGTGCCTGAGCCGGTATGCCGCACACGTCGTCTCCGCCTCGTGGGACTCAGTGATCTTCGAGGTGCCAGGTCAGACGTCGCTGCAGCGGATCCCCATGTTGGAACCGCTGCGCGGCACAAGGGCGCAAGTGCAGGACGTGTTTGACCGGAGTGCGGACGTCGGCACGCTCCTGCGTGAACTCATCCGCTCCGGCGACTAGGTTGGGACCGTGTCGTCCGCGGGGCCGGCCCGCAGAGTCGAGCAGGTGGAGGATCCATGGCCAGCCAGGAGCAGAGCCGTCCGCAGCGGCGTGAGGGTGACCCGGAGGCCGTGCCCCCGGACGCGCCGGTCGGTGGCGCCCAAACGCAGGTGTCGAACGCCGACATCGACAGCGTCCTGGACGAGATCGACGAGGTGCTCGAGGTCAACGCCGAGGAGTTCGTCCGCAGCTTCGTCCAGAAGGGCGGCCAGTGAACCGGACCACCCCGGCGGGGGACGCCCGGGCTGGAAGTCTCCCCACGGCATACCTGCGCCCGGGGAGTGCGTCGTTCACCGAGTTCGTCGCGGGCCTGGCGCCTGAGTTGCTGCCGGGGCGTCGGCCGCTGCCTGCGGGCCTGACCATTGAGGCACCGCACGGGACGACCATCGTCGCGGCCGAGTTCACCGGCGGGGTCGTCGTGGCAGGCGACCGGCGCGCAACGATGGGCAACCTCATCGCGAACCGCGACATGGAGAAGGTGTATGCCGCGGACGAATACTCCGTCGTCGGCATTGCCGGCACCGCGGGCATCGCCGTCGAATTGGTCAAACTCTTCCAAGTGGAGTTGGAGCATTACGAGAAGATCGAGGGAACGATCATGTCCCTCGAAGGCAAGGCGAACCGGCTCGCCTCGATGATCCGGGGAAACCTCGGGCTGGCCATGCAGGGGCTCACGGTGGTGCCGATGTTCGCGGGGTTCGACCTCGACGAGGGGCGCGGGCGGATCTTCTCCTACGACGTCACCGGCGGCTGCTATCCCGAACGGGACCATCACAGCATTGGCTCTGGGTCGCTGTTCGCCCGCGGCTCGCTGAAGAAGTTGTGGCGACCGGGGCTCAGCGAGGCCGAGGTGGTCCGGGCCTGTCTGGAGGCGCTCTACGATGCGGCGGACGACGACTCCGCGACGGGCGGACCAGATGTTGGGCGGCGCATCTGGCCGACCCTGGCCGTGCTCGACCAGGGCGGGGTGCGCTTCCAGTCCGACGATGACCTGGCTGGGATCGTCGAAGCGATCGTGGCGGACCGCCGCGGCAACCCCGGCGGCGCGCGATGAGCATGCCGTTCGATATCTCGCCTGACCACAGGGCAGGAGGCACGCGATGAGCATGCCGTTCTATGTGTCGCCTGAACAGCTCATGAAGGACAAGGCGGACTACGCGCGCAAGGGAATTGCGCGCGGCCGGTCGGTGATCGTCCTGCAATACGACCGGGGCATCGCGTTCGTCGCGGAAAACCCACAGAGCCTGCGCAAGATCTCCGAGATCTACGACCGGATCGCGTTCGCTGCGGTCGGCATGTACTACGAGTTCGAGAACCTGCGCGTTGCTGGCATCAGGTATGCCGATCTTCGCGGCTACTCTTACGACCGCTCGGACGTGTCGGCGCGGGGCCTGGCCAACGCCTATGCCCAGACACTCGGGACGGTATTCACCCAGGAGCCCAAGCCATACGAGATCGAGTTGTGTGTGGCCGAGGTTGGCCACACACCCGAACGCGACCAGATCTATCGGCTCACCTATGACGGGTCAGTCGCCGACCAGCATGGCTTCGTCGTTATGGGCGGGGCCAGTGGTGCCGCTGAGGAACGGCTACGGTCGGGATGGCGAGACGGTATGCCGCTGTCCGAGGCTCTGGTTCTCGCCGTGAGCGCGTTGGCCGCCGATCCTGCCGGGGGCGAGCCCCGGGCGCTGTCGCCCGAGCAACTCGAAGTGGCCGTCCTGGACCGGAACCGACCTCGACGCACGTTCCGCCGCATCGTCGGGCCCCTGTTGGCCGACCTACTCAACGTCGACAGCCCTACCGAGCACGCGCCCGAGACGGACGACGGCATCCCGGGGCATCACGACACGCTCTCAGGGCAGACCCGCACAGCGGACGCCGACGAGGCAGCCGATCGACGACCGGGAACGGATCCCGTTCCGGGCACCGATCGCCCGCCGTCGGCCTGACGGCCTACTTCTCGGCCGTAGCGTCGTTCGCCAGGCCCTCGGCTTGTTCTCGGAGGTCCTCTGCGAGGTCCGGGGCATCTGCGATCTGCTCGACCTCGACCTCGACCTCGTCGGCGGTCGAGGTAGGTGCCACGGTGGCCGACACCGGCAGCGAACCCCCGGCACCGCCCAGGGTTGCCAGCATCTGACGGACGTTGGTCAGTTGGGCGGTGATCGAGTCGCGGCGTGCGGTGGCAGCGGCCAACTCGCGGTCGGAGTCTCGCTTAATCCGCTCGGCCTGGTCGCGGGCTGCTGAGACGAGCCCGCTGGCCTCCGCGCGGGCGGCCTCCAGGAGCCTGGCCGCCTCAGCCTGAGCCGCCTGGTGGGCCCGGTCAGACTCCGAAGACAGGGCGGCCGCTCGGTCTTGCACGGCAACGAGCGAGGCCTCCTGCTGGGACATCGCGGAGGCAAATTCGGCAGCGGCCTTGTCTCGGCGCGACGCGAGGGTGGTCTCAAACTCGGCGGCCGACTCGGCCGCCTTGGCTCGCTGGTGCTCGTAGACCGCCTCGGCCTCCTCCCGGCGAGCGGAGGATTCCCGGTCGGCGTGATCGAGGATCTCATCGGCCTTGCGCTTGGCGTCTTCGAGGATCCGCGCGGACTCAGCATCGGCCTTGGAGCGGACGTCCTCGGCATAACGGTCGGCGGCTTCACGGGTGTCGAGCGCCTCGGCCTCGGCCTTAGCCCGGAGCGCGGCGGTCTCAGCTGCGGCGGAGGCCCGCAGCTGCTTGGACTCCTCGTCGGCAAGGGTGAGGATCTGGCCGACCCGGTCGCCGAGCCCAGCAAAGCTCGGGGCTGCCGCGGTCCGGTTCGCCTCGGCGAGCTTGGCCAGGGCGGACTCCTTGGCGACCAGTTCGGCACGCAGCTCCCCGTGGCCAGCCTCCAGCTTGCTCGCTTGCACGCTGTACGTCGCCGCTTCCTGGCGAGCGGCCTCGGCGGCAGCAGTCAGCTCGGCGACGACCTGGTCGACTTGAGCCGGGTCGTAGCCTCGAAGGACGGCGCGGAACTGGGTGTGGTCGGTCATGACGATCCCATCGT
>JBGAQN010000099.1:0-11141 GCA_044220725.1 Dermatophilaceae bacterium
ACCCCTCGTGTCGCCACCCCTCGTGTCGCCACCCCTCGTGTCGCCTCGCCTCGTGCTCGTTCGCTCAGCCCCGCCTCGCTCCTCCCGGCAGGGGTGGTCGCCAGGCCCTCATCGAAGTCGACAAGATCACTTCGGGCCCGTCCTGGGTCAGGGACCGCTCGCCCCCGCGGCCACACGAACACCGCGGCAGCAAGGATCATTGCGGCGGCAGCACTGGCCATGACATCGCCGGCCATCAGGTCAACTCCCCCAGGCCGAGCCGACGCACGATGACCCGACACCACCAATGGCCAACCACGAGGAGCCCCACGCCTAGGCCAAGGCACGCCGTCGCAAACGACGAGCCCAGGTAGAGCCGCATGGGGTCGACACCGAACAACCAACCGATGATCGGTCCGGCTAACGGAAGCAGGGTGAGGACGCGCATGGTCGCCCGTGGCCCGGCAAGCGCAACGGCAACCCTGCGGCGCAGGGACTGCTGTGCCCTCAGGACGGCAGCCGCCATCTCCCAAGCGTCGGCCAAGGCCACACCGCTGGTCAGCGACAGGTGGTAGGCCTGGCGTACCACGTCGAGGACTTCTCGCTCGGGTGCAGTCGCCGGGTGGGTCGCTGGGTCGGACGTGGTGTCCTCGGACGCCGTTGGGTCGGCCCACCCACGGCCAGCGAGGCCGGGCACGCCAGCTACGACGGTGCGACCCGGGCGTCTGTCGCCGAGCATCGCGACCAGTGCGGCACCGGTTGGCCCCTCCCGCTCGGCAAACCCGAGCACCGATCCCAGGTCCAGGCCTGCTCGCAGCCCGGCCACGCACAGATCGAGGGTCTCGCACATGCCCACCGCGAATGCCTCCCGATGTCGCTCGCTGTGCGACGCGCGAACGAACCAGCGGGACCTTGGCGCGAGCCGGTCCCCACCAGGTCGCTCGGGGCGATTGGCGACCCGATGACGTCGCGGGGCCCGGTCAGATGGCCGCCACCGCGTCAGCCCCCTCGGGCGCGGCGGCAGACCCGACGAGGGGGACCCCCACACCAGGACCGCCACTGCGAGCACCAGGGCAGACACCCAGGCCTCAGCCCGGCCCCAGGCCTCGATCGTCACGGCAGCACGTCCGGGCCTACGAGAGCGGCCAACCGCTCACGGGCGACTGCCACTTCGTCGGGACTTGCCCCCACACCCGACACCGCCGACGGGTCATGCAGAGCAGGGACGACAACCGGTCGAGCACCCGCCGATCCCAGGACGACACCCACCGACTCGACCACCCGGTCCGCGCCATTGCGCCGGACATGGATCACCACCGAGACGGCGCTGACCAGCTGCGCGTGCACGGCCGGCAACGACATCCCAGCCAGCGCCCCCAGTGCCTCAACCCGGGCCACGACATCCGCCGCCGTGTTGGCGTGCACGGTCCCGGCCCCGCCCTCGTGCCCGGTGTTCAACGCCGCCAACAGCTCACGCACTTCGGCGCCGCGCACTTCCCCGACGACGATCCGGTCCGGCCGCATCCGCAAGGCCTGGCGCAGCAACGCCACCATGGTGACCTCACCGACCCCCTCGACATTGGGTGATCGGCCTTCAAGGTGCACGACGTGCGGATGGGCGACCGCCAACTCGCGGACATCCTCGACGATCAGGATCCGGTCCCGCGGGTCGGCCAGCCCGAGCAGCCCGGCGAGCAAGGTCGTCTTGCCCGCCCCGGTGCCCCCGCTGACGAGAAAGGAGACCCGACGTGCGACCAGACGCCGCAACACCGGCGCCCACGCACGCGGGATGCCACCTGTGGCGACCATTCGTTCAAAGGACAACGGCACCCGCGATGGCACCCGGAAGGTCAGGTGCGGGCCGGCCGAGACCAGCGGGGGCAGGATGGCGTGCAGCCGCACCCCGCCGGGAAGCACGGCGTCGACGTATGCCGCGGCGTCATCCAGCCGACGCCCAGCCAACGCGGACAGTCGCACCGCTAGGGCCCGACGCTCGGCGGGCGAGCCGAGCGAGATCTCGACACGTTCCAGCCCGGCGCCGCGATCCACCCACACGGTGCCGTCTCCGTTGACGGCGACGTCGGTGACCCCCGGGGCGGCCAGCCAGGCCTCCAAGGGACCGGCGCCAAGGACCGAGGCGGCAAGCCGTTCCCGCACGGCCGCCGCGCCCTCCGAGCCCAGGACGGCCGCCTCCGCTCGGCCGATCTCGGCGACCGCTGCTGAATCCGGGGCCCGTCCTGCTCGGATGCGTTCCCAGACATGGCCGTCAAGCGCACTCACGAGGCCGCCTCGGCCACCGCGCCGCGTCCGGCGAGCGCCCTGACGATCTGTCGCGCCATCGCTTCGAGGGCTCCGGCTGACCGGCCCGGCGCTCGACCGCGGGCCAGATCCCGGCCGACCGTCGGGTCGTCGTCGAGGACCCCGAGCACCGGCACATCGAGCGCGTCGCAGACGTCCTCGACGACGGCGGCTGTGACCTTCCGCCCACGCAAGACCAGGTAACACTCGGGGACTTCCTGGGCCACTCGTGATGTGGTGGCGGCGAGCGCCGCCAACTCCACGATCCCGACACCGGACACGACAATGGCCAGGTCGGCTTCCGTCCAGCCCACCACAGCACCCGGCAGCGGTCCGGGCCGATCGACGTCCGGGGACGGCCGCAGTGTTCGGGCCCGCGACAGGTCGAGAACCACAACGTCGACGGCCTGGGCTAGCCCGGCCAGCACCCCGTCGACAGCCGGTTCGGGGATCCGCGTCGGAGAGTCGCGACACTGGGCGAGCAGGGCAACTGGTCCGGCGTGCGGCATCCGGGACAGCAATCCGTGGCCGTCCACGACCCCGCGGCACTCGGCCAGATCCGGCCAGCGCACCCCCGAGAGATGCTCGGCACCACAGACCACGTCAATCCCACCGCCGCCGTCGGCCAGATCGACCAGCGCCACCGACCAGCCGGTGTCGGCCGCCTGGAGGGCACACGCGGCGGCCAGGCTCGAGGCTCCGCACCCGCCTGAGGCGCCGATGAGGGCAAGGACCCGGCCACGAGGGGACGGGGCTGCTTCCAGATCCATGCCGCCACTCTTGCGGTCTTGGCCCGGCGGCCTTGGCGCACCGATGCCAGCCTGTGGACGCCGGGACGAACGACGTGGGGATGGGGATAACCGTCGCCGGACATGCGACGGCCCCCGCTGGGGGGACAACGGGGGCCGTCTGGCGCGCTGGCACCGGGGGGGAGGGGCCAGTGCGCACCCGCTCAACCCCGAAGGGGAGCCTTCCTATTGTGGTCCCTCGGCGCACGAAAGGCAAACACTCCGTCAACCCAGCTGGACCATGCCGAGTCCCCGCTCAGAGCAGACGACCGACCCGGACGGCGTCGGCGACGCGGGCCCCTTCGGCGGCCGCTCGGGTCATCGCCTCGGCCGCCTGCCGCAGCCACGGTAGGCCGTCCCGCCCCCGGCCAGCCATCCCGCCTCCGGCACGGCAACCCCCGTCGGGTCCAACCCGGCGGCTGCGACGAGCGCCCGTTCGGCAGCCCTGGCCACCAAGCCGTTGCCGCGGACGAAGGGCCGGACGACGGCCAGTTCGGCGTGCACGAGTGCGGCAGCCAGGACCACGGGGACCTCCCCAGCCAGGCCGACCAGCTCGCCAACCCCAGCCAGGCGGGCCGGGATCTCCTCGCCGGAGGGCGGCATACCGAGATCGACGAACTCGCGTGAGGTCTCCTGGCCCTGGCGGGGGCGGCCCACCTGATGCACGGGCAGCATCCCGGTCGCGGCGGCGACGTGCAGCCGGGCCAGCGCCTGAGCCGGCGATCGGACCAACAGCCCGCGAACGTGCTCGGTCTCCGCGGTCGCTTGGACGGCCCCGCGGACGACCTCCTCGACCGGGTCCGGATGATCAGGCCAGGGGTGCGCGCCGCGGACGAGGTCCCTGACGAGGTCGACAGGCAACTCGGCTCCGTCGAGGAAGGCGCTGGCGCGGGCTCCGCGCACCCGCGACTCGGCCGACGCCTCGGGGATACGCCGACGAAGCGCCTCATGCCAGCGCAATTGGGTGCACGCGTCGCGGGCCGCCTCGACGGCCGAACGCACTCCGTCGAGTTCAAGGAGGCTCAGGACGGCGGCTTTGGTGGTGGACACTCCGGCAGCGTATGCCGTCCGCTCATCTGCCCACGCCACACGCGGACTCCTAGAGTGACCCCATGCCCGCCCTCCCCACTCCCGGCGAGGCCGCCCTCGTGGCGGCCGGGCTGGTCGCGGTTGCCCTGCTCGGGATGATCGTGCTGCGCCTCGTGCGCCGCCGCCGGTTCGTCGACCCCGTCGACCGGGCCACGTACGAGACGTTGCACACCGCCTCGCTGGCCACCCGGTCGCTGCGCGACGGCCTGACCCCCGAGGGAGCGACCCGGGCGACGCGACATCTGCGCTCGATGCTCGGCTCGACCGCCGTGGCAATCACCGACGTCAATGCCACCCTCGCCTGGGACGGGGCCGGAGCCCACCACCGCAAGGATGTCCAGGCTCATGCCGAACTCGTCCTCAGCTCCGGACGCACCCTGGTCCTGACCTCCGAACAGGTCACCTGCTCTGACCCGGACTGCTCGATCCGCTCCGGGATTCTTGCCCCGATCGTCGCCGACGAACGGGTGGTTGCGGCGCTCGCGGCATACGGGCGGACCACCTCGACGGGGCTGGTCCGGGCCACGGAGGAGCTAGCTGGCTGGCTGTCGACCCAGATCGAGCTCGCCGAGCTCGGCCGGCAACGGACCCGCGTCATGGAGGCCGAGCTGCGGGCACTGCGCGCCCAGATCTCCCCGCACTTCATCTACAACTGCCTGGCTGCGATCGCGTCCTTCGTGCGCACCGATCCCGACCGCGCCCGCGAATTGCTGTTGGAGTTCGCCGACTTCACCCGCTATGCCCTGCGCCGCGGAGGGACCTACACGACGTTGCGGGACGAGCTGCAGAACATCGAACGCTACCTGGCGTTGGAGAAGGCCCGCTTCGGCGACCGCCTTGTCGTCTCGCTCACCATTGCTCCCGAAGTGCTCACCGTCTCTGTGCCGTTCCTGGCCATCCAGCCGTTGGTGGAGAACGCCGTTCGACACGGCATCGAGCACAAGTCCGGCGTGGGCCACGTGACGATCACCGCGTCCGATGTCGGGTCAACTGCGGAGATCACCATCGAAGACGATGGTGCCGGGAGCGACCCGGACACGATCCGGGCTGTGTTGTCCGGCGAGAGTTCCCGCGACAGCGTCGGGCTGGGCAACGTCGACGCGCGGTTGCGCCAGGCGTTCGGCGACGAATACGGACTGGTCGTCGAGACTGCTCCGGGGGCCGGCACCAAGGTGACGTTCAGGGTCCCCAAGTTCGCCGCCGGCGTGCACTCCGACAGTTGAGCGCCAGTCGACCCACGACCAGGGCGGAACGTCACCCCCGCCGGGTATGCCGCCCCCACCGGGTATGCCGCCCCCACCGGGTATGCCGCCCCACGTGCCGGTCCGCACGGGATGCCGCTCGGGAAACCCGCGCGAGCCGACCCCGGCGCCCTATTCTGTGGCTTCATGAGCACGCCTGCCACGCCGCCGCCGCTGCGCGCTCTGCTCGTCGACGACGAAGCACCGACCCTGGCCGAGCTCGCGTGGCTGTTGAGCCAGGATGAGCGGATCGGCGAGCTCCACACCGCCGCCTCGGGCACCGAGGCCTTGCGGGCGCTGGATGAGCACACCGTCGACGTCATCTTTTCCGACATTTCCATGCCCGGACTGGACGGCCTGGCGTTGGCGAAGGTGCTGGCCCGGTTCGCCGACCGGCCCCAGGTCGTCTTCGTCACGGCATACGACGAACACGCCGTGGCTGCCTTCGAGCTCGAGGTCACCGACTACGTCATGAAGCCGGTCCGCGCCGAGCGTCTCGCCGAGGCGGTGCGGCGCGTCGTGGCCCAACGCGCAGAGCCTCGATCGATCACGACCGCTCCCGCCGAGGCGCCCGCCGACGAGACCATCCCCGTCGAGCTCGGGGGGGTGACGACCTTCGTCCAGCGCAGTCACATCCTCTATGCCCAAGCACAGGGAGACTACGCGCGACTGCACACGGACAAGGGCTCGCACCTGGTCCGGATTTCCCTCAACGCTCTCGAAGAGCGTTGGGGAGAGCACGGATTCGTCCGAATCCACCGGTCGACCTTGGTCTCCACGTCGCACATCACGGCGGTGACCGTGCAGGGCGGTCGGTGCAAGGTGAGCCTCGGTGACGACATCGCGCTCGAGGTGAGTCGGCGGCATACCCGAGCCTTGCGCGACCGGCTCATCCGGTCGGCGAGCCGTTGACCCCCGATCGACTGACGGGCCCGGACTCCGGACCGGGTCCGGTCGCCAAGCGAGTCCGGGTCGTCTCTCCGCGGCGTGACGCCAGGCGCCGCTCCGAACGGCGCCCGGATGCCGTCGAGCTGACCGAACAGACCGGCCTGGGCGAGATCTACCTGACCGCCCTGCTGCGCGCCCAACTGCGGCTATCGATTGCGATCTTGCTGGGTGTGGGCGGGATTCTCGTCGGCCTTCCCGCTCTGTTCCTGCTCGTGCCCGAGTTGACCGCCGCCAGCGTGGGCCCGGTGCCGCTGATCTGGATCGTCGTCGGAGTCCTCATCTATCCGCTCATTGCTGGTGCCGCGCGGTTGCACGTGCGCGTGGCCGAACGGATCGAGCGGGACTTCACCGAGCTCATGGCCGGCCGCTGATGGTCGGCCGCTGATGACCGGGCCCATGCTCGACCCCCAGGCCAGGGCTTGCCGATGAGTTCCGCGCCCGGATGGGGGCTGACCGCGATCATCATCGTCTGCGCGGCGACCATGGCCGTGGGCGCCCTCGGGTTGCGCCTGTCACGGACCACCAGCGACTTCTACGTCGCCGGACGAATCGTCACCGCTGGGTGGAACGCATCGGCCATCAGCGGCGAATATCTCTCCGCAGCAAGCTTCCTCGGCGTGGCAGGGATCGTCTACTCCCTCGGCACTCACATGCTGTGGCTGCCGGTGGGCTACACGTTGGGCTATCTCGTCCTGCTCGTGCTCGTCGCCGCCCCGCTGCGACGCTCGGGGGCCTACACGATCCCCGACTTTGCCGAGGCCAGGCTGTCCTCACCGCGGGTCCGGCGGATCGCCAGCCTGCTCGTCGTCGCGATCGGATGGCTCTATCTGCTTCCCCAGTTCCAGGGCGCTGGGCTCGCCTTGCAGACCGTCACCGGAGCCTCGCCGGCCATCGGCAGCCTGGTCGTCGCTGTTGTCGTGCTGGCCAGCGTGGCCGCCGGCGGGATGCGCTCGATCACCCTCGTGCAGGCGATGCAGTATTGGCTCAAGCTGGCTGCCATCGCCATCCCGGGCTTCGTCTTGGCCTGGTTGTGGTTTCGCGGCGGAGCTCCGCTGCCGTCCCTTACCGATCCCGGCGGCCCGTTCGCCGGAGCGTTGCCGGCCTATCCATCGCGCGAACACCCCCTCTACGCAACGTATTCGACGATGCTGGCCCTGTCCTTCGGGACCATGGGGCTGCCGCACGTCCTGGTCCGTTTCTATACCAACCCCGACGGTCGGGCGGCCCGGCGCACCACGGTCATCGTCATCGTCCTGCTCGGCGCCTTCTATCTCTTCCCGCCCGTGTTGGGCATGCTCGGCCGGGTCTATCTCCCCGCCCTGCCAGCCGGGACCCGGGCGGACTCGGTGGTTTTGCTGTTGCCCTCGGCGATCGCTCCGGGAGCCCTTGGCGACCTGCTCAGCGCGATTCTGGCTGGGGGGGCCTTCGCCGCGTTCCTGTCCACCGCCAGCGGCTTGACCGTCTCGGTCGCCGGGGTGATCGACCAGGACCTGCTCTCTGGCGCGATGAACCGCCGCCTGGGCGGCGATCTCCCCCGCACCCAGTCGTTCCGGCTGGCTTCCGTGGTCGCCATCCTCGTCCCGTATGCCGCCTCCTGGCTGGCACCCAGCGTCACCCTGGCCGACACCGTCGGGATGGCTTTTGCCATCGCCGCATCGACCTTCTGTCCGTTGCTCATCCTCGGCGTGTGGTGGCGGGGGTTGTCGGTCATCGGCGCAGCATCCGGGTTGGTCGTCGGGGGCGCTCTGGCCATGGGGGCTACGTTGGCGACCTTCGCCGGGGTCGGTCGGGGGACGGGGGGCTGGCTGCCCGTCTTGCTCGCCCAGCCGGCTGCGTGGACGATGCCGCTGGCCTTTGTCACCGCCACCCTGGTCTCGCTCGCGACGCCGCGCTCGATCCCGGCCAATGCCGCGCGGGCGATGGTCCGTCTGCACGCCCCCGAAGAGGTGACCGCCAGGGCCCGGTCGAGCGCTTAACCGTCCCGGCCGGGGACAACCGCTGGGCGGACGGCGCCGACCGCTGGGCGAGCGCCGACCCCACCGAGCGCGCGGCAGCTAGTCAGCCCTCAGCACGGGGCCCCATTGTGTGACCCACGACACTGCGGAGCCCTTTCGCAGGCCTGCCCACACTGGAGGTCCCCACCTTGACCAGTCACGATGACATCAGCGAGGAGAGGGCGGCGAGATACATCGCCGTGCAGAACTCGCAGGAGTTCGCAGCCCTGCGGAAGAAGTTCCGCAGCTTTGTGTTCCCCATGACCGGGGCCTTCCTGGCCTGGTACTTCCTCTACGTCCTGCTCGCCTCCTACGCCATCGACTTCATGGCTACCCCCATTGCCGGCACCCGGATCACCATCGGTCTGGTCCTGGGCCTGCTGCAGTTCGCGACGACCTTCGCGATCACGATGATCTACGCGCGGTGGGCCGACCGTGAGCTCGACCCGGCCGCAGCAGCCCTCGCGGAGCACATGGAAAGGGGTGAGCTGCGGTGAACGCCCTGACCTTCCCTGCACAGGCCGCGCCGACGACCCAGGTCGGCAACACGACTCTCAACATCGGGATCTTCCTGGTCTTCGTCCTGGTCACTCTCGGCATCGTCATCCGGGTGTCCAAGCAGAACACCACTGCCGCTGACTACTACGCCGGTGGCCGCGCCTTCTCCGGACGCCAGAACGGCATCGCCATCACGGGCGACTACCTGTCGGCCGCATCCTTCCTCGGCATCGCCGGTGCGATCGCCATCAACGGCTACGACGGCTTCCTCTACTCGATCGGCTTCCTCGTCGCTTGGCTGGTCGCCCTGTTGTTGGTTGCCGAGCTCCTGCGCAACACCGGCCGCTTCACCATGGCCGACGTGCTCTCCTTCCGGCTGCAGCAGAGGCCAGTCCGCACGGCCGCCGCCGTGACGACCCTCGCGGTGTCGGCCTTCTACCTGCTGGCCCAGATGGCCGGTGCCGGTGGCCTGGTTGCCCTCCTCATGGGCATCACCGACCGCGGCGGTCAGAGTGTCGTCATCGCCGTCGTCGGCGCGCTGATGATCGTCTATGTCCTGGTCGGTGGCATGAAGGGCACCACCTGGGTGCAGATCATCAAGGCGGCCCTGCTCATCGTCGGTGCGGGCGTGATGACCGCGTGGATCGGGATCAAGTACGGCTTCAACCTGTCGACACTCTTCGGCGACGCCGTCGAACGGGCCAAGGCACCGTTGATGACCGGTGGTCTGCAGTACAAGAACAAGATCGACTTCATCTCGCTGTCGATCGCCATCGTGCTCGGGACCGCGGGGCTCCCCCACGTCCTCATGCGCTTCTACACCGTGCCGACGTCCAAGGAAGCCCGTCGCTCGGTCGTTTGGGCCATCTGGCTGATCGGCCTGTTCTACCTGTTCACGCTGGTCCTCGGCTATGGCGCCGCTGCGCTCGTCGGCAAGGACGCCATCAACGCGGCCCCCGGCAAGCAGAACTCCGCCGCCCCGCTGCTCGCCTTCCACCTCGGTGGCGAGTTGTTGCTTGGTGTCATCTCGGCGGTCGCCTTCGCGACGATCCTCGCGGTCGTCGCCGGTCTGACGATCACCGCCTCGGCGTCGTTCGCCCACGACATCTACGCCCAGGTCATCAAGCGCGGCCAGGTCAGCCCGGACGCCGAGGTCAAGATCGCTCGTCGGGCCGCCGTCGTCATCGGCATCCTGGCCATCATCGGCGGCATCTTCGCCAACGGCCAGAACATCGCGTTCCTCGTCGCCTTGGCCTTCGCGGTTGCCGCGAGCGCCAACCTGCCGACGATCCTCTACTCGCTGTTCTGGAAGAAGTTCACCACCCGGGGCGCCCTGTTCAGCATGTACGGCGGCTTGGCCAGCGCCCTCATCCTGATCATCTTCAGCCCCACCGTCTCCGGTGCGGCAACGTCGATGTTCCCCACGGCCAACTTCGCGTGGTTCCCGCTCAACAACCCGGGCATCGTCACCGTCCCGCTGTCCTTCTTCCTCGGCTGGCTGGGTTCGGTCACCTCGAGCGAGCACAACGCCGCGAAGTATGCCGAGATGGAGGTCCGCTCCCTCACCGGTGCCGGCGCGGAGAAGGCCATCGCCCACTGACGGTCGCCGTCTTGCACTACGGCACAAACTCGCACGACCCAGCACCACCAGATCCACCACGAGGTATGCCGCGCGGCTCCAACGTCGCAGCCGCGCGGCATACGCCTCCCATAAGCCACAGCGCCCCGGGCCGCGAAGGTTCGGGGCGCTGTGTTGCCCGGCTGGCTGTCTGGGGTCAGCCCTAGAATCCCCTCGCAGAGCCAAGGGGAAGCCATGAACGCAGCCATCACCATCAACCGCACCGACGTCGACGGGGTGCCGACCTTCTGGGTCGACACCGGCCGACCCGCGCTGAGCGCCACCTTGGTGTTCCGCGCCGGGCTGATCGACGAACCCCCGGCCCGTTCGGGCTGGCTGCACCTGCTTGAGCACGTCGTGATGACCGGGCCCGAACAGCATGGGTTGGCGGTCAACGGCTCGGTCGACCTGGCGTTCACCACCTTCGACGCCGAGGGTGACCCGGCCGAGGTCTGTGCCCACCTGCGGCGGATCACCGAGCGCCTGGCGGCCGTCCCCGAGAGCGACCTCGACCATGAACGGCAGATCCTGGCGGCCGAGGAACGCGAGCGGGATGCGTCACCGCTCGATCTCGGGCTGGTGTGGCGGTTCGGCGCTCATGGCCCGGCGCGGGCGGCCTTCCAGGGCCTGGGGCTCGGAGCGGCCGACCAGACCGGGCTGCAGGAGTTGTCCCGACGCCTGCTGACCC
>JBGAQN010000018.1:0-31885 GCA_044220725.1 Dermatophilaceae bacterium
CTGCGCTTGGCGGTGATGTCTTCGAGGTTGGGCGCAACTTGCTTGACGAAGAGCACCTGTGCACCTTGGGGCGCCCAGACCCGAACATCGACCGACGCCACGCCTCGGGCCATCGAAGCCCGGATGAGTCGCTCGAACTCATCGGCCATCCGATCAGGCGACGGGATGAGGTCGACGGTGCCAAGCAGCGCCGAGGCAATCCGACGTGCCTCGTCGATCTGCCACCGGTCGCCCAAACCGCGCACGTCGCACTGGAAGAAGCCGGTTGCCCCCTGGATCGCCCAGGTCAGTTGGTCGGGGGTCTCGTGCTCATTCGTCCCGTCGGTGAGCAGGATGGCATGGCGCTGGACGACCTGCGGAACGGAGAGGAAGACCTCTTTGGCCTTGGTCAGCCACGTGCCCATCGCCGTCCCCCCGTCAGCCCGGAACTGCTGGACGGCCCCGGAGGCCTCCTGACGGGTCCGAGCGTCCATTCGGACCATCTGGGTCGGGCCATAGCCCGGGTAGACCAGGGTCCCGACGTGGTTGCCTGCGATGACGGCGAACCACGTGCCGTCGGTGATCTCGTTCAGGGCGACGGTCGCGGCATACCGACCCTGGGCGATGCCGTTTGCGCCCATCGAGCCGGACGTGTCGACGATAAGGATCTCCGCGGCCTCGCCCCCGCCGGCTGTCCGGGTTTCGCCGGCTCCCGAGCAGGTGACCCGGACGATCGCGTGGACGTCGGTGCCCCCGTCGGGCAGGAACTCGTTCTGGAAGACCTCAGTGGTGAACTGTGCCATCGGGGCTGTCCTCTCGGTCGGCTGCGGGGGTGAGTTCGGGAGCAGGAGCGGGGGTGAGTTCGGGAGCAGGAGCGGGAGCAGTCTCAGGGGCGCCGGTCGCCGGGGCGGTCGCCTGTGGTGGAGCGTATGCCGCCTGGCTGGCTTCCGCGGCACCTATCGGGCTCGGGGTGGTCGGGTTCACGGTGGTCGGAGTCAAGGTGGTCGGGCTGTCCGGCGCGGCCGCAGGTTCGGCGACGGCCGGAGCTGCCGGAGCTGCCGGAGCTGCCGGAGGCGGCCCGGCGGTTGCCCCGACCCGGGCCAACGCGACGGTGATGTTGTCGACGCCGCCCGCCGCATTGGCGAAGTCAACGAGGGCCTGCGCCAACGTCGGCGGGTGCAGGCCGTGAGTGCCGAGCCTGGTCACGGTGTCGGCGAGGAGCTGACGCAGCGCGAGCGCGTCCGAGCAGTAGTTCCACAGCCCGTCCGAGCAGAGCATCAGCCAGCCGTCCTCGGTGAGCTGCAGCGAGGCCACGTGCGGCGTGAGGTCATCCGGAGAATCGATCCCGAGCCACCGGGTGATCGCGTGGGCGTTAGGGCCGGTCTCGGCGTCCTTGCGGGGCATACCCTCGCGCATCTGCTCGGCTGCGAAGGAGTCGTCAGAACTGAGCTGGCGGGGCTCGGAGGAAGGCGCATCGGGCAGCCAATAGGCCCGACTGTCACCGACATTGCCGACCACGGCTAGGCCCTCGTCGATGAGCGCTGCCACGAAAGTGCATGAGGGCGGCGTCGGATCCTTGACGTCTGGCGTGGTCTCGACCACCGCCTGGCGGGCCGCCACGACCGCCTGCCCGAGCCGCGTGGCGATCACCCCGATGACGGCGTCGGGCAGGCCCATCCCGCGCGGCACCGGGTCGTCGAGGACGTCGCGGGCGGCCCGGGCTGCGGCCAGGCTGGCGATGTGGGAGTCGGTCGTGTTCGAGACCCCATCGCACACGACGAGGACACCCTGCTGGAGCGGCCGGCCTGAGCCGAGTAACGCCATCGCGTCTTCGTTGCGGGAGTGTCGGCGCCCGATGTCACAGACCCCACCGACCCAGGCAGCCGGTTCCTCGGCGAAGTGGTCGCGAGGGTCGGGCTGCTTGGCGCCGCACGTGTCGCAGTAGCCGTCAAGATAACCACCCGTGCCGCACTGGGCACACCGTGACAGTGGGGTAGGACCGACCGATGTGACGTCGTTCCGGGTCACCGGTCCGGTCCAGCCGAGGTCTAGCGGGGACTCCTCGCCCTCAGCAGCGGTGTCGGCGCGCACGGGTGCGTGGCGGGTTTGGGTCTCCGGTGTGGAACTGCCGATCGCGCCGGTCGCCAGCCCAACCGCCGACCCGCCCCCTGGGCCAGCCGTAGGGCTGTCCGTCGCTGTTGTCACGGCCGCTGAGGTCGGTGCCTCAACCTCGCCGGCAAGGACCGCCGCCCCGGCGACTGCGCCGAAGTCGTGCCCGCATTGCTCGCAGAAGGCCGCGCCTTGGGCCCGGGGTTCGCCACACGCCGGGCAGTTCGTCGCAATGGCTGCGGGCACGGGCGTGCTCACAGCAGGCTCCACGGCCGCACTGAGTTGGCCCGGTCGACCAGGGCGATCCGCTCGCCCGGGTCGGCGGTCACCGAAGCCAACTGCCGGTATGCCGCCTCCAGGCCCTGGCGCACGCCCTTTTGGGTGGCGGGGTGGCCGGCCAAGGAGATGCCTGCGTTCTCACCCTTGGGGGAGAGCACCACGGCCAAGGCCCGTTCCATGACGGAAACGGTGAGCTCGGCCCGTTCACGGGCGTCGACAGAAACCCCGTCGATGCTGCGCAGCGCTTCGGTGAGGCTGGTCAGCCCGTCGCCGGACTCGGCGAGCATCCGCCCTCGCTGCGGACGAGCCAGGGCATACGCGCGGGAACTGGCCGGGATGAGGTCCAGCGCCTCGACCGCACCCGCGACGTTCCCGGCCGCCTGACGTGAGCGGGCCATCCCGAAAGCGCCGGCCGGGGTGTAGTTGCTGTCGGTGCGGGCGCACACGGCATACAGGGAGTCGGCGATCTCGGGCTTGCCCGAGACCTCACAGGCGAAGGCAAGGGCCAGTTTGGGGGCCAACTCGCCGGGCACCTGACCATAGACGGCATTGAAGGCAGCTTGGGCGTTGACATGCACCCGCTGCGCAAGGGCCGACAGGCCCTGGATCCACACGGCCCGCCATTCCCATGGGTCGTCCCGGAGCAGCTCGTTCGTGATCGTCGTGACCATGCCGTGGTCGCCCCGGTCCAGGGCCGTCCGGGCCAGCTCGAGCCGGACGTCAGTCGTCGCAGGTTCGGCGGCGCGCAGCGCGTCGTACCGTTCGTGTGGCTCCATCGCGCGCACGTCGCGGACGAGGGCGGCTTGCCCGTCATGCGGGTCCGGGCGTAGCCGCGGCAGCGACCACCATTCGAGTTGATCGGTGGAGATCGACGGTTCCTCGAACACCAGTGACGTTGACGAGGTCGTGGCCCGACCCGCCTTGGCATCGGCGGCGACGACCTCGCGCAACACGCCGAGCATTTGCACGCGCATTTCGTCTGCGGTGGCGAAACGATCATCTGGTGACTTTGCACAGGCCTTGAGCAGCAGGCGGTAGAACGAGTCGTATCGGGCGAAAACCGGGGTGTCCTCCACCGCTGGGAGCGAGTCGACGTAGGTCGTCTGATAGCCCTTGAACTCGGTGGTCAGGACCACCAAGCTCCGGCCGATCGTGTAGAGATCTGAGGCAACGGACACGCCCTGCTCGGCGACCTCGGGGGCCTGGTAGCCCACGGTCCCAAAGATCGCCGCGTCTTCGTCATCGATCCGCCGGACCCCGCCGAGGTCGATGAGTTTGAGGTCATCGCCGACCTGGATGACGTTGTCCGGTTTGAAGTCGCAGTAGGCCAGCCCCAGGTCGTGCAGGTATTGGAAGGCCGGCAGGATCTCGATGAGGTAGGCCAGGGCCTGGTCGACCGGCAACGGGTCGTACTTGCCGGCTTGGCGCATCCGCTGCTTGAGCAGTCCCTTGAGCGACGTGCCGCCGACATATTCCATGACGATATAGCCGGCACCCTCGTGTGTGACGAAGTTGTAGATCTCGACGATCCGGGGGTGCTCGACCTGAGCGAGAAAACGTTGCTCGGCGATGGCGGCTGCGAGTGCATCGGGGTCGCCGGTGTTGAGTAGGCCCTTGAGCACAACCCACCGGTTGGAGACATTGCGATCCCGGGCCAGGTAGATCCAGCCCAGACCACCGTGGGCCAGGCACCCGGCCACGTCGTATTGACCGGCGACGAGATCCCCCTGCGCGAGTTTGGGATCGAAGGAGAACGCCTGCCGACACTTGGGGCAGAAACCTGTGGTGCGCCCGGGCCGATCCCCTTGGCTGCGACCCACCTTGGTGCCGCAGTTGGAACAGAACCGCTTGTCCTCGGGGACGATTGGGTCGGCCATGACCGCCTTCGCGGCGTCGATGGCCGGAATAGGGGGGATGACGGTCAGGCCGGCACCGAGTCGAGCCGATCGCATGCGTTGGCTTGACGTGCCGAGCCGGCGAGTGGCCTTTGTCCCGGTCTGGCGAGCCCGCGCCGAGCCCATGGCAGTCGAGGACAGCCGGTTGCTGGCGGTCGAGGCGGTCGCTGCGATCGGCGAGCCCTGCATCGGTTCGTCCGGGTCGGGCGGGTCCACATCTGCGGCCGTGCCGCACACATCGCAGTAGCCGTCGAGAATGCGTCCGCCACACCCCGGTTCCGCGCACGGCGTGCCGTTGGGAACGCTGGACGTCGGCGCGGCCTGTGGCCGGGCCGACGGGGTGGCGGGCTCCTGCGCCACATCGGGTGCCCCCGCTGTGGGCGCGGGGCCGCGCTCGGGCTCAGGGCCGATGCCGGCCGGCGTACCGCAGACGTCGCAGTAGCCGTCGAGGATCGACCCGGTGCAGTCGGGTTCCTGGCAGGTGCCGGCCTGGGTCATCGAGTCGATGCTCCCTTCCGTCCGGAGGACGTCTCAGTTGAGCGCAGTGACATGGCGTAGGCCTGGTAGGCATCGCGCAGGGCGCGAGCCCTGCGAAGGTCGGTCGGGATGGTAGCCACGACGACGTTCAATCGCTCGCGCAGGTAGTCCAGGTCGGCGTCGCTTGGGCCGGCTGCGCGCGCTTGCGCGGCGAGCGCACCGGCATACCCTGCGATCTCATCACGTTCGGCGAGCGGGTCTGCGTATGCCGTGTGGACGACGGTCAAGGCTCGGCCCACCGCGTCGAGCCGCCTGAGGTAGGCCTCCACATCGGCGGTCCCGGTCGGCACCGGGCCGAGCGCGCGCACGTCAGGGACTCCGAGCCGGGGAGCGGTCGACACCGTCGCGACGCACCGGTCGACCAGGGCTTGGACGGCGGCACTCCGGGCGAGCAACTCGTCGCGCACTTGGGCGGCCCGGGCAGCGTCTCGGGCAGTCTCGACCCGGCGGCCAGCGCCGACGATGAGATCGCGTTCGGCGCCAGCGGCCTCCAACTCCAATGGGGCGAGCAACCCGCCGACCTCGGCGCCGCGTTTGGCCCGGTCGGTGACGTCCCCGAGTCGCTGCTCCAACCTGGCATGGAGCGTTCGGGCGGCTTCCCGCTCGACCCCGACCGGCACCATGCCGACCTGGTCGCGGATCCGCTCCAGGGTGGCACGGACGTCCTTGAGCCGGGTGCCGACTTCGGCACCCGATGGTTCGAGGGATAGCCGGGCCCGCAGCGAGGAGGTCATCGCGTCGCTGAGGCGACACGCTTCGGGCAAGGAAAGCCCTAGCGCCCCGGAGGTCGCCGGAGAGATCGTCGCGGCGGCCGAGTCGGGGGCGACGTCGAGACGACCCCAGATGAGGGTGGAGAGCCGGGCCGCTTCGGTTGCCCCGACCCGGCCGGAATCGAAGGTCACCGTCAGCAGGTCGAAGCGGTCCGAGATTGCCTTCCACAACGCCATCGAGACGAGCATGTCCCGGCTGAATGTGTCTCGGTCGCTGGAGGCCAACGCGGCCGCGTCGAGTGAGTCGAGCTCGGCCCTGCGCTTGTCGCGCCAAACCCCGAGGTCGCGCAGATACGCGAAGGCCTCATGGACCCCCAGTGGGCTGCCCAGCCGACCAGGGGCCTCGGGCGCGACGGCGCCGGGCAGGGCACCGCCGACCGCCGGCTGAGGGATCGGGTCGATGGAGAGGCTCACCTGGCGGTCACCGCGATGTCCGTCCGTAGGCCCCGGCGGGCGGGGTTGGGGCCGGACCCAGTGATGGGGCCAACCAACGGTCATAGCTGGCCTTCCAGCGTCCGTCCGCCTTCATCGACTCCAACACCCGGTTGACATAACGGACGAGGTCGGGGTCCGCAGTGTTAAAGCCCAGCCCGTAGGGCTCGGCGGTGATGGCGGCTTGCTGGGGCACAACGGCATAGGGGTCCTGGGCGACCAGGCCGGCCAGCACCGTGTCGTCCCCGGTGATGGCATCGACTTTGGCCTGCTGAAACAGCACGAGGCAGCCGGTGTGAGTGTCAGCAGGCACGGCCACCACGCCCTTGGCGACAAACTCGGTCAGTTTGGTCATGCTCGTCGTTCCGGCTGGGGCGCACACCTTGGCCTTGACTCCGGCGAGGTCGTCCAGGCTCTTGGCGGTGCTGCCCTTGCGGACGAGCACCTTCTGGCCTGCGTGGTAATACTCCGAGGAGAAGTCGATCGGCCAGTCCAGCCAGCGTGTGCAGTTCATCGTCATATTGCGAGCCACCAGGTCGACCTTGCGTTCCACGAGGAAGCTCTGCCGCTGGCCGGCCGTGATGACGACGAGTTGGACCTTGGAGGGGTCACCGAAGATCGCCTTCGCGATCTCTCGCACGAGGTCGATGTCGAAGCCCTCGATCTGACCGGATAGCGGGTTGCGGGCGCCCATGAGCAAGGTGTCGGCCGAGACGCCGGCGATGAGGTAGCCGCGGGCCCGGATCTCGGCGAGCCGACCCGTGAACGCCCCGGCAGCAGGCAGGGCCGCCACGGGGTCGTAGCTCTGCACCGGGTTGAAGCCAGCCGGAGCCGGGCTGCACATTGAGGCCGTCGTCGTCGAGGGTGCGGCGGACGTCGGTGGGGCGCTGGTCGCGGCAGCGGTCGGCGTGGGGCTCAACGGGGTCTGGGAGTAGCCGCCCCCAGCACACGCCGCCAAGGACACGAGCACGGCGGTCCCGGCAGCCCACAGGGGGAGGTGGCGACGCGGCATACGGGTCATCGGTATTCCTCCACACGCTTGGCGATCCCGCGGGTCGCGAGCACAGCGGCCGCCAGCCCAGCCAGGAGCAGGATCAGCGCGGTGACCTGAGCCCGGCCCGCCGGTCCTTGGACGTCGTTGACGAGCGCGGATTGGAACCCCTCGACGGCCGCAGCGCTGCTCTTCTCGAACGCGGCAAAGGTCGTGCGGGGTGTCTCACCCGGCGCGGTCGCCTTCGTGACGGCCGCCTCCCAGGTCCCGGCGTCGTCCAGCTTGCGGACCTCCGCATGGGCCTTCTGGTATGCCGTCCACGCGCCGCTGAGGTCGCGCGAGGTGCCCGAACCACCGAACCAGCTCACCTCACCGAGTGCCGACAGTCGACCGGTCACTTCGACGTCCCTGGCCTTCCACGCGTTCTCGTTGGCGCTGGCCTGACCCCGGCGGATCAGACCGAGGCTCTCGTTGGCCCGGGCGTCGAAGGCGGCTGTGCGCGAACTGGTCAAGGCCAACGTCCCGGCGAGTTGATTGTCGGTGACCCGACGCGCATCGGAGCCGATTCCGGCGAAGACGACGAAGGCGGCGACGAGGGCAGCGAGCACGGCCAGCGCGCCTGCGCTCAGCCCCACATTGAGGTAACGGCGGGTCCGCCGGGCCAGCCACAACCCGACCAGGGCGAAGGTCGCCATGGCCAGCAGCCCAGTGACGACGGTCGGCCAGGCCGAGCCCGATGCCCCCAACTCCCCGCGAGCCCGCGCGGTATTGGCCTGCAGGAGCGCCTCCAACGGGGGAACCGCCGAAGCGCGCAGGCTCGCACTTGCCGAGGTCATATAGGTGTTGCCCACCGGCAAACCTTGACGGTTGTAGGCCCGGGCTTGTTCGACGAGGGAGGTGTAGTCCTGCAGGGCACTGTTGAGGGCGGCGAGGGCTGCCCGGTCCGCGGGCTGAGCGCTGGCCGCCTCGGTGATCGCGGCGCTCGCTCGTCGAACCGAAGCCTCGTAGTCGGCGCGCTGGGCGGGGTCCTCCAGCCCACCGACCAGAAATGCGTTGGTCGCGTCAGCGTCAGCCCGCAGCACGTCGGCGTAGATCGACTGGATTCGCACCACCTGCTCGGTGTTGACCCCCGCCCGACCGAGTGACTGGGCGCTGGACCAAAGGTTCCAGGCCCCGACCACACCGAAGAGAACAGCAGCGGCCGCCGCCAAGGCCCCCAACACCCGCATCTGGCCGGGCACGCCCGAGGCCTTACCGCGCACCCAGGTGCCGACGCTAGCGGTGCCCCTCACTGCTGCGGCCGTGGGGTATGCCGGTCGCGCACCCCCCGCCAGACGTGGCGGAGCAGGGACGGGCGCCGGGGTCGTCGGAAGTGGAGGTGCAGGTGCAGCGGCCACCACTGCGGCCTGGCGAGCGGGTGGAGGCGGTGCCGAGGCGGGTTGGCTCATGGCTGGCTGGCTCCTTCGGCGTTGGCGTCGCTCGGCTCGCTGGGCTCGCTGGGCTGGCTGGGCTCGCTGGGCTCGCTCGGCTCGCTGGGCTCGCTCGGCTCGCTGGGCTCGATGGGCTCGCTCGGCTCGCTCGGCTGGTTTGGCTCGCTGGGCGCCCGCTGCTCCTCGGCCGGGTCATCTCCGGCGAAGTCCTCGACACGTAGCTCTCGCAAGTCCTCCGCGGTCAGGTCGCTATCGCGGTGCAAGCGCCAGGCTTGACGGCCGATCGCCTCCTCGAGAGCGTTCCGGGCGAACCGGCCGTTGCCGAACGCCTCGTTGCGCGGCGTCGCCGCGAGCACCGCGCGGAAGTGCGCCTCGGCTTCGGGCGTCACCGTGTAGTCCGCCGCCGTCGCGAGCTTGTGCAGGATCGCGACAATCTCATCGTCGGTGTAGTCCTCGAACTCGATGACCGTCTTGAACCGGCTGGCCAGGCCGGGGTTCTGCGCGATGAAGACGACCATCGGGTCGGGATAGCCCGCCACGATGACAACGAGGTCGTCGCGGTGGTCCTCCATCTCCTTGACGAGGGTGTTGACCGCCTCTTGGCCGTATTGGTCGCCAGAGAGCGCATATGCCTCGTCGATGAACAACACCCCGCCGTAGGCCTTCGCGCAGGTCTCGGCGGTCTTGATCGCGGTCTGCCCGAGGTAACCGGCCACCAGCTCGGACCGGTCGACCTCGACGAGTTGCCCCTTGGAGAGCAGGCCCAACGCCTGGTAGATCCCGCCGACCATCCGGGCGACCGTCGTCTTGCCGGTCCCGGGGTTTCCGACAAAGACCAGGTGCCGAGTGATGTCGGCGTTCTTCAGACCCGCCTCGCGGCGCAGCTTGTCGACCTTGAGCATGGCCACCTGTTGGTGGACCTCGCGCTTGACCCGTTCGAGGCCGATCATCGCGTCGAGGTCGGCGAGCAGCTCCTCAACGGTCTTGGTCGGCTTCGGGGGCTCGGGCTCGGCGGGGGGCGGGCTCGCCGGTGCGCCCGGGTCGGCTGCCTGGGTCGGCCCGGAGGTCGGGTCGCCACTCGAGGGTGGCGCGGTCGGTCCTCCCGGTATGCCGCCCGCTCCCGTCGACCACGGGAATGGAGTCAGCGTCGGGGTCGGCCAGGCGGCGTGCCACCCGGCTGTGGCGGGGGAGGTGGTGGAGGGGGGGGGGGGCGGCATACCGGGCACGTCGGGGGCGGGAACGCGCGGGTTGGCCAGGCGCGCGGCCTCCAACTGGGCGGCGGCGGCGACGGCCGCGTTGCCGGTCACTCGCAGGGTCGGCTCACCGAGTGCACAGGCGGCCGAGGCGACCTCGGTGAGTGCCTTGGCGTATGCCGTCGCCTTGCTTGGCGCGGTGGCGGCGAGTTCGCTGAGGAGCGCGGTCGGCGCCCCCCGGGCCTTGCGGCCGCGGCTGGCGGCGTCGAAGAAGGCGGCGTTGGCAGCGGCCAGGTCGGTGGGACCGGCGTCGAGCGCGGCGTACCAGTCCAGGGCCGCTCGGGGGGCCGCCTCGGCGATGGCGGCCGCGAACACCATGCCCTCGTCCCGGGCCCGGTCGGGCGCGAGACCCGCCTCGGTCGCCACGGCGACGAGAGTGTCGACCGCTTCGCGCAGCGCGCTCATCTAGCCCTGCCTTCCGATGGGGGGTTGCAGCCGGATGTCCGTGGCCGCGGGTGCTGGCGGGGGAGTCAACGTCGCAGACGGGGTCGAAGGTGCCCCAGGGTTCGGCGTGACCTGCGGGCTCCTCGGGGCGGCCGAGTCCGGTGTGGGTGTCGGGCCCGGAGCGCTCGGCATGGGCGGGAGGGGCGTGCCCGCGCCGAGGGCCAGCTCACCGCCGGTCGAGGCGTGTCCGAACTTCTCCTGGAGGAACCGCCCGTGGATGACCAAGGCTTCGGCATCGGCTCGGTTGATCGCGTCGAAGACCCGGTCCATCGTCCGCCCCAGCAGGTCCAGTTGGTCGACGAGGATCATCAGCGGGGTCTTGCCCCGGTCGACTGGCCGCGAGTCGGCCCACTCGCGGGGCAGCCGCAGATAGCCGCCGATCGCCTCTGGGAGGTAGTCGGTCGCCGTCGCCATGACGTGATAGGCCTGGGTGCTCCCGCCGCCGAGCCGGTCCATCCGCGGGATCGTCTCGCGGACCGTCTTGGTGACCCGGCGCAGTCGGGCCAACACCTCCGGTCGAACCTTCCCTGCGACCGCCATTGCCTCGACCCGGTCGACGGCCGCCAGGAGGTCAGCGGCAGTCGGGACACGGGGGATCGGCGTCTCGGGCGGCTGCTCCTGACGCCCAAACAGCCACTCGCCGATGCCCATGGTTGCTGATTGTCCCTTGTCCGTCGGCCTGTGTCTGTGCTGGAACTCCCCGATGTGTCCCTGAGTTGACCCTGACCGGTCAGCGACCGATGTCCAAGGATCCCATCTGGACGTTGGGGTTCACCCGGTTGGCGCGCTCAAGATAGGTCCGCGACTTGGCGACCTCCGTCTCCAGGGTGCCGATGGTCGCGGCCATGTTGTCCAGGGCCTGCACCTTGAATGTGTCGATGGCGTCCATCGTCTGGTAGATGTTCGCGAAGGCGTTCTGCAGCTGCTCGATGCCGATCGTCGCGCTGGCGGCCTGCTCCTGGATGCGGACCGAGTTGTCTCGAAGCATCTCGGACGTCGACTGGATCAGCCCGCTGGTGGTGGTGTTCAGGGCGGTGATCTGGTCGAGGACGAGTTTCTGGTTTCCGAGCGCCTGGGCGACGATGACGGCCGTGCGCAGTGCGGACACGGTCGTCGTGGACGCCCTGTCCACGCCCTTGATGAGCTCGATGTTGTTCTTGATGGTGATGTCGATGGCCAGATAGTTCTGGATCGACACCGCCAGTTGGGTGAGCAGGTCTTGGTGCTTCTGGCGGACGTAGAACAGCACATCCTGCTTGAGGGCCGTCGCCTTGTCCGGGTCGGCCGCCTCCAACGTCGCGATCTGGGCGGCCATCTTGGCGTCGAGCCGCTCGGCGATGTAGACGTATTGGTTGAGTCGGCCCATCGAGTCCCAGAGGTTCTGCTTCTCCAGGTTGAGTGCGACGTTGTCGCGGTGCAACTCGTCCTGGCCCTGGCGCAGCGCCTGGAGAATGCCGTCCAGGTGGCTCTGCGCCGACTGGTATTTGCGGAAGTAGTCGGTGATCTTGTCGCCGAACGGGATCATCCCGAGGACTTTTTTGACCCCCGTGGCCTGGCTCGGGTCGAGGTCCTCGACGGTCCGACGCAGCTCGAGCAGGGTCTTGCCGACCTTGCCGCCTTCGGACAGGCCCCCCTCCTGCAGAGCCTTCACCGGCGACTTGAGCAGCCGGTTGCTCGACTCGGCCGCGCGGCGGATGTCCTCGTCGCCCATGACGCGGACGTCGTTGGCCTTGGTCTCGAACTGGGGGGACTTGGGCGCGGCGGTCATGAGCGCCTGCAGGTAGCTCTCGACCTTGGCGTCCAGCCCAGGCAATGCCGCCTCGGGGACGGCTGGCGCCATTCGGGGTGCGGCGGTCGTCGGGATCGGTTGTGCGGCCGCCGGCGGGGGCTCCAGGCGCAGCGAGTCGCTGGCCGCCGGCGGCGCGAGCGGCTGCATGGCCGCGGCGGTGCTGGTGGACGCGTCCTGGGCGCCGTAGGTCGGCTGGCTCATCTGACTCCCTGTCTCGACGGGGTAACGCGGGGTTCCGGACAACATGGCTTGCTGGGCCAACGGCGACGGAGCTCCGGTGCAGCACCGATGCGTCCATCGCTCGTCCAGACGTGTGGCAAATCTACGCGGTTCCCCGTCGTCGTGGCAGCCCGACCGCCAGGCCCGCCCAGAGCCAGCGTGCGCCCGCGCTAGTGCGCCACGACGGCAGCGGCGAGCATGTACGTCGCGACGAGGAACAGCAGCGCGGCGAAGCCGCGCTGGAGACTGTCTGGCGACAGTCGTCGCGCCAACCGGTCTCCGAGGAGTCCGCCGACAACGGCACCCATGGTGAACAGCAGCACCACCGGCCAGTCGAGGGTGATTCCGTGAGCGAGCCGGACTGCCAGAGCGGACGCGCTGTTGAGCGCGATGACCAGCAATGAGGTCCCGATGGCGGCCCGGATGGGCACCCCGAGGGCCAATGTGAGAGCCGGGACGATGGCAAACCCGCCGCCGACCCCGAAGAACCCGGTGAGCAGGCCGATGCCGACGCCAACCCCGGCGACGGCGAAGTAGCGACGGGCGGCTCGCCGCGGGGCCACGGGGTCATGCGGTCCGGAGCGCTCCAGCCCACTCGAGTGTGCGCCAGCCTCGGGTCGGTCGGCGCCCTGGCGGTCTGCGTCGTCGTGATGCTGGTGGCGGGTCATCAGGGCGCCGACAACGGCCAGCAGGGTGGCCAAGAGGACGACGAGAATCGGCGCTGGCACAGCCGCCGATGCCAGCGACCCGGCATACGTGCCGGGGATGCCCACGACAGCAAGCACGAGAGCATCATGGACATGCGCGTTTCCGTGCCGGATCGGTCCGGTTGCTGCGACTGCTGCGCTCACTCCGACAATGACGAGGGACGCTGTGGTCGCTTCGTGGGGCGGCATACCGGCGACGTAAATCAGCACGGGAATGGCGAGGATGGCGCCGCCCCCACCCAGGGCGCCCATGACCAGGCCGGTGAGCAGGCCAAGGGGCACGCCAAGCCAGGGCATCGAGTCACTCTACGGGTCTTCGGGGGCCTGTCCGCCTGTGGGCGAGCGAACCGATTTCTGCTGAGCCCGGCGCAGCGTGTAGTCTCTCGGACGCACTGCAGGGCCCGTGAGGGCAGCGTGCGGCGCCCCAATAGCTCAGTCGGCAGAGCGTTTCCATGGTAAGGAAAAGGTCTAGGGTTCGATTCCCTATTGGGGCTCGGGATCAGGCGTCACGCCGGATCGCCACGGCGGGATAGCTCAGTTGGTCAGAGCGCACGACTCATAATCGTGAGGTCGCGGGATCGAGCCCCGCTCCCGCTACTGCTGACGGGCCTGATTTCCGGGTTGACCGTCGCATCCCGTATCCTTGATCGTTGCGTGTGCCTGGATCGATAGGTCCCCGCTCGCAACGCACCACCACCCGACTGACAGCAGCGAGGTAGCCACCGTGGCCAGCAAGACGACCGACATCCGGCCGAAGATCACCATGGCGTGCACCGAGTGCAAGAACCGCAACTACATCACCAAGAAGAACCGCCGCAACGACCCCGACCGGTTGGCACTGGCCAAGTTCTGCCCCGCTTGCGGCAAGCACACGGAGCACCGCGAGACCCGCTGACCGCGGGCACCGCAGCCCAGGACGCTCGACGAGACCGCGTCTCCCAGCCGGGAGGTGCGGTCTTCGGCTGCCCCGACCCTGGCCGGGCCGGCCGCACTCGACGGTATGCCGCCCGCCGTCTGGCTGGTCCCGCCGCACTGTGTGGCCCATGCCCGCACGGTCGCGGCGGGTGCGCTAGATCACGGGACCAGGGCCCTTCCCTTGAGGACGACACGCTGGTAACTTTCCGAGTTTGCATCCGTCAACATGAACTGCTAACGTTACGAACGTGAACAACGGGTGAACGACTGAGAAGTCCCGCCCAGTGCACTCGAGCCGTCACCACGAGGGTGACGACGTGAGATTCCGAAGGGGGATAGACATGCGCAAGTTCTTCTCGCTCTACCGCAACGACTTCAAGGCCACGCCTTGCATCGCCAGTCTTGCCGTGCTTCCGCTGAAGCCCGAGGCCTGAGCAGATCAACGGTCGAAGCCCCCGATCGCCTGACGGCGTCCGGGGGCTTCCCCGTGTCTAGGTGGCCTACGCTTCCGGTATGCCGGTCAACCCCGAGTTCGCGGGACGGGTCTACCCACCCAGCGCCCCTTACGGCGTCAGCGCCGCCAAGATCAAAGAGTTCGCGGAGGCAGTGGGGGCAGGTGACCCGGTCCATGTCGACCGATCCGTGGCCCAAGCCCGCGGCTATCGCGACGTCATCGCCCCACCGACCTTCGCGGTCTTGGTGGCCCAGCGTTCGGAGATGGAGTTCATTGTCGACCCGGAGGCGGGCGTCGACTTCAGCAGGGTGGTGCATGGTGAGGAGACGTTCATCCATCACCGTCCGATGATGGCCGGAGACGAGATTGTCGGCGTGCTGACCGTCGACTCGGTCAAGGCGGCCGGTGGCCACACGATGATCGTCACCCGCACCGAACTGTCCGCCGCAGACGAGCCGGTGTGCACCGCGTTGTCGACGATCGTCGTGCGGGGAGGCGAGTGATGGCTGACCTGGCCGATGGCGCGACACTGGCCCGCAGGTCCATCGACAGGGTGTCGGTGGGGGAGATCCTTCCGGCCAAGACGGTCCACGTCGACCGGGCACGGCTCGTGCACTATGCGGGAGCATCGCTGGACCGCAATCCGATTCACTGGGACGAGCGCTTCGCCAAGCAGGTGGGACTTCCTGACGTCATCGCCCACGGCATGTTCACCATGGGCGCGGCAATCACCGTCGTCACCGAATGGGCGGGTGATGCCGGCGCGGTGGTCCGTTACGGCACGCGCTTTACCAAGCCCGTCGTGGTTCCTTATGAGACCGGGGCGGACGTGCAGTTCTCCGCGACGGTGACCGCCGTCGCCGAGACGACCCGCCAGGCCACCGTCGAGATCACCGCCACCTGCGGGCCCGACAAGGTGCTCGGTCGCGCGATCGCCGTCGTTCAGTTGGTCTGACGTGCAGGAGAGTTCGGGCGCACCACTCGCGCCGCTGACCACCATGCACGTCGGCGGCCCTGCGGACCGGCTGGTCACCGCGGAGTCGCCGGATGAGATCGTCGACGCAGTCCGGGAGATCGACGATGCGCAGGAGCCGCTGCTCGTGCTGTCGGGTGGGTCGAACCTCGTCGTGTCCGACGACGGGTTTGCCGGCTCGGTCCTTCGCGTCGCGAGTAAGGGCGTCTGGGTGGATTCACGCGACCGTTGCAGTGGGGCCACCGTTCGGGTGGCGGCCGGCGAGTCGTGGGACGATCTGGTCGTTCGGGCCGTGCTCGAGGGTTGGTCGGGGATCGAGGCCCTGTCGGGCATTCCAGGTTGCGTTGGATCGACCCCGATTCAGAACGTCGGTGCCTACGGCCAGGAGGTTGCCAACACCATCGCACAGGTCCGGGTCTGGGACCGGCACCGAGGCGCAGTGCGCACGCTCGCGGCTTCCGAATGCGACTTCGGCTACCGCGACTCTCTGCTCAAGCGAAGCGGCGGGCGGTTCGTCGTCATCGAGGTCGTATTTCAGTTGCCCCTCGCGGACTTTTCCGCTCCCATCAGGTATGCCGACCTGGCGGCCGCCCTCGACATTTCGATGGGGGAGCGGGTGCCCTTGGCCGATGCTAGAGACGCAGTCCTTGGCCAGCGAGCCCGGCGGGGCATGGTCCTGAACCCGAGCGATCACGACACCTGGAGCTGTGGATCGTTCTTCACCAATCCGGTTCTCTCCGTTGGTGATTTTGAGCGCCTCGCCGAGCGGGTAGCTCGCCGACTGGGGCCCGGTGACCAGGCGCTGCCACGCTGGGACGGCTTGGGAAGCGTGAAGACGAGCGCGGCGTGGCTCATCGAACGGGCGGGTTTTGGGAAGGGTTTCGGCCTGCCGGGCCCCGCCGCGCTGTCGACCAAACACAGCCTGGCCGTGACCAACCGTGGGACGGCGACGGCGAGTGACATCGTTGCTCTCGCGCGGCAGCTACGTGACGGTGTTGAGGCGGCTTTCGGCGTCCGGCTGGTCAACGAACCGGTTCTCGTCGGTCTCCACCTCTGAGCTCGAAGGCGCAGACCGACACCGTCGGGGGCTCAGCCGACAATCTGCATGCTGAAGACCCGCTTGGGGAAGGACTTCTTGCTGCCAGCAACGACAGTCTCCGGTCTGGTGTAGTCCAGCCGGATCGACGTGGCGTCCTTCGGGTCGACCTTGAAAACGACCCAGCCGATGGCTGCTTGTCCAGCAGGCACTTCGGCAGGCAGCAGAGACCATCCACCGGCTAGCAGGTGAGCGTCGATCAGGGGGTCTGGTCGGTTGGGAAACTGCGAGCCGGTCACGAGTGACACCTCCCCCTTGCGCATCGCCGCCGTATAGGTCGTGCCCGGTGTCCAGGTCATCTCCACGGCCACGAGCTCGAAGGCCGCTGCCTGAGCTGCCGAGCCAACCGGCCACGGCAACCGGCGCGCAACCCGGTTGACGGTGATCTGGTGCCCCAAGGAGTCGTCCGACATGGACGTGTTAAGCGTGACGAACTCGGTGGGGAGCGCACCCGCGAGTGCCGGAAGGGTGCTGGTCGCACTCGGCGCGCTGGCACCCGACGAGGGCCTTGTGGGGCTGACCACGGCGGTGGGGCTCGTCGAGGTCGAGCCCGGTGCAGCGGTGGAGACGATTGGCGCCGAGGTCGTCGCCGTCCCCGACATCGCCGTGCCCGACATCGACGCCGTGCCCGAGATCGGGGAGCCGATGGACGGTGTACTGGGCACCGGCTGGCCCGCCGAGCAAGCGGCCACCACGAAGACCGTGCCCGCCATGGCGAGCCAGCGAGCGTCACGAGAGCACCGAACTGAGGGCATACCCATCACATCACCAGCCTAAGCGGCGGTGTTGGGCGGTTGCGACGCGTGGACGCGCCCCGGACGGTCAGCGGGTGCCGGGTCGCCTCAAGACCTGACGGTCGAGGTGCCTGCGCCGCCCTCGAGCCAGGCATCGACATCTCGCAGCGCACGCAACCGGGTGGCTTCGGGAGCGCGGCTGCCCCGGATCGAATCGCGTGCGAGGTGCGCCAGCTCCGGGTCGGTGAAGCCAAGTGCGTCACGCGCCAAGGCGTATTGCCCCACCAACCGGGAACCGAACAACAGCGGGTCGTCGGCCCCCAGCGCGATCGGTATGCCGTGCTGCACCACTTCGCGCAAAGGCACCTCCGCAGGGCTCGCGTAGACCCCCATGGCGACGTTGCTGCCTGGACACACCTCGAGGGTGACCCCGGCCTCGGCCACCTCGTCGAGCACCCGCGGGTCCTCAACCGAGCGCACGCCGTGGCCGAGCCGGTCGGGTCGCAGCGACCCGAGCGTCTCCTGGACGGCAGCGGGGCCGAGCAACTCCCCGCCATGCGGGACCAAGGCCAGTCCGGCTCGCCGGGCGATCTCGAATGCGGGCGCGAAATCGGCTGTGGAACCTCGTCGTTCGTCGTTGGAGAGGCCGAAACCGACGACGGTGCCCGGGCCGTTACCGGCATACCTCGCCGCCAGCCTGGCCAGCGTCCGGGCGTCGAGCGGGTGGCGGATCCGGGAAGCCGCCACGACGATCCCCACACCGATACCGGTGGCGTCGGACGCCTCACGGGCCGCGTCAAGCACGATCTCCAGGGCCGGCGTGAGGCCCCCGACATGGGGTGCGTAGGAGGAAGGCTCGACCTGCAACTCCAACCAGCGCGAGCCCTCGGCAGCGTCGTCTGCAGCAGCCTCTGCCACGACCCGGCGCATGGCCTCTTCGCCGCGGACGCACGATCGGGCCAGGTCGTAGAGCCGTTGAAAGCGGAACCAGCCCCGTTCATCGGTCGCATGCAGCCGTGGTGGCCAATGGTCGGTGAGCGCGTCGGGCAGCCGCACCCCCCGGCCCCTCGCAAGGTCGGTCAGAGTGCCGATCCGCATCGAGCCGGTGAAGTGCAGGTGCAGATGCGCCTTCGGCAGGGCAGCGAGGGAGCGTTGCCCTGGAGTCGGGACGGGAGTCGGGGCCGGAGTCGGGACCGGAGTCGGGTCGGCGTTCAGTCCTCGAGGTCCTCGTCGCTGTCCAGGTCGATGATGTGCATTGCCGCTTCCTCGGCCGACGCGCCGCCGCCGTCGATGCCGACATCGCCGGCGAAGACGTCGTTCTCGAAGGCGGGGTCGCCGTCTTCGGCGCTGGCGACGATGCGGCCGCTGCGGGTGCGCCCGGCTTGCCCGACGAAGTCCTCCTCGGCATAGATCGAGTCCGGGTCGTCGCCGCCGAGCTTCTCGCGGCGGGCCCGTTCGAAGCCCGACTCGTCCTCGGGAGCGCCATAGGCCGAATAGGGGTCTGGCTCTTCCTGGCGGATCCGCTGATCGATGGTCTCGTGGCCGCGTTGCTCGGTCGCCGTCGTTCCGTAGGCATAAGATCCCCGCGGTCGATCCGGCGGCGAGAAGCCTTCGTCGAGGATGTCGTCGACGCCGCGGTCCACCAGGGTGTCCCCCGGCTGCAGTTGGTCCTCGTCGTCGACCGACCACACCTCCAAGTCGTCGCCGATGGTGTCGTTGTCGAAGGCAGCCTCGTCGGTGCTCATGACCTCACTCTGCCACTTTCTTCGCAGTCCGTGCGAGGTGGTGAAGACCTCACCGCTGGCCCCTTGCCGGGCGCTCAGTCACGCAGGACACGCACCGTCGCGAGGGTGGGATCGGCGGCATACGCGATGCGCACGCCCGCCGCCTGCGCGGCCTGCAGGGCGATCAAGGTCGCCTCGGTGACGCGCTCACCAGGGGCAAGGACCGGTATGCCGGGTGGATACGGCGCGACCAGCTCACCGCAGGTGCGCCCGACCGCCATGGCAGCGGGCACCGACTCCTGAGGGGCGAAGAACGCCTCTCGGGGCTGGCACACCTGTTGGGGCACAACGCTCCACGCGATCGAGGCGGCTGGAGGTCGAGGCCCGCCGCGATGCCGTTCGATCAGATCGACGAGGGTGTCGCCGAGCCGTTCGAGCGTGGCCGGGGTGTCGGCCAGGGTCACCATGGCCACGAGGGTGTCGCGGTCGGCCAACTCGACGGGCATTCCCAGCTCGATGAGGTCGGTCTCGATGCGAGTGCCGTCGGCGCCGGTGCCGGCCAGCAGCAGGCAGACCTTGGCGGGGTCGACGTCGGGTCCGTCGAGGACGGCCAGGCCAGGCACGGCGCGCAGCCGCGACCGCAGCCCCCCGACAGCGTCGAGCAGACGTCCCAGTAGGTCAGGCCCGTCCCGCTTGAGCAAGGCCCGGCTTGCGTCGATGCTCGCGAGGATGGCCCCCGACGGGCTCGTCGTGGCGGTCGCCTCGACCGCTGCCGCCAACCGGGCCGGGTCGATCCGCTCGGTCCGCGCGAGCACCAGCGCCCCTTGCGACCACGCCGGAAGGGTCTTGTGCGCGCTGGTCACCAGCGCGTCGGCCCCTCTGGCGAGGGCATGTCCGGGCAGCTCCGGATGGAAGCCGAAGTGGGCCCCCCACGCGGCATCGACGACCAGGGGTATGCCGTTCGCCCCCCACCCGTGGGTGACTGCGGCCAGGCCCTCGATGTCGGCGAGAGTCCCGACATAGGACGGGTCACCGACGAAGACCGCGACTGCGTCGGGAGCGGCGGTGAGAGCCTCGCTGACGGCCTCGGGGGTGATGCCGCGCGGCATACCGAGGTCGTCGACCCTCGGGCACACCCACACCGGTGACAGCCCGGCGAGGACCAGCCCGAGCAGGAGCGAGCGGTGCAGGGTGCGCCCGACGATGACCCGGTCACCGGGGGAGCCGACAGCCAGGGCGAGGGCTTGGTTGCCGTGCGTCGACCCGCCGACCGAGAACCGGCACACGTCTGCTCCCCAGAGTTCGGCGGCTTTCGCCTCGGCGGCAGCGAGCACGCCGCGGGTCTGGGACATCGTGTCCAGACCGGCATACAGGGGCACGTCCCCGGCCACGACGTCGCCCACGAGATCCAGACGGTGCTTGTGTCCGGGGATGGTGAAGGGGGTCGGGCCGGCTTCCTGGAAGGCCAGCCACGCATCCAGGGCCGGAGCGTCGGCGCGCAGTCCGCGAGGGTCGGTGGGCATGCGCGCTGTCGGCTCAGTGGGCTTCGGCCAACAGCCCCTGGATCCGGGCCACACCTTCGGCGAGATCCGCGTCTCCGAGCGCGTAGGACAGGCGGACATAGCCGCTCGGGCCGAATGCCTCACCCGGCACGACGGCGACTTCGACCTCGTCGAGGATCAGGGCAGCGAGCTCGGCCGAGGTGAGTGGCTTCGCGCCGCGGATCGTTCGACCGAGGACACCCTTGACCGACGGGTAGACGTAGAAGGCGCCGGCCGGGGTCGGGCACTGGACTCCGTCGATTTCGCTGAGCATGGCGACCATGGTGCGTCGCCGCCGGTCGAAGGCCTCCTTCATCGCGTCGACGGCGGAGAGGTCGCCGGTCAAGGCGGTGATCGCGGCCCGCTGAGCGACGTTGTTGACGTTGCTCGTCAAGTGGCTCTGCAGGTTGGTGGCCGCGGCGATGACGTCCTTGGGGCCGATCATCCAACCCACCCGCCAACCGGTCATGGCGTAGGTCTTGGCGACGCCGTTGAGGACGATGCATGTGTCGGCCAGCTCGGGCACTTCGACGACGATGCTGGGGGCCCGTGCTCCGTCGTAGGTGAGGTGCTCGTAGATCTCGTCGGTGATCACCCAGATGCCGTGCTCGTGAGCCCACCGGCCGATCGCGCGGGCCTGTTCGGGGGAGTAGACCGCGCCGGTCGGGTTGGACGGCGAGCAGTAAAGCAGCGCCTTGGTGCGCTCCGTGCGCGCGGCCTCGAGCTGGTCGACGGTGACGAGGTAGCCCTGCTCCTCGCCGGCGAAGACCTCGACGGTGGTGCCGCCGGCCAGCGCGATCGCCTCGGGGTAGGTCGTCCAATAGGGCGCCGGCAGCAGGACCTCGTCGCCGGGGTCAACGATCGCGGCAAAGGCCTGGTAGACCGCCTGCTTGCCGCCGTTGGTGACCAGGACGGAGGTGGCGGGCACGGCATACCCGCTGTCGCGCAGTGTCTTGGTCGCGATGGCCTCGCGCAGCTCGGGCAGGCCGGCCGCGGGGGTGTAGCGGTGGTTGGCGGGGTTGCGGGCCGCCGCGATCGCAGCCTCGACGATGTCATCGGGCGTCGGGAAGTCGGGTTCGCCGGCGCCGAAGCCGATGACCGGCCGACCCTGGGCCTTGAGAGCCTTGGCCTTGGCATCGACGGCAAGGGTGGCGCTTTCGGCGATGGCGCCGATGCGCCGCGAGACACGGCGGGGGACGATGAGGTCGCTCACGGTCGACATGCTCCCATTGGGCACGGGTTGCCTGCGTTTCCGGTCCGCAGTTCGGGCGGGATCGCGCGGGGTATGCCGGTTCGCGCTGGGCCCCGCGCTCACGTATGCTGTCCCCTCGGTTGACTTTCACGACCATGCTCAGGCATGCCCGCAGGTGGGCGGTCTGGCTGGACGTCTGGTTGATCGCCTCCGGGCCTACCCAGGGTTCGGTGGAGGGCAATAGCTCAATTGGTAGAGCACCGGTCTCCAAAACCGGCGGTTGGGGGTTCGAGTCCCTCTTGCCCTGCCGTGCAGGACCCCGTTGTCAGCAGGACGTCAGAACAAGCAACAGATCGAGAAGAGGCCGCGTGACCGAGTCGAGCACCGCGAAGACGGGCAGCCGTGCCGTCCGTCCGCGGCCCGGTGACGGCAATCCGGTGAGCCGCTTCTTCGCCGCCCTGTCGCTGTTCGTCCGCCAGATCCTCGACGAGCTACGCAAAGTGGTCCGTCCGACCGGGTCCGAACTGCTCAACTTCACTGTGGTCGTCATCCTCTTCGTGCTCGCCATCATGGCGATCGTCGCTGGGCTCGACTTCGTTCTGCACCGCATCGTGCTGTGGGTCTTTGCCGGTAGTTGACGGCGGCGACTGCGCGCGACGGGCAGGTTTCAACCGGGTGCTGCTGCGCCCCATGACGCAAGGAAATGAGGTCCAGGCCGTGGCCGACCAGGACGCAGTCTTCGACACCGAAGCGGACGAGGCGCCCCTCGACGCTGTGGTTGACCCCGCTCCCGAGGCGGTAGACGAGCCGTCGGTGGGTGGCTCGGACGCTGCTGTTGCCGAGTCGGCCGAGGTGCTGGACCCCGTGGCCGAATTCAAGGCCACGCTGCGGGCCAAGCCGGGCGAGTGGTTTGTCGTGCACTCATACGCCGGCTACGAGAACCGGGTCAAGGCCAACCTGGAGACCCGGATCGTCAGCCTCAACATGGAGGACTACATCTTCGAGATCGAGGTCCCCATGGAGGAGGTGACCGAGATCAAGAACGGCCAGAAGAAGCTCGTCCGCCGGGTCCGGATGCCCGGTTACGTCCTCGTGCGGATGGACCTCACCGACGCTTCCTGGGGTGCGGTGCGGCATACCCCTGGCGTCACCGGATTCGTCGGCAACGCGCACCAGCCGATCCCGCTGACCCTCGACGAGGTCTATCGAATGCTCGCCCCCGACTTGGCCCCTGCGGCCGGGCAGGCCGGAGCGGGTGCGGTCGGCACTGGCGGCAAGACCAAGGAGATCCGGGTCGTCGATTTCGAGATCGGCGAGTCGGTCACCGTCATGGAGGGCCCGTTCGAGACCCTCCCAGCGACGATCTCCGAGATCAATCCCGACACCCAGAAGCTCAAGGTGCTCGTCTCGATCTTCGGCCGGGAGACCCCGGTCGAGCTGTCCTTCGGCCAGGTCGCCAAGATCTGACCGGACCGCTGACCGCGCACGAGCCGGTCGGCACTGCAACCGGGTCATCGCCCACGGCGTCGGCCCACACCCAAGGAGAACAACAACATGCCCCCCAAGAAGAAGAAGATCACCGGCTTCATCAAGCTGCAGATCAATGCCGGTGCGGCCACGCCCGCCCCGCCCGTGGGTCCGGCGCTGGGTCAGCACGGCGTCAACATCATGGAGTTCGTCAAGGCCTACAACGCGGCCACCGAACACCAGCGCGGCAACGTCATCCCGGTGGAGATCACCGTCTACGAAGACCGCTCGTTCACGTTCGTCACCAAGACCCCGCCGGCAGCCGAGCTCATCAAGAAGGCCGCGGGCGTCGCCAAGGGCTCGTCGGAGCCGCACAAGACCAAGGTCGCCAAGCTCTCCGCTGACCAGATCCGCGAGATCGCCCAGCAGAAAATGGAAGACCTCAACGCCAACGACATCGAGATGGCCGCCCGCATCATCGCCGGCACCGCCCGGTCGATGGGCATCACCACCGAGGGCTACTGATCAGCGAGCACTGATCAGCTAGCACCCCGGCATACCGGAACAAACACGGCATACCACCTGGTATGCCGTGCGTGGGAGGGCCTCGCGCGGGCCCGTCAACCACACTCCACCCCGCAGTAAGGAGCAGCAATGAAGCGCAGCAAGTCCTACAAGGCCGCCGCCGAGAAGATCACCCCGGGCAAGCTCTATGCCCCGCTCGAGGCGGTGCGGCTGGCCAAGGAGACCTCCTCCACCAAGTACGACGCCACCGTCGAGGTCGCGCTGCGGCTCGGGGTCGACCCCCGCAAGGCCGACCAGATGGTCCGCGGCACGGTCAACCTCCCGCACGGCACGGGCAAGACCGCGCGCGTGCTGGTCTTCGCCAACGCCGACAAGGCCGAGGCGGCCCGTGAAGCCGGCGCCGACTACGTCGGGTCCGACGACCTGCTGGCCAAGATCCAGGGCGGGTGGCTCGACTTCGACGCCGTCGTCGCGACCCCCGACATGATGGGCAAGGTCGGTCGGCTCGGTAAGGTGCTCGGCCCGCGTGGCCTCATGCCCAACCCGAAGACCGGCACCGTCACGATGGACGTGGCCAAGGCCGTCACCGAGATCAAGGGCGGCAAGATCGAGTTCCGCGTCGACAAGCACGCCAACCTGCACTTCATCATCGGCAAGGTGAGCTTCGACGAGAAGGCGCTGGTGGAGAACTACGCGGCCGCCTACGAGGAGGTGCTGCGGCTCAAGCCGTCGGCCTCCAAGGGCCGTTACGTCGAGAAGGCCACCATGGCCACGACGATGGGGCCGGGCATCCCGCTCGACCCGGCGCGCACCCGCAACCTGCTCTCCGACGACGAGTCCTGATTCGCCGGTCGACGACACATCTCGCGCCCGGTCCCGTCACCACGGGGCCGGGCGCGAGGCACTTTCGCACTTTTCGGGGTGAATGTCCGGGATCTCAGCGGCGGGGTGGGTGCGAGGCACTAGCGTGGGAGGTCGTCCTGACCACCACCTCGGGAGTATGCCGTGAAGCTCACCTCGCTCAGCCCCCTCGCCCTCGTCGCCGCCCTCGCCCTCTCAGGCTGCGGGGGAGGTAGTGCCACGGCGACTGCCCCGGCGACGGGAGCCAACTCCGCCGCTCCCACGAGCGCCGCGCCGGCCGCGCCAGCCGGCATCACCGACGGCAAGGTGCTCGCCCAGCGGCTCAACGACGCGCTCACCAAGGCCGGTAGCGGCAAGGCGGTCATGACGATGTCCGGCATGAGCACCGCCGCCGCGTCCGGCAGCATGGAGGGCACGACCGAATTCGTCGTCAAGGGTGACCGGATGGACACCAAGGCCACCATGACGATCATGGGCAAGGCGGTCGAGGTCCGCAGCATCGGCGGGATCATGTACATGAAGGGCCTCATGCCGGCCGCGGCGATCGGGGGCAAGTCGTGGGTGAAGATCGACCCCAACGGCACCGACGCCTTCAGCAAGCAGATGGCCCCGAGCCTGCAGCAGTCCGGTGACATCCGCGCTCAGATCGACATGTATGCCGGCGCAACGGTCACCCTCGTCGACACCACCAATGGCGTGAGCCACTACAAGCTCACCGGGCTCACCGGGGCGCCGGCTGCCACCGGAAGCACGGCCGGTGCTGCTCCGCAGAGCGTCGATGTCTGGATGGACAGCCAGGACCGCCCCACCAAGATGACGGTCACCGCCCCGGGGGCCAACGTTGAGGTGACCTACTCCGACTTCGGCGCGCCGATCACCGTCGAGGCTCCGCCGGCCGCCGACGTGGGCGTCTTCAGCATGCCGAACGCCAGCTGACCCCTGGCGGCGACGCGGGAGAGCGGCGTAGCGTCCGCTCATGATGCGACTCTCCCGCGCCGCCCTCGGCGCAGCGTGTGCCCTCACCGTCGGTCTCACGGCATACACCGGTATGCCGGCCAGCGCGGCCCCGGCCGCTTCCTCTCCCATTGCTGGTTCCGTGGCAGCCAAACCGGCTGCGACCCTCGCGTGGCGTGACCTACCCACCGGATCGACCGCGCGTTTCCGGGGCCTGGCCGTCGTCTCTCGCGATGTCGTCTGGGCGGCGGGTTACGACGGCACCATCCTTCGCACCGTCGACGCCGGCGCGACCTGGGCGTCGGTCGGCCCGGCCGCGGCGGCTGCGCTGCAGTTCCGCGACATCGAGGCGACCTCGGCGTCGCATGCGGTGGCGATGACCGTGGGCTCTGGCGAGGAGTCGAGGATCTACGTCACCGACGACGGCGGGGCCAGTTGGGTCGAGGCCGATCGGATGACCGACCCCGCCGGGTTCTACGACTGCATGGCCTTCACCGACCGCTTGCGCGGGGTGGTGCTCAGCGACCCGGTCGGTGGCGTGCTCACCCTCAAGGCCACGACCGACGGCGGCCACACCTGGCGCTCAGTCGAGACCTCGCGCGCGCCCGCGCCGCTGGCCACGGAGTACTACTTCGCCGGCTCGGGCACCTGTCTGTCTGCCGGAGTCGGTGGGCGCCTCGCGATCGGCACCGGCGGAGCAGACCGAGCACGGGTCTTCCTGTCGGATGACCGCGGCGCGTCATGGTCGGTCGTCGACACCCCGGTCGCAGCCTCTGGGTCGGCGGGCATCTTCTCGGTGCGCTTCATGGACGCGCGACGTGGCGTCATCGTCGGGGGCGACTACCTGGCGCCCGACTCACGCGACGCGATCGCGGCCTGGACGGCCGACGGTGGCCGCACCTGGTCGCTGCCGGACGTGGCCCCGGGCGGTTACCGGTCTGGCGCGGCATACGCCGCCGTGGGCGGACCGAACGCGGGTGTCGCGGCCATCGCGGTCGGACCGACCGGTTCGGACATGTCGTGGGACGGCGGCCGCACCTGGCGACCTATCGATGGCAGTTCGCTCGACACCGTCCAGTGTGTCGCCGGTCGCTGCTACGCCTCAGGGGCCGGCGGACGGGTGGCCGTCCTCGAGGTCGGCTCCCGCTGAGCTTTCCGCCCTCTGATCGGGCGGGTCGGTGAGACCTGGGTCTCATTGACCCGCTCGATGAACGGCATACACACAAACGATTGACTCCGCCGTGCGTAAGTGTGGGTTTTGATATAGAGTAGCTATCGCGCGATCTTCTGGATTGCGATCCACAAACCTGACACGACACAGCGAGGTGTACCCGCACATGGCACTCATCGGGACCGAGATCAAGCCCTTCGAAGCGACCGCGTTCAAGAGCGGCGAGTTCGTCCAGGTCAGCGACGCCGACCTCAAGGGCAAGTGGTCCGTGGTGTTCTTCTACCCGGCCGACTTCACCTTCGTGTGCCCGACGGAGCTCGGCGACATGGCCGACCACTACGCCGAGCTCAAGGCCATGGGCGTCGAGGTGTTCTCGGTCTCCACCGACACCCACTTCACCCACAAGGCCTGGCACGACTCGTCCGAGACCATCGGCAAGATCGACTACTACATGGTCGGCGACCCGACCGGCACCATCACGACCAACTTCAAGGTCATGCGTGAGGGCCAGGGCCTGGCCGACCGCGGCACCTTCGTGATCGACCCCGACGGCATCATCCAGGTCATGGAGGTCACATGCGAGGGTGTCGGCCGCAACGCCGCCGAGCTCGTCCGCAAGGTCAAGGCCGCTCAGTACGTCCGCAACCACCCGGGTGAGGTCTGCCCGGCCAAGTGGGAAGAGGGCGCCTCGACCCTCGCGCCGTCGCTGGACCTGGTCGGCAAGATCTGACGTCCGCGCACCTCGCGCACACTGCATGAGGTATGCCGGGTGCGGACGTCCGCACCCGGCATACCTGTCTCTCTGCTTTCGGTTTCGTTCTGTTCCAACGCGATTCGCCCCCATCTTTACCGCCGCTGCCCCGACTGCCACCCGACTGACTCGTCGGACTCGCCGTTCACCCAGGAGCCACCCCCATGCTCGACGCCACCCTGACCGCCACCCTTAAGACCTACCTCGAACGCGTCACCGAGCCCATCGAACTTGCCGCGAGCCTGGACGACAGCCCCGCCGCGGGACAGACCCGCGAGCTGCTCGCCGAGATCGCTGCGCTCTCGGACAAGATCACCGTGACCTCGGAGGACAACGAGCGCAAGCCGTCCTTCGCGATCAAGCGGGTCGGCAGCGACATCGCCGTGCGCTTCGCCGGAGTGCCGCTCGGGCACGAGTTCACCTCGCTGGTGCTCGCGCTGCTGCAGGTCGGTGGCGTGGCCCCCAAGGTCTCCGACGAGTTGGCCCAACAGGTGCGCGATCTGCCGGGGGAGCACCACTTCGAGACCTACATGTCGCTCACCTGCCAGAACTGCCCCGACGTCGTGCAGGCGCTCAACGCGATGAGCGTGCTCAACCCGCGGATCACCCATGTGGCAATCGAGGGCGGGGCGTTCCAGGACGAGATCGCCGAGCGCAAGGTCCTGGCGGTGCCGACCGTCTACCGCAACGGTGAGCTCTTCGGTCAGGGCCGGATGACGCTGGAGGAGATCGTTCGTAAGCTCGACTCCGGCGCCGAGGCCCGCGACGCCGAGCGCCTGGCCGCGATGGACCCCTTTGACGTGCTCGTCGTCGGCGGTGGCCCCGCCGGCGCGACGGCCGCGATTTACGCTTCCCGCAAGGGGATTCGCACCGGCATCCTCGTCGAGCGGTTCGGCGGCCAGGTCATGGACACCATGTCGATCGAGAACTTCGTCTCGGTGCAGCACACCGAGGGCCCCAAGCTGTCCGCCGCTTTGGAGGAGCACGTGCGCTCCTACGAGGTGGAGGTCATGGAGCTGCAGACCGCGAGGACGCTGACGCCTGCTGCTGAGGCGGGTGGCATGGCCTCCGTTGAGCTCACCAATGGAGCTGTGCTGCAGGCGCGTTCGGTCGTCGTGGCAACCGGCGCCCGCTGGCGGCACATGGGCGTGCCGGGCGAGGAGGAGTACCGCAACAAGGGCGTCACCTTCTGCCCGCACTGCGACGGGCCGCTGTTCAAGGGCAAGCGGGTCGCCGTCATCGGTGGCGGCAACTCCGGCATCGAGGCCGCGATCGACCTGGCCGGCGTCGTCGGACACGTCACCGTCATCGAGTTCCTTGACGAGCTGCGCGCCGACGCCGTGCTGCAGCGCAAGCTGCGCAGCCTGCCCAATGTCGATGTCATCCTCAGCGCCCGCACCACCGAGGTGCTCGGCAATGGGGAGCAGGTCACCGGGCTCACCTACGAAGACCGCACGAATGGCGAGCTCAAGCACCTCGACCTAGAGGGCATCTTCGTCCAGATCGGCCTGCTGCCCAACACCGAATGGCTCGGCTCGGCCCTGGGGCTCTCGCCGCGCAAGGAGGTCGTCATCGACGAGCGCGGCGGCACCTCTGCCCCAGGCGTTTTCGGTGCCGGTGACTGCACGACAGTGCCCTACAAGCAGATCGTCATCAGCATGGGAGCCGGTGCGACGGCGGCGTTGAGCGCCTTCGACTACCTCATCCGCACCTCTGCGCCCGCCGAGGAAGCGGTTGCCGCGCCAGACCCGGCTCCCGCTCAGACGCCCACTCCGGCCGGCGCGCCAGCTCAGACTCAGGAGTCCGTCGCGGTGTCATGAACCTCCGTGACCTGCAGTACCTCGTCGCCCTGGCCGATCATCGTCACTTCGGCCGGGCGGCCGAGGCCTGCTTCGTGAGCCAGCCGACCTTGTCGACCCAGGTCAAGAAGCTGGAGGCCGAGCTCGGCGCCGAGTTGCTTGAGCGCAGCCCCCGTCAGGTCATGTTGACCGCAGCGGGGGAGCAGGTGGTCGCCCATGCCCGCACCATCCTGGGCGAGGCCGACGCGATCCGCGGGGTCGCTCGGCACGCCCAGGATCCGCGGGCCGGCACCCTGCGGGTGGGCGCCTTCCCCACCATCGCGCCCTACCTGCTGCCGCACGTGGTCCCGACCCTCCGGCATACCCTGCCTGAGCTCGAACTGCTCCTCGTCGAGGAGAAGTCCGCGGTGCTGCTGGAGCAAGTGCGCACGGGCCGGCTCGACGCCGCGGTGCTCGCGTTGCCGGTCGACGACGACAGCCTGCATGTGCAGCCGCTCTTTCGCGAGGACTTCGTGCTCGCCGTGCCGGCCAGTCATCCACTCGCGACGCCCGCGGCCCGCGAAACGCCGCTGCGCCTGGAATCGCTCGCCGACGAGCGCATCCTGCTGCTCACCGATGGGCACTGTCTGCGCGACCAAGCCCTCGCGGTGTGTCAGCTCGCCGGGGTCGCCGAGAAGGAAGGCTTCCGGGCCACCAGCCTGGAGACCCTGCGGCACATGGTCGCCGCCGGCGTCGGGGTGACCCTGCTGCCGACGCTCGCGGTGAGCCCACCGGTGCCGTCCTCGCCCGCGATCGCCCTGCGGCAGTTCAGCCCTCCCGCACCGCATCGCGACGTCGCGCTGGTCTGGCGGCGCACCAGCGTCTTCCGCGACCTGCTCCCCGAGGTCGCGCACGTCCTCGCCGCCCTGCCTCCGGGTCTGGTCACCCCCCTCTAGCGTCGGTGGGCCGCACTCGTTGCGGTCGACACGACAACAACCACGGGTTACTTTGGGTGATGCGACGCACCCGAGTACGTGTGACCCGGATGACAGCACGCTCCGGTATCGGCCTGGCCAGCGCCCTGGCGCTGTCCCTCTCCCTCGCGGCGCCCCAGGCGACCGCCACGCCCACGCACGCGCCCTTCGACGACCGCGGCTGGGACGGCCAACCGCAGACCATGCCCAAGGCTCCGGTGATGACCGGCTCCGGTGGCGCCGTCGCCTCGGTGGACCGGGATGCGAGCCAGATCGGCCTCGATGTCCTGGCGCGAGGTGGCAATGCCGCCGACGCGGCCATTGCGACAGCCGCCGCGCTCGGGGTGACCGAGCCCTACTCCGCCGGGATCGGCGGCGGTGGCTTCCTGGTCTACTACGACGCCAAGGCCGGCAAGGTCACGACGATCGACGGCCGCGAGACGGCGCCGGTGACCTTCACCCCGACAACCTTCACCAATCCCGACGGCACGCCGATGAACTTCGCCAAGGCGGTTTCCTCGGGTCTGTCGATCGGCGTGCCCGGCACCCCGGCGCTCTGGGACAAGGCCGCTCGCGAGCTCGGCACCTGGCGGCTGGCCCAGCTGCTGCTGCCGGCCGAGCAACTCGCCCGCTCGGGCTTCACCGTCGACCAGACCTTCGCCGACCAGACAGCGGCCAACGCATCACGGTTCTCGATGTTCCCCGAGACCGCGCGCATCTTCTTGCCCGGCGGCGCACCCCCGGCGGTCGGCTCGACCTTCACCAACCCGGATCTGGCCCGCGCCTACCGCGAGCTGCGCACCCAGGGCGTTCAGAGCCTGTATGCCGGCCCGCTCGGTGCCGCGATCGTCGCCGAGGCTCAGCGGCCCACGACCGCGCCCGGCGTCTCGGTCTACCCGGGCCAGATCACGACCGCTGACCTCGCGGCATACCGGGCCTTGACCCGCGCTCCGATCCACTCCAGCTACCGAGGGATGGACGTCTACGGAATGCCGGTCCCGAGTTCGGGTGGCATCGCGGTGGCCGAGATCCTCGAACTCATCGAGGCATACGAGGCCAAGACCGGTCATCAGGTGTCCCACCTGCCCGAGGTGGACTACCTGCACTGGTTCGCCGAGGCCTCGGCCACGGCCTTCGCCGACCGCAACCGCTGGGTCGGCGACGTGCCGGGGGTCCCGGTCAGCGAGCTGACCAGCGCCGGGTTCGCGGGGGAGCGCGCGTGTCTATTCGATCCGCTGCACGCAGCGGCGCGCCCGATCCCGTTCGGATCGCCGGATGGCAGCTACACCTCCTGTGTCCCGGTTGGCGCAGCCGTCGGCGAGGGTCACCAGCTGGAGTCGACCACCCACCTCACGGTCGCCGACCGCTATGGCAACGTCGCGGCATACACCCTCACCATCGAGCAGACCGGTGGGTCGGGCATCACCGTGCCGGGCTACGGATTCCTGCTCAACAACGAGCTCACCGACTTCAACTTCGCGCCGCTCGCGGCGGGCGTGCCGGACCCCAACCTCCCTGGTCCGGGCAAACGGCCCCGCTCGTCGATGAGCCCGACCATCGTCCTGGTCGACGGGCGACCGGTGTTGGCGGTCGGCTCACCCGGCGGTGCGACGATCATCACCTCGGTCGCCCAAACCCTCCTCGGTCACCTCGATCGGGGCCTGCCGCTCGTCGAGGCCATTGCGGCGCCGCGGTTGTCCTCGCGCAATGGCACCTCGCAGGCGGAACCGGCCATCGCCTCCGGCCCGCTCGGCGCGGCGCTGCGCGCGCGCGGTCACACCATCGCGGCGACGGCCGAGATCGGTGCGGTCACCGCGATTCGCATCCTCGGGCCCAACTCCTTCGAGGCGGCAGCCGAGACGACCCGCCGTGGCGGCGGCTCGGCGATGGTGGTCCGCCCCGGCTAGGCACTCCTGCGGGTCGGCGTCGGCGGGCGCGATT
>JBGAQN010000019.1:0-31672 GCA_044220725.1 Dermatophilaceae bacterium
ACGCACTCCCCGCCGGGGTCGGCTGGCTCGCTGGTCCCGGCGGAGCTCGGCTCCCGGAGGAGTTAACCGACCTGAGCGACGTCCTCGTCGTCGCTCACGAGTGGCTCGACGTCGTGCCGTGCGTCATCGGCCAACTGGACAACTCAGGAGTCGTCCGCGAGGTGCTCGTCGACCCCGAGACCGGCGATGAGGCGCTCGGCGACCCGGTGGTGGGCCCCGATCTGGCGTGGCAGCAACGGTTCTGGCCGCTCGCCCAGGAGGGTGATCGGGTGGAGATCGGTCGCGCACGTGACCTTGCCTGGGCCGACCTGCTCTCCCGGGTATGCCGTGGGGCCGCCATCGCGATCGACTCCGGTCACGTCGTGGCGACCCGACCGCGACACGGGAGCCTGGCGGCCTCCAGGGGGGATGAAGCGGTGCGACCGGTGCCCGATGGCAGCTGCGACCTCTCGGCCCAGGTGGCCGTCGACTCCCTGAACCACGACGAGATCCACACTCAGACAACGGCGTTCGAGTCGTTCGGGGTGTGGGCCCCGATGCCAGACCCGGCGCTGGCGCGGTGCGATGAGGCGGCATACCGACGGCGGTTGCGACGCGCCACCTCGGCGGCCAAACTGACCGACCCGGCCGGGCACGGGGCGTTCCGCTGGGTGGTCGTCCGTCAAGCCGGAGCGATCACGAGCCGCTCGTAGCCACGCAGGACGAAGGTCGGCCGTCGCACGGCCTCGACCACCTGCAGCCTCGGCCACCGTCCCAGCAACACGCCCGCGGAGGTGGCCAGTTCGAGCCGGGCCAACGGCGCACCTACACAGAAATGGATCCCGGCACCGAAGGCCAGGTGCGGGTTCGGGTCGCGGTCGGGCCGGAAGGCGTCCGGGTCGGCAAAGACGGCGGGGTCGCGGTTGGCCGCGCCGAGCAGGGCGGCGATCTTCTGCCCGGCCCGGATCGGGACCCCCTCGATGACCGTGTCGTGGGTCGCGGTGCGCTCGAACAAGTGCAGCGGAGAGTCGTGGCGCAGCATCTCCTCGACCAGGAGCACCGGGTCATCGAAGTCCCCTCCGGCTGCGAGAAGCGACGCCAGCCCATTGCCGAAACCGTTGACGCTGGCCTCGTGCCCCGCGTTGAGCAGGAGGACGGCCGTCGCCACGAGCTCGCGAGGCGACAGCCGGTCGGTCCCGTCCCGAGCCGCGACGAGGTCGGACAGCAGATCCTCGCCCGGGCGCCGGGCGCGGTCGGCGGCCAGCTCTTCCACGTATGCCGCGAACTCACGGCTGGCGCGCTGCGCCTCGGCTTCCTCGTGGGGTGTGTGGGTCACCTCGTACATCTTCACGATGGCCTGGGACCACGGGCGCAGCAGGTGCCGATCGGCCTGGGGGACGCCGAGCAACTCGGCGATGACGAGCACCGGCAGTGGCTCGGCCAGCCCCTCGATGACATCGACGGAGCCTGTCTCGGAGACCGTTGCAGCGCAGTCCTGCACGAGTGCCTCGGCACGTTCTTCGATGCGAGGAGCTAGTCGTTGGACGTGGCCGCGGCCGAAGGCGCCCGCGATCAGCCGCCGCAGCCGAGTGTGCTTCGGCGGCTCGCTGTCCAGGATCGAGTCGGCGTGCAGCCAATTGAACGTCTCCCAATCGCCCGCCGGCGAGCGGCGCTTGAAGATCCGCCCCAGCGCCCGGTCTCGTAGGACGGCGTTACACGCCGCGTGGCTCGAGGCGAGGTACATGCCCAAGGCGGCGTGCCAGCCGACCGGCGCGGTCGCGCGACACGCAGCGAGGGCGGCATACGGGTCGGCGACCACCCGCGGGTCGGTGAGATCCAGGTGGTGCGCCACATCGGGTGCGGCGGGCGAAAAGTCCAGATCACTCACGCGCGTCACCGTAATGCTTCTGTTCGGCTGCGGCACACTGACGACCATGCTGTCAGTTCTCGGGGGACTGGCGCTTCGGGGCACAAGGGGGGACCCTGGGGCGCTGAGTCATCCGTCCGTCGCGTCACCACGCTCGGTCGCCTCACCACGCTCGGTCGCGTCAGCACGCTCGGTCGCGTCAGCACGCTCGGTCGCCTCACCACGATCGGCGTCGCCAAGGCTGCGGATCGGGGCGGTCACCGGCGTCCTTGTCTTGGGGCTGACAGGCTGCACATCCAGTGACTTCGCCAGCGCCTCGCTCAGCACCGTCACCCCCGCAGCGACGTCGGTCGCCACACCGACCAAGGCCAAGGCCCGACCAGCCGCCAGCACCACAGGGCCGACGACCAGCACTCTCGGCCCGCTCCCGAAGGTCCTGTCCAGCTCGGCGTCTCCCGTCGACGCCAACGTCATCACAGCACTCGGCGATCTGCCCGCCGCCTTCGGATGCCCCAAGGTGCCCGAGCCGATCGTCGTGCGGGGGACAGAGGGCCGCCCTGCCCACATCGTCTGCCGCAGTGCCCTCGCGGGGGAGGCCCTGTTCCTGTGGTACGTAGCCGACGCCGACGCGAAGTTTCGGGCGGTTGCCGCGGCCATGGACCGGGCTCGCTATGTCCATGCGGGCGAGCGGTGGGTCGCAGGCGGGATGGTCGACCCGACGATGGGCACCGTCGGCGGTCAGGTGTTCAAGAGGTAGCCACCCGCGCCCGGTGCCAGCCCGGATCGGGGGGGTCGGCTTAGGCCGGTGACGCATCTCCTGCGCTCGACGCCCGGCCACCCGGATCCCCGGTCTCGGGCGGGTCGATCCGACAGATTCGTTGCGCCACAAGGCCGCCGACGACGAGCACCACCGCAGCCCCGGCATGCCCGAGCAGGAGCCACAGTCGGGCACGCTGGCTGTCGATGTCGAGGTCCGGCACGATGAGCAGGCATTGGGCGGCATACCAGCCGAGCAACCCGGCCCCCGTGAGCGCCGCCGCCTGCGCGAGGACCAGCGCCCGTGCGGCACGCAAGGCGCTGCCCGGCTCGATGACCCGTCGCTCCCGCAGCCGCTTCACTGGCAGGGCAGCGAAGAAGACCCCGGCGGCCATGAAGAGCAGCACGAGGACACCGGCCCAACCGGGGTTGGGGACGTTCCCGCCGGTCAGCCGGAGCAGAACCAGCCCGAGCAAGGTCACCACCGCGGCGACAAGAACCAACTGGCGCAGCCGCACGCCGCCCGAGCTCACCATGCCGGCCCCCAGCTCGGGCCGCGCCGAATCCCCGCGGGCCCGAGCTCGGCGAGCACGTCGGCGACCCGACGAACCGGGTGGGACACGGTCGGCCCAAGCCGCAAGGTCGCGGCCGAGTCGAGCTGCGCCCATGGGGCGAGGACGAAATTGCGCTCGTGCGCCCGAGGGTGCGGAAGCAGCAGGGCGGCCGTGTCCGACAGCCGCTCTCGATCACTTCCAGGCACACCGAACTGGACCAAGTCCAGATCCAGTGTCCTTGCTCCCCAGCGGATCTCGCGGGTTCGGCCGTTCTGGTGCTCGATCGCGTGCAGGGCGCGCAGCAGCGCCGACGGCGAGCCGGCGAAGGTCGCCAGGACCACCCCGTTGAGGTATGCCGGTTGGTCCGGTCCCCCGAACGGGTCGGACTCGATGAGGTCGGACACTCCGGTCAAGGTCAGCCGCGGCACGTCGGCCAGCTGCTCAACAGCTTCCGTGAGGGTCGCCACCCGGTCCCCGACGTTGGAGCCGAGAGCGATGACCACGCGGGTGCCACGCTCGCGCCGGATCTCGACCCGGACGTCGCTCACCGGCACTCCAACCGGGGCTTGGGGCTTGTGCACGACGACCTCGACGGCATCGACCGACTCGTCGCCCAAAATGTCCGACGCAATGACCTCGGCGAGCGCCTCGATCAGGTCGAATGGTTCGCCAGTGATGCGCCGGACGACGGCGGTGGCCACCTCGCCGTAGTGAACCGTGTCTCGCAGGTCATCGGAGCGTCCCGGCCGACGCAGATCACGTTCGATGGCGACATCGACGAGGAAGTCCTGACCGTCGCGACGTTCGTGCTCGAAAACTCCGTGGTGGCCGATCCCGTGGATGCCCTGGACGACGATACGGTCAGTCACCCCGCACCTCCGGCGGACCACCCTGCACCTCCGGAGGACCACGCTGCACCATCGGCGGGCCCCTGGGACGCCGAGACGGTCGCCTCCACGACGTCTAGAGCGTCGCGGGTGGACCGGACATCGTGGACCCGGACTGCCCAGAGCCCAGCGAGCGCCGCCAACACCGACGTGGCCGCTGTCGCGGCGTCCCGCTGCTGCGGCGTGCGCGGCGGCGTCCCGTCGGGTCGGCCCACCCTGCCGAGAAAGGCCTTGCGGGAGGCCCCCAGCAGCAGCGGGCAGCCGAGATCGGTCAGGCGTTCCAGGGCGCCAAGCAGCGCCCAATTGTGGTCGGCCAGTTTGGCGAACCCGAGCCCGGGGTCCAGGACGAGGTGGCGCCTCGGGATGCCCGCGGCCAGGGCGGCGTCCCGACGCTCGCCGAGTTCACGGCATACCTCCTGGACGACGTCCGCGTATGCCGCGCGGTCCTGCATGTCCGCGCTGTGCCCCCGCCAGTGCATAGCCACGAAGGGGACCCCTTGGCCGGCGGCCAACGGCAACATTGCCGGGTCGGCCAGGCCGCCGCTGACGTCATTGATGAGAACGGCCCCGGCGTCCAGAGCTGCCTCGGCAACCTCGGCACGCATCGTGTCCACCGACACTCGGGCACCCGCTGCCGAAAGGGCCGCCACCACGGGGACGACGCGGCGCAACTCCTCTGTGACAGTAGGGCGCTGAGCTCCGGGTCGGGTCGACTCGCCACCGACGTCGAGCAGGTCAGCCCCGTCGGCGAGCAACGCCAGTCCGTGGGCCACGGCCGCGGCCGGCTCGAACCACTGTCCCCCGTCGCTGAACGAATCGGGCGTGACATTGACGACGCCCATGATGAGCGTCCGTCGTCCGTCGGAAAACGGCCCCGCCGTATGCCGCGCGCGCGCTCCCGGATGGGGCGCACCCGACGCCTCGTACCCGGGAGTCACCGCTTCCCGCCGAGCAGCAACGCCATGGCCTCGGCGCGGGTTGCAGCGCTGCGCAGTTGGCCGCGGACAGCCGAGGTGATCGTGCGAGACCCCGGCTTCTTGACCCCCCGCATCGACATGCACAGGTGCTCGCACTCGATGACGACGATGCAGCCCTGGACCCCGAGATGGTCCACTAAGGCATCGGCCACCTGGGTGGTCAGCCGTTCCTGCACCTGGGGTCGCTTGGCGAAAACGTCGACGAGCCGGGCGATTTTGGACAGTCCGGTGACCTTGCCGTCCTTGGCCGGGATATACCCAACGTGAGCCATCCCGTGGAAGGGCACGAGATGGTGCTCACAGGTGCTGTAGACCTCGATATCTCGCACGAGGATCAACTCGTCGTGGTCGATATCGAAGGTCGTCGCCAGGACGTCCTGCGGGTTCTGATCCAACCCGGCGAACATCTCGCTATAGGCACGGGACACCCGGGCCGGGGTCTGGCGCAACCCTTCCCGATCGGGGTCCTCACCGATGGCCAGCAACAACTCGCGAACCGCGGCCTGCGCGCGGGCGTGGTCGACCGGCATACCGGTCAGTGCCCTTGCTGCGCCGCGCCGAGGTCCTGCGGCGCGCTCCCAGGCGGGGGCATCGACGGGTGGTGACCGTTGCGGGTGGCTGCCGCTTCGGCCGGGGTGAGCACGGGAGGACGATCACTGATCGCTCGGGCGTCGCTGGACAGCCACGTGGGGCGCAACGGGCGTTTCACGATGGGGGCAAAGATCTCGGCGAGTTCCTTGGTCCCCAAGGTCTCCTTGTCGAGCAGGTCCAAGACGAGGCGGTCGAGGATGTCTCGGTTGTCGTTGATGACGTGCCAGGCCTCGTCGTGGGCTTGTTCGATGAGTTTGCGGACCTCTTCGTCGACGACCGCGGCGACGTGCTCGGAGTAGTCACGTTGGTGACCCATGTCGCGGCCGAGAAAGACCTCGCCGGTGCTCTGGCCCAGCTTGATGGCGCCGATGCGCTCGCTCATGCCGAACTCGGTGACCATCTTGCGCGCCAAGGCGGTGGCCTTTTCGATGTCGTTGGACGCCCCGGTCGTCGGGTCGTGGAAGACCATTTCCTCGGCGACCCGGCCGCCGAGGGCATAGGCGAGCTGGTCGAGGATCTCGTTGCGCGTCGTCGAGTATTTGTCGTCCTGCGGCATGACCATCGTGTATCCCAGGGCCCGCCCGCGCGGCAGGATGGTCACCTTGGTCACCGGGTCGGTGTGATTCATCGCGGCGGCCACGATGGCATGGCCACCCTCGTGGTATGCCGTGATCTTGCGTTCCTTGGCCGACATGATCCGGGTTCGCTTCTGCGGACCGGCCACCACACGGTCGATGGCCTCGTCGAGGGCGGCATTGTCGATGAACTGCCGGTTCGACCGGGCAGTGAGCAGGGCGGCCTCGTTGAGGACGTTGGCCAGGTCGGCGCCGGTGAAGCCGGGGGTGCGCCGAGCGACGGCGAGCAGGTCGACATCGGGGGCCATCGGCTTGCCCTGGGCATGCACCTGGAGGATTCGGTGGCGACCGATCATGTCCGGCGCTTCGACAGCGATCTGCCGGTCGAACCGCCCGGGACGCAACAACGCCGGGTCGAGGATGTCGGGTCGGTTGGTGGCCGCGATGAGGATGACGTTGGTCTTGACGTCGAAGCCGTCCATCTCGACGAGCAGTTGGTTGAGGGTCTGCTCGCGCTCGTCGTGCCCACCACCGAGCCCGGCGCCCCGGTGTCGACCGACCGCGTCGATCTCGTCGACGAAGACAATGGCAGGCGCGTTGGCCTTGGCCTGCTCGAAGAGGTCGCGCACTCGTGATGCGCCGACACCGACGAACATCTCGACGAAGTCCGACCCCGAGATCGAGTAGAACGGCACGCCCGCCTCGCCGGCGACCGCCCTGGCCAGCAAGGTCTTGCCAGTGCCCGGTTGGCCGTAGAGCAGGACACCCTTGGGAATCTTGGCGCCCACGGCGAGGAACCGGGCCGGGTCCTGAAGGAACTCCTTGATCTCGTGCAGTTCTTCGACGGCTTCGTCGGCCCCTGCAACATCGGCGAAGGTCACCTTGGGCATGTCTTTGGTGGCGAGTTTGGCCCGCGACTTGCCGAACTGCATGACCCGGTTGCCGCCGCCCTGCATCTGCCCCATGAGGAACCAGAACAGCCCGAGGACGATGATCATGGGCAAGACCAGGCTGAGCATCGAGGCGAACCAGTTTTGGGAGTCGATCTGGTCGGTGAAGCCCTTGCTTGGCGGGTGCTCGTCCAAGGTTTTGACGATCTGCGGTCCGCGGGCCTGGACATAGAAGGCGTAGACCTTGGTCGCGTCCTTGACCCGCGCGCCGTCGGAGTAGGTGACCCCCTCCTTGAGCACAAGTTCGAGGCGCTCGTTGTTGACCACACGCGCCGACTCGACCTTGCCGTCGGTCACGAGTTGCAGAGCCGCCGAGGTGTCCACCCGGGTGTAACCCCCGGAGTCGGAGAAGAACATGAGGAAGGCGGTCAGGCCCAGAGCCAGGAGAATGAAGATGAGCCACTGGGGGCGGATCGCGCGTTTGGTCGTCATGCGTCTACGGGGCGCTGCCCCAGCCTCCTGGTCGTCGTGCTGTCACTCGCGGGCCGCGCGGTCGCCTCGGACCGCGCCAACTGCAGGGATTCTCGCAGGTCAACGCCCGGCCCGACGCTGGTGTTCCACGTTGGGGTATGCCGCCCGCACAGCTCGGCGCTCGGGTCGGGTGCTGCCCCCGCCAGGTCAGCTATAGACCGAGGGGGACAAGGTGCCGATGCACCGCAGATTGCGGTAGTCCTCGGCGTAGTCCAGGCCGTACCCCACGACGAATTCGTTGGGGATGTCGAACCCGAGGTACTTGACCTCGATCGCCACCTTGGCGACCTCGGGCTTGCGCAAGAGCGCACAGATCTCAAGCGAGGCCGGTTTGCGGGAGCTGAGGTTGGCCATGATCCAGGACAGGGTGAGGCCGGAGTCGATGATGTCCTCGACGACGAGCACGTGCTTGTCGGTGATGTCGGTGTCGAGGTCCTTGATGATCCGCACGACGCCTGAGGACTTGGTGCCCGAGCCATAACTCGACACGGCCATCCAATCCATCCGAACGGTCCCCGGCATGGCCCGCATGAGGTCGGCCATGACCAGGACGGCACCCTTGAGCACGCCAACCAAGAGAAGGTCCTTCCCGGCGTAGTCCGCCCAAATCTGCTCGGCCAGGTCCTGAAGTCGGGCGAGGATCTGTTCTTCGGTGAGCAGGATCTTGGTGAGGCCCGAACCCATGCTGGCTGCGTCCACGACGCGCTCCTCCTGGCAGTCACCGGCGCGTTGCGCCGTTCGGTCGCGGTCGGGACCGACCCTATCGAAGCGGATTGTCGACCAATGCCCGTCCGGGGACGCATTGGGGTCCAAACACCTGAGGCATTGCTCACTCACAGTGAGCAACGCCTCAGTCTCACCATCGGTCGCGGGGGGCATGAGGCACTGCTCACTCACAGTGAGCAATGCCTCAGCATCGAGAACCCAAGTGGATCGACCCGACGACCCGCTCGCCGACGACGCCACCGGGCAGGTCGACCGTGCCCTGGCCCCGCCAGGACATGACCAGGGCGTCCAAAGACTCGACGTGCCCGGCGGACAGCGGCCGCGCCCCGGCTTCCCCTGCCAGGATCCGCCACACCCGCCGCCGAAGGGCATCGGGCAAGTCGGCCAGGCCGTCGGCGGGCACCCGAACATCTCCCTGCGTCTGACCCACTGCGTGCGCCACACGTACTCCCTGCGATCGACGCTGGGCCCGACCGTCAGAGGCGGGCTTCGCCGAGGCCGACGACCTCTGGGGCTCATCACCTCCAGTTGCGAGTCCGGCGCGGGCTCGGGCGGCCAACTCGTCGAGCAGGTCGGCATCGTCGCGCAGCAGGTCGGCCGATCGGGCGAGCGCGGCGGTCACACCCGGCCCCAGGTCACGCTCCAGGTCGGCCAACGCCCGCCGCGCGCGCACGCGGGCAAACCGCGCATCGGCATTGTGCGGATCGTGCCACGGCACGAGGCCCACCTCCAGACAGGCCGCCTGGGTCTGCGCGCGGGTAACCCCGAGAAGAGGCCGCACATAACCATCGCGGGTGGGCGGCATACCGGACAGCGACCGCGCCCCGGAGCCGCGGGCGAGGCCCAGCAGGACCTGCTCGGCCTGGTCGTCCCGGGTGTGCCCCAGCAGCACCGAGACCGCCGTATGCCGTGCCGCCGCCGCGTCAAGGGCGGCAAACCGCGCGCTGCGGGCTGCGTCCTCGGGACCGGAGCCCGAGGCTGAGACGTCCACCCGGATCACCTCGACCGGGGCCAGCCCAAGGCCGAAGCACTGATCGGCAGCGGCCCTGGCCACTCGATCGGAGCCGGCCTGCAGACCGTGGTCGACAACGATGGCGCCAGCCCGCTGTCCGACCCGGGGAGCGACAAAGCCGGCGGCCGCGGCCAGGGCCAGCGAATCAGGTCCCCCAGAGCACGCCACGAGCACGAGCGAGCCCGGCGGCATACCCGTCAGGGCAGCGCGGACCGCGCGGCGCACCGCGGCGACGGCTGGAGCGGGACCGGGCACGGCGACCAGTCTCGCAGGGTTGGGGGGTGGCCGCCGAGCCCCGGTCAGCCGTGGACGCGGGCGACCCAGGCGGCCGGGTCGGCCATGTCGGCCGCACTCGGCAGGGTCTGGGGGGAGGTCCACACCGCGTTGAACCCGTCGATCCCGACCCGGTCGACGACGGCGCGGACGAAGACGGCTCCGTCGGCATACTGGCGCATCTTGGCCTCGAGGCCGAGGACGCGGCGGATCATCCGGTCGAACACCCCGAGACCGGCCCGGCGCTGGGTGAACTTCTCCCTGATGACGGCCACCGACGGGATGACCGACGGCCCGACATCGTCCATGACGACGTCCGCATGACCCTCCAACAGCGACATAACGGCCGTCAACTCACCGATCTTGGCCTTCAGTTCGGGGGTGAGGAATACCTCAGCCAGGCCGGTCGAGCCGGGCTGGAATGCCTCGGGCAACCGGCGAGCGATGTGCTCGATCTTCTCGGCCAACTCACCCGGGGATGGCGCCAACTCCCCGGCCAGGGTGCGGGACGCCTCGATCATGTGCTCGCGCAGCCATGGGACGGCGGTGAACTGGACGCGGTGGGTCTCCTCGTGCATGGCGACCCAGAGCCGGAAGTCGTGCGGCGAGACTCCCATCTCCCGCTCGGCCTGGACGATATTCGGGGCCACGAGCAGCAGCCGGGGCTGCCCGGACGGCGCGAGGTCGTATTGCCCGAGGATCTTGCTGGCCAGAAAGGCCAACAGCGCCCCGGTCTCGGCGCCGGTGACCTTGCCGCCGAAGGCGGTCATCCCCGCGGATTGAGGCGACGTAAGGCCGGCGGACAGCTTGGACACCACCGGGTCGATCAGAGCCCGCATGGACCCGACGTTGGCGCTCGCCCAACCGGCGCGGTCGACGACAAGAACAGGCGCTGACCCGGGCGGGGAAGTCAGCCGCGCAGTCTGCGCGACGGGCTCGTGCGCGGCGGCAGCCGCCCGGCGCAGGTCACCGACGATGGCGGCCGCCTCGCTCGCGGAGACCCGCGGACCCGACCCGGCCAGCCGAGCAGCGGTCGCCTGGGCAAACTGCCAATCGATCATCGACTCGGGGTCCTCGGCCCGGTCCGAACGCGTGCTGTCGTGGTCGGTCGGGGCGTCAGTCACCGCGGATATCCCTTCAAGGTCAACGACATCCGCACGCCGCGAGCGTCGCTCCGAACCGGTCCAACGCGTCCCGGGCTTCGGCCGTTCCCACCGGCCCCTGTTGGAGGATGACAAAGATCAGCAGTCGGCCCTCGGCCGTCACGACGATGCCCGCGAGGGAGTTGACCCCGTTGAGCGAGCCGGTCTTGGCCCGCACGACTCCTGCGCCGGGGGCTTGTCCGGACGCCGTGTAGCGCTGTTCCAGAGTGCCGGTGAGCCCAGCAACGGGCAAGTGCCGCAATGCTTCGGTGAGGCCCGGGAGTCGGCCGTGCACCCCCAAGGCGAGGACGTCGGCCAAGACGTGGGCGGTGAGGAGGTTGGTCCGGCTCAGTCCGGAGGCGTCGTGCAGGCTCACCCCGGCCGAGTCCAGACCCGCCCGGGCGAGGGAGTCCCGCAGGTATGCCGCGGTCCCCTCGAAGTCGCTCGAGCGTCCGGCCCGGAAGGCGGCCTGCCGAGCGAGGGACTCGGTGAGGGTGTTGTCGCTGCGCTCCAGGGCCAACCCCACCAGGTCGGTGACCGGCGCCGAGGTGACGACACCCAACTCGGTGCCCTCGGGCACCACCGTGCGGCCCGCCCCGGTCTGGCTAGACCCGGCCCCGGTCTCGGTGGGCCCCGCCCCGGCACGCGGGCCAGCCGGCGCCGACCCAGACGCGGCGCCCGCACCTGACGGGACGGCAGCGACGCTCGCAGCGACGCCCCGCTCGGTCAGGCGGGCCCCGAAAGCCTTGGCGACCTCCGCGACCGGGTCGGCAGGGCCCGGCTGGCCGCTTTGGGCCCACTGGGAGGACAACCCGAGCATGGCAACCGGGCCGACGATGCCCAACCGACGGTAGTCAGGCCGCCAGCCGGCCGCCTCCTGGGGGCCCGGGGCATACCTCGTGTTCACCGAGACTGTCGCGGACGTGATGCCTCGGGACTTGAGTCGAGCGCTCACCTGATCGGCGAGATCGCCGAGCCCAGCCCGCCCGACGACCGCGGCGGGGTCGCCCCGGTCCGGAGCCAGGAACATGTCCCCGCCCGCGACGAGGACCACCTCGTTGGGGGTGCCCCCTTGGACGACGCGGGTCGACAAGGTGGAACCCGCCGGGAACTCCTGCTGGACCGCTAGCGCCGCAACGAGTTTGAGCGTCGAGGCGGGGATCCGAGGCGCCGTGGCGGCATTCTCCAGCAATGTCGCTCCGGTGGCCGCGTCTTCGACGAGGACAGCGGCGCCGGCCAGATCGGGATCGGCCAGCGCGGCTGACACCGCCGCCTTGACCCCAGCCGCGCTGGGCAGCGGTGCCTGCCCAGCTGCGGGCGAGACCGGCATACCGGATGGCGGTGGGGTCGGCACGGGAAGATGCGCCGAGCCTCGGGCCGACGCGGTCGGCGACGCGTAGACGGCTGGCGCGGAGATGGTGACGACGCCCGGGACGACGTCGAACAGATCCGCTGCGGCATACCCGAGGAGGCCGCTGACGACGACCAGGGTGGTGAGGGTCCGGCGACGCACAGCGAACCCCCTAGGCTGGATACCGACCGACGACATCTGAAGCGTAGGTCACCGAGACCGAGCGATGAGGGGACTGCTGTGGAGTTCGACGTTACGGTCGAGATCCCTCGTGGATTCCGCAACAAGTACGAAGTTGACCACGAGACCGGCCGGATCCGGCTGGACCGGTGGCTGTTCACCTCGATGTCCTACCCGTCCGACTACGGCTACATCGAGGACACCCTCGGCGAGGACGGCGACCCGCTGGACGCCATGGTCCTGCTCGACGAGCCAACCTTCCCCGGCTGCGTCGTTCGAGCCCGGCCGATCGCGGTCTTCCAGATGACCGACGAAGCCGGGGGCGACGACAAGATCCTCTGCGTCCCGGCGACCGACCCGCGCCACTCCGACGTCACCGAACTCGAGCACATCAACAAGTTCGAGATCGCAGCCATCGGGCACTTCTTCGAGACCTACAAGGACCTCGAGCCGGGCAAATCGGTCGACAGCTCACGGTGGTTCGGACGCAAGGTCGCCGAGCGGGTCGTCATCGAGGCGTTGGAACGGGCTTCGGCCGCCGGTCACACCACCGCGCGCTGGCGCGGCCCCTCAACGCACTAAGCCCCGCGCCGGTCGGTGAGGTCCGCCGTCGGCCGTCGCGATCGTTCCGGCTCGCTCCATGCGGCGGCGGCGCTTACGGGCGTCCGCCGTAGGGGATGAGGTCCGAGCGCCAGATGGTCTGGATCTTCACGACAGTCCCCGTGTAGGGGGCGTGGATCATCTGACCGTTGCCGATGAACAGCCCGACGTGGTGAATGCCGGCGACGTTAGGCCCGAAGAAGACCAGGTCACCCGGCTCGAGTTGGTCGACCGGAACCCGGGCGGTCTGCTTGTACTGGCTGCCGGTGTAGTGCGTCAGCTTCACACCGGCTTGAGCCCAGGCCATCATCGTCAATCCCGAGCAGTCCCACGAGTCTGGTCCGTCGGCGGCCCACACATAGGGCTCGCCGAGTTGGGCCCGTGCGAACGCAATGACTGCTGCCGCGCCGGCCTTGGGCTTCGGCAGATTCGAGGAGGTTGTCGACGACGACGTCGAGGTCGCTTTCGTCGAAGTGGACGTCGAGCCCGTCGAGGTCGTCGGTTTCGGCGTGGTCGTGGATTTCGGCGTGGTCGTGGACTTGGGCGTGGTCGTGGACTTCGGCGTCGCGGTCGGCCTGGCAGCTTCCTCCGCGGCCTTGCGAGCGGCCTCTTCGGCAGCCGCTTTGCGGGCGGCTTCCGCAGCGGCGGCCTTGCGCGCGGCTTCCTCCGCAGCCGCCCGACGGGCGGCCTCTTCGGCGGCCTTACGTCGGGCCTCCTCGGCAATCCTCGCCTGTTCGAGGGCCTCCAGCCCGTCCTGGCGAGCGCGTTCCACCTCGATCGAGGAGTTGCGCAAGACCGCCAACTGCGCGAGGGCCGCCTCCTGTCGCGCCGCCACTGCAGCCGCGGCCACCGCAGCAGCCTGGTTGTCGCGCTGAGCGGTCTCCTTGGCCGTTCGCGCCGTCTCGACGGCCGACTCCAGACGCAGCTGGGCTTCTGCTGCCACGGACTGCAACGTCAGAGCAACGTGACGGGTGGTCTCGGCTTCCTGCATCACCCGCGTGCGCTCGGCACCGACGGCCTCGATGCCGGCGGCTCGATCCAAGGTCTGCGCCGGGCCACCTGCCCCAAAGAAGACGTCGAGGGCCCCCAGGCCTCCGCCGCTCTGGAAGACCTCGGCGGCATACCGGGACAGCGCGAGGCTGGCCCGCTCCGACTCGCGGGCCGCCGCGTCGGCCTGCTCGGACGCGGTTGCGCTCGCAGCTGTCGCCTCGGCCAACTCCTCAGCGGCACGGTTGAACTCCTCGGCGGCCATCCCGGCCCGCTCCTGCTGAGTGGCCAGGCTGGCGCGTGCCCCCGCCAACTCGGCGTCGATCACCGCCACCTGGGCTGCGGCCGCACCCGCCGCCGAGGCCGCCGCTGCGACCTGTTCGGCGGAGGGAACGACGGGGGCCGGATCGGCATTGGCCGATGACCCGGAGCTGGTCACGAAGGCCAGCGCACACCCCGTCGCCACCATCCACCGCAGGCGCAGGCGTGACCTGGAGTATGCACTCGCCACGCCGCGCTCCTTCGTGTGCAGCGACGGCCTTTCACGGCGCGTCGCTGATTTCCTGGACCTCTCCCCCAGAACGTCACCGAGAGTAGGACTCATTCGTCACACGCGAAACAGCACTCACTCCAATCACGTTGCGACACGCCGGGATTGGAAAATGACATGAGTGTCATTCGAGAAATCACACGGCTGTTTTTCCGCAGGTAAAGAAGCGAATTCGGTCGCCTGTTCGAGAAACATAACGATTAGATAACGAACAGCGACGCGCGCCAGGCCCGTCAGTGCAACAGCGGGTTGTACTTCAGCGAGTTGGGACGGCAGGTGCACTCGGTGGCAATCCGCAGGCCGGGGGCTATCCGGCCCTGTTCCCGCAGTGCGTAGAGGTGCGCGACGACTCGATCCCGGACGTGCCAAGGGTCGATGGTGTTGAGGTAGATCTTGGTCCCGCCCTCGAACCCGGCCAGGGTCGACACCCGCCACTTGAGCACGGCCCGCCAGGGCATCGGCAGATCGACGTCCGGAGCCTGGTGGTGCCACTCTTCGTTGGTCGGGACCTGCGCCCCGGTGGCGGCATGACAGGCGTGGACCAACTCCGAGAAGCCCCGCAGGTCTTCCGCCGGTTGCTCCCACGGCCGAGCGAATTCGCTCTTGCTGTAGATCTCGAGCGACGGATAGCGGTGGCCGAACCCGGCGAAGGCCACGGCATACGGGTTCTCGGCGACGATGAGGTTCTGTCGCGCGGCGTAGTCGACGGCGAACTCGTTGTAGAGGTTGAGGTTGTCCCGCAGTCGGCGCAGCTCGTGTTCGGTGCGCACGCTGCGCTCGTCGACGGCGACGAGCTGCTTGTGCAGGTGGTCGAAGGAGGCCCCCGCGGGCCGCAGCCAGTTCTGGAACACCGCGACGTAGCGGGCATACCGGTTCGCCTCGTAGAGCGAGCGCAGCGCCTCGACCGAGAAGCCGAGGTATGCCGCGTGCTCATCGACCGTCAGCGTCCCCGACGAGGCCAACTGGTCGGTCGTCGTCGCCCCGTCCGTGTAATGGCGGCGCGCGACGATGACATCGTGGGTGCCGGCGAAGAAGGACATGACCCGTTGGGCCTTGTCGTGCGCGTCCATCGCTGCCCAACCCTGCTCGGTCATCCCGCCGGCCATCGCGCGGGTGCGCACCATCTGATCGACGTGGGCGCGGCCCCGTTCGGTCGACAGGTAGTGATCGTGATGTGACCGAGCATCTCGACCCGGCTCGAACCCGTAATTGAGCCGCCAGTAGTCGTAGGCGACGATCTCGAAGAGGTTGGGGATGCGCCGGAACTGCGCGACCGAGCTCTCCAAGCGATCGGCCTCCAGACCCCGCAGCAAGTGCCACCCATCGGGATCGGCGACCAGACGCGCCTTCTCCGGCGGGGTGTCGAAATAGCGGCGCTCGCAGAACGCACAGTGCCGGCCGTCCTGGCCATGGTCGATCGGCCCCGACGCCGGCAACCCGGAGACGATCGGACGATTGCCCCGTCCCGGAACGGTCCACACTGACGTCCCCGAATAAGGGTTGATCTGCTTGACCGTCCCGTCGGGCATCCGGCGCAGCGGCTCCGGCCAGGGGTGGTCGGTGTCGGTCACGCCAGCCAGGCTAACGAGTCTCCGACCGCGCGCCATGGGCCCAGGGTCCCGACCCGGCGGCGCGACAGAAACGCCCCCCGGAGGACCGGAGGGCGCGTGCTTCTGCGGGTGGAGCCGCCTTGGGGAATCGAACCCCAGACCTATTCATTACGAGTGAATCGCTCTGCCGACTGAGCTAAGGCGGCTTGCGCCTCTGCCGAGGCGCGGGCACCGAGTATACGGACACCCGGAGCGACCCACGAAACCGAGGCGACGCGGCATACCCCGCCATGAGTCGCGGCCCGGGTCCGCCATGTCGCTGCCCTACCCTCATACCGTGACCCGTACGGCGTTCCCTGCCCGCCTCGGCGCGACCCTGACCGTCGCCCTGGCCGCGATGTTGTCCGCGTGTAGTGCGTCCTCGGCTCCGGTCCCGCTGGCCGGTCAAACCACCCCAGCCAGCGCTGCCGCCTCCACTCAGGCCAACGCGACCGGCAGCGCGCCGTCCCCCACAGCGACGAACACCCCCACCGGGCAGACGGTCACGGTCGCGCTCACCGGCGACGTGTTGCTGCACTCCGGAGTGACCGACCAAGCGCGCAAAGACGGCGCAGCCAACCCCTCCCAAGCAAGCAACGGCCTGGACTACCGACCGCTGCTGGCCGGGGCCAAGCCGTTCGCCGAGAGCGCCGACCTGGCTATTTGCAACCTGGAAACCCCGATTGCGCCCTCCGGCGGGCCTTACACCACGTACCCCGTCTTCTCTGTTCCTCGTGAGATCCTGCCGGCCCTGGTCGACACTGGATTCGACGCCTGCACCACGGCGTCCAACCACACCATCGACAAGGGTGTCGACGGAGTCAAGCGAACCCTGGATGCCATGGACGCGGCCGGCCTCAAACATGCCGGCAGCAACCGCAGCGCTGCGGAAGAAGCCGGCACGACGATGCTCGACGCCCACGGAGTCAAGGTCGCGCTGCTGGGATATTCATACGGGCTCAACGGCTTCCAGCTTCCGGCCGACAAGAAGTGGGCCGTCGACATCATCGACACCGCGAAGATCCTCGCCGATGCCAAGGCCGCCCGGGCGGCTGGCGCCCAGATCGTCCTGGTTGCCCTACACACCGGCCAGGAATACCAGATCCTGCCCACCGCCCAGCAACGCGATGTCGCGACGGCGTTGGCGGCTTCTCCCGACATCGACCTCATCTACGGGCACCACGCTCACGTCGTCCAGCCCATCGACAAGCTCGGCGACACCTGGGTCGCCTACGGCCTGGGCAACATGATCGCCCACCAGCACCGGCTGCCCCATCTGGTCAAGGCACAGCACGAGGTCATGGCTCGGTTCACCTTCACCGAAGGCAGCGACGGCCGCTGGACGGTCACCCGGGCCGAAGCCCGTCCCGCCGCGATGAGCCATCTATCCGAACCGCTGCGCTACCTCGACCTGGCCACGTTGCTGGCCGATCCCGCTGTCAGCGAGGCCCGCAAGGCGGCATACCGACCGTTCTACGACCGCGCCGTCAAGGCGCTGACCGCGCTGGGAGCCCAGACCAAAGGCCTCGTGATCGCCGGCCGTTAGGACCACCCCTCAGCACTTCAGCCCGTCTTTGGGCACGGTTCCCTTGACGTAGTAGTCGTCGATCGGTCGGTCGATGCACGAGTTGGAGCGGGTGTATGCCGTGTGCCCGTCGCCGTCGAAGGTCAGCAGGACCGCGTTGGCCAAGTCGGCGCGCAACCGCACCGACCATTCGTAGATCGTCGCCGGGTCCCGAGTCGTCCCAACGACGACGATCGGCCCGCTACCGGCCGCGGTGATCTTCGCCGGCGTGGCGCCCGACTGGATCGGCCACACACCGCAGGCCACCGACCCCCAGGCCAGGAACCGACCCCATGTCGGCGCGACCTTAGTGAAGGCCTCGGCGTTCTGGTCGATCACGGCGAGATCAGCTGTGTCCGGTCGGTCGAGGCAGTTGACCGCGTAGATGACTTCCATGATGTTGCCCGCATAGCCGCCACCCGAGTCACGGTCGGCATACTGGTTGGCCAGATCCATGAGGGCGTTCCCGTCGCCGTTCTTCGCGTCGATGAGTGCGGCGGTGAGCATCGGCCACGCCTGCTGCGAATACATGGCGTAGGCCATCCCGATGGCCCCCCAGGCTTCGGTGAGTTCGGTGACCTTCTGGTCGTTGGTCACTCGGATCGGTTGGGCATCCAGGCCGACGAGGAAGTCCCGCAACCATTGCATGCCCTCGTCGACCGTGGTTCCGAGCGGGCAGTTGGTCCGCTTGAGGCAACTTGCGACGTAGGCCCGCGTGGCAGCCTCGAAACCGCGCGCCTGGCCCTCGGAGAGCTCCCGAGAGGACAGGTCGGGGGGCACGACCCCATCGAGGACGAACCGGCCCACCTTCGTCGGGAAGAGCCCGGCGTACGTTGTCCCGAGGAAGGTGCCGTAGGACTTGCCCAGGTAGTGCAGGGTCGGTTCGCCCAGCGCAGCGCGCAAGACGTCCATGTCCTTGGCCGCGTCGACGGTCGACACGTGAGCCAGCAGCGTCCCGCCCCTGGCTCGGCAGCCGTCGGCAAGCTTCTTGGATCCATCGACGAACTGCTGCTTCTCGGCCGCATCGTCGGGCGTCGGGTCCATGCCCAGGAAGGCGTCGAGCCCGGCATCGTCGAGACAGTCGATCGGAGCGGATGCCCCCACCCCACGCGGGTCGAAGCCCACGATGTCGTATGCCGCCCGCACCGGCGCCCCGACGATCTGGCTGGCATGACTGGCGTAATCCACCCCCGAACCGCCAGGACCGCCCGGGTTGACCACGAGTGAGCCGATCCTCCCCGACGACGAACGCGCCTTGACTCGCAGCACCGCCAGCTGGATCGTCGAACCCTGAGGTTGGGCGTAGTCGACCGGGACTTCCAGCGTGGCGCACTCCGACCCGGCGCAGGCGCGCCAGGTCAACTGCTGGGCGTAGAACCGGTCCAAGCCGGTGGTCCCGGTCGGCGGCTGGCGAGCGACGCTCGGGTCAGCCGCGGCGGTGGGCACGATCGTCCCGCCGCCGCCCGCGTCGTCGTCCTTGGGCAGGAATGGCAGCACGAGGCAGGCCGAGAGCACGAGTTGCCCGACGAGTGCCGTCGCGAGGACCGTCAGCCCTCGCGACGCTGTCCGGGCAGACAGTCGTCGTGTGGCGATCGATGATGCGGTTGCCCTGCCTGGCGTGACGGCCCCGACGTTCATGACCGGTGCTGCTCCTTGTCGTCCCCTGTTGTGCGGCATACCGAATCGTCGCATGCCCGGACGTGACCGGCACGTGCCGCCGCGCTCACCGGTCGCCAGATCCGGGGATCGCCAACGCCACAGCCATGGCCTCGAGGGCGAGCAGCGGCGGGACATTGAGGTTGATCCGTTCGCGCGCCTCGCCGATCGCGTCCATGCACTGCAACAGTCGCTCGGCGCTCATCGCTCCGGCGAGGGCGCGCACCTGGTCCAGCGCTTCGGCATTGACCAACTCGACGGTAGCCCCGGCAGTGACCAGGAGCGCATCGCGATACATCGACAGCAGGTCGACGAGCGACCGATCGACGACATCACGGCCGAATCGAGTCGCGCGGGCCTTCTGTTCCTTCTCCAGCGCAGCGAGCTGGGCGCGGATATGCGGTGGCTGGGTGCGCGCACCGGGATCGGCCCCCAGGGTTTCCATGAGCCGCGTGCGTTCGGCTGCATCGCGGGACGCGGACGACGCCCCGGCCTCGGCGTCGGCGATGCTCGCCAGGTCGGCCGCTGCGCCGACGGCGTCGCCGACCCCGCGGATGCGCAGCGGGAGGCTGATGATCTCGTGCCGCCGGTTGCGGGCCCCTTCGTCGCGGGCCAAACGCCGAGCCATGCCCACATGGCACTGCGCGGCTCGCGCGGCATACCTGGCCATCGGCTCCGGTATGCCGTCGCGCCGGGTCAACAGGTCGGCCACGGCCGCAACGGGCGGCGTCCGCAGCCGGACATGGCGGCACCTGGACCGGATGGTGACGATGACATCTTCGAGGGACGGGGCGCACAGGATCCAGACGGTGCGCGGGGTTGGCTCCTCCAACGCCTTGAGCAGGGCGTCGGCCGCACGTTCGGTCAACCGATCGGCATCTTCGATCACGATGACCCGCCAGGCGCCGACAGACGGCCGCAGCCCGGCCTCCTGCACGAGCGCCCGGGTGTCTTCGACCTTGATCGACAAGCCCTCGGTCGAGACGATCCGCACGTCAGCGTGAGTGCCTTCGGTCGCGGTCCGGCACTCACGGCAGGTGCCGCAGCCGTGGTCGGGGCATTGCAGGGCGGCGGCAAAGGCTCGGGCCGCGGTGGATCGACCGGAGCCGGGTGGGCCGGTGAGCAACCAAGAATGGGTCATCCCGGCCGGGTCAGTGGCGGCATGGCTGAGGGTGCGGACCGTCTGCGACTGTCCGACGACGTCATCCCAGACACTCACAGCGTGACCCCCTCGGCCCGCAACCGAGCGAGCACGGCCTGGTGCAGTTCGGCGGGATCCGCGGTGCCGTCCAGGACGAGGTAGCGCTCGGGAGCGGCGGCGGCCAGGTCGAGGAAATGCTGGCGGACCCGCTCGTGGAAGTCGTCGCCCTCGGCCTCGATCCGGTCCTGGACCACCCCTCGGCGGGCTCGCCCCACGGCCGCTGGCACGTCGACGACGAAGGTCATGTCCGGGAACAGGCCGTCGACCGCCCAGGCGAGCAAGTCGTGGATCTCCTGCGGCCCCAGGGCGCGTCCAGCCCCTTGATAGGCGATCGAGGAATCGGTGTAGCGGTCGGTGAGCACGTCGGCGCCGCGGTCAAGGGTCGGACGGATCAGTTCGTCGACATGGTGGGCCTTGTCGGCGGCATACAGCAGGGCCTCGGCGCGGGGGCTGACGTGGTCACCGTGCATGACCAGCCGCCGGATCTCCGCCCCGAGTGGTGTCCCACCCGGCTGCCGGGTGACCAGCACCTCGCGGCCGGCCGCCTCCAGCGCCGCAGCGAGCAGGCGCACCTGGGTGGACTTTCCCGCCCCGTCGCCGCCCTCGAAGGCGACGAACAATCCCGTGGGGGGTGTCGTCGAGGGCGGGTGGCTCACGGTCCGAAGCCTAAGCCGTATGCCGGACACCCGGCATACGGCCTAGCTCGCGCTGCGAGGCTCAGGCGCCGCAGGGGTCTCGCTCTTGCGCGTTGGCGTGGATGGCGTCGTGGACATACTGCGCCATCCCCACCCGGATGTCCTCGTAGGTCTTGGTGAACCGAGGATCAGCCAGGTACAGGTCTGCCAGCCCTCGATGCATGGCATACGAGCAGTCGTAGAACCGCTCGATCGACCGCCGATGCGCCTCGGCGGCCTCCATCGCGACCGGGCTTGTGGGCGGCATACCGGCGTCCATGGCCGCCGCGAAACCCTCCCCGACAGCCTGCATTTCCACCTTCACCTGCGCCCAGTCCGCCGTCGTGTAGCGGGCCGTCCGCTCCCGGGACTGCCGCCAGGCGTCGGTCTCGCCCCAGCGCTGCTGCGCCTCCGCCTCGTAGTCGTCAGAGAAGCCGTCGCCGAACAGCTCCCTCATCTCCTCGCGCGTGGCGGGTCGGTCGTTCATCGTTGCCTCCAAGGCCGTGTCGATGGCTGTGACGAGCTCCCGCAGCTCGTCCAGCCGATGCAGGACCGCGGCCCGCTGCCGACGCAGATGTTCGGCACTGGCCCGCGAATCGGTGGCGCCCGCCTGCAGCAGCGTGGCGATCTGCTCGAGCGGGAACTCCAACCGGCGGTAAACGACGACGTGCTGCAACCTGACGAGATCGGCGGCGGTGTAGAGCCGATAGCCCGCCCGCGAGCGTTCGCTCGGCACGACCAGCCCGATCTCGTCGTAGTGATGCAGGGTCCGCACCGTCACCCCGAACAGGTCGGCCACCTGGCCCACCGTCAACGGGGTGTCGATGTCGGTCACGGTCGTCGGCATGCCCTTACCTTCGCCCCTCACCTCGCGTGAGGGTCAAGTCCGTTTCCCGGCACTGTATGCCGCCGCGCCCGCCCATTCGCTGCCACGGCGCCGCGCCCTCCTCGCCGAGAGGTGGTCAGCCGACGCCGTTGTCTCGGGCCCACAGCGCCGCGCTGGTGCGGTCGGCGACCCCAATATGACGGAACACGTTGCCCAGGTGGGCCTTGACGGTCCGCTCGGAGATCCCCAGTTGCCGGGCGACCTGCTTGTTGGCCATGCCTTGGGCCACCAGCACGAGCACCTCACGCTCCCGAGCACTCAGCGCCGCGGCCGGGTCGGCTGGCTTGGAGCTGGGCAACAGCGCCCGCGTGACTCGGGCATCCAACGGAGCGTGACCCGCTGCGGCCGATCGGATCGCCTCGAGCACGTCGCGGGGGTCGCTGTCCTTGAGCAGATAGCCGACGGCCCCAGCCGCCAACGCTGCGGTGACCCGCTCGTGCTCGACGAAGGACGTGAGCACGACGACCCGCGCCGACTCCCCGGCGTCGCGCAGCCGCGCCGTCCCCTCGATGCCGTCGACGCCCGGCATCGACAGGTCCATGAGCACGATGTCGGGCTTGGCTGCCCGCACGACGGCCAGCGCCTCCGACCCGTCGGCGGCCTCGCCCACGACGGTCAGGTCCGCCGCCGCGTCGATGATCCCCCGCAAGCCGGCGCGGACGAGTCGGTGGTCGTCGACGAGAACGACGGTGATCGGGCGACTCGGCGCGCGGCGACCCTGGCCGGTGGAGTCCGCCGATGGGTCCGTGAGCGGGGTTGCGGGAGTAGCGGTCACGGCATACCTCCTGAGGGGGGCGGCAGGAGCAGGCGCCAGCGGGTGCCGGCTCCCGGGGCGGAGGCGACCTGGAGCACGGCCCCGGCCCCCTCGGCCAGATCGGTGAGCACGCGCAGGCCGAAGTGGCCGTGGCGGGTGCGGCTGGCGACGACATCGAACCCGACGCCGTTGTCCCGGACGACGAGCTCGGTATGCCGGGTGCTCACCTCCCGCGTCAGCGTCACCGACACCGTGCAGGCCCCGGCGTGTTTGGCGACGTTGCGCAGACATTCGCGGGTCACCCGGTAGATGAGGTGGGCCGACTCCTCGTCGAGCGAGCCGACGGTTGCGCGGTCCAGATCGACCGTGACCGTCGTGCCTCGGGAGCGCAGCGGGCCGGCGAGGTCCTCGACCGCAGCGGCAAGCCCGGCGTCGGCCAGGCGATCGGGATAAAGGTCGACGAGCAGGGAGCGCAGGCTGGCCACACTGGCCCGGACGGTCCCACCGGCCTCGCGGATGTCGTCGGCCAGCGCGGGCAGGCCTGCAGCAGCAGCCTGTTCGGCCGCGCCCGCAACGACGAGCGAGCTGGCGACCAACTCCTGGACCGGGCCGTCGTGCAAGGTGGCGGCAATGCGGCGCCGCTCTTCCTCGGAGGCATCGACGGCACGCCGCAGGAGGGCCTCGCGGTGCTCGTGGGCTTGTCGAAGGCGTCCGAGGACCTTCCACAGGACGGGGGTCATCAGGACGAAGAGCAAGAGCAGGCTGCTGGCCAGCAGTCCGGCCAACCCTCGCCACAGGTCGCTGGTGCGCTCGGCCACCGGCGCGTAGGCGCCATACACCTCGAAGAGCAACGGCTGGCCACCCGGGGTCCACACGGGGCGATAGACCTCGAGCAGCTTGCCCCCATAGCGCTCGAACTCGTTCTCGGACCGGTCCAGGTCCGAGACCTCGGCCTTGGTTTGCGGGGTCGCGAGCACGTCGAGTTGTTCGGGGTCCAGAGGGAAGCGCTGGCCGACCAGCCTGGTCTCGTCGGCATAGACAATGGTGCCATCGGGCGTCCACAGCTTGACCCGGACGATGTTGTTGGGCAGGACGCTGTCGCGGACGATCCGGTCGAACGCGGCATACGCCGTCTGGTCACCGGCCACGAGCGCCTCGGTGAGGGCCGGTTGGACGACCGCTTCGGCGAGCAGGTTCGCGGTGTGGGCGGCGTCATTGACCGCTTCGCGCTCGGCCAGACGGCTCGCTGCGACCGACGTCCCGACCAAGACCAGGCCAAAAACGACGAGGGCCGCGACGACGAGCTGAGCCAGGGTGCGCCCCGGGGTAGGCAAGGCTTGAAGACGCGCTGCGGGCTGGCCGTCGGCTAGGGTCACCCAGGCCACGATGGGCGCCGAGGGGGGCTGGTCCTCGGCGCCCACGGGCGGGGTTGGTGACGCGGTCAGGATGCGCGCCCTTTCAGTCGTCGGAGCCGTGGCCACCGGAGCCATGGTCATCGCCAGGACCATCATCGCCCCCGCCGGAGCCGGAAGACCCAGAACCCGAGCCCGACGAGCCGGAGTTGTCGTCATCGTCGTCGGAGGTGCTCGGGGACGAGCTCGACGAACTGGACGTGCCAGAGGAGGTGGAGGTGCCGGACGAGGTGGAGGTGCCAGACGAGCGCGTCGAGGACGACATCGATGACGATGCGGAGGTAGCCGAGCTGGACGAGCGCGCCGTCGTGGCAGAGCTCGACGACGTGGCCGATGTCGAATCGTCCGAGGAACCCCGAGGGCGGTCGCCGCCGTTGTCGTCTCCCGGCTCTGGAGTGCGGGTGGTCCGGTCGCCGCCGTGGTCGTCGGCGGTCGCCGCGGGGGTGCTCGACGAGCTGCTGACGAGCTGGACGGACGCCGGGACCGTGGTCGGCAGCGACTGGGCGAACGACTCGTTGCCGAGCAGGCCGACGGCCGCCGGGACGACCGCCGCCGTGGCGGCGATGGCAAGAGCGATGCGCTTCATGATGCGCTTCCTTTCAGGTCGAGCGGCCGGGGTGGTCCGGCCATGGCTCAACACTGCGGGGCGTGCGCGGGCAGCCGCCATCGGGCTTTGGTCGTAGTACTGGTCGATGCGCCAGGGCGCGACGGCCAGGGCTGCTCAGATGGGTTCGAGGACCCGCGCCGCCTGGCCGTCGCTGCAACCGGCCATCGATTCTGAATGGACTTCGGCCACGACAGATTCGGTGCCGAGCACCCCCAAAAGGTCGGTGATGATGCCGTGCCGGAAGGCCCCGAGCAGCGAGCCGTCCGAGGAACGAGCCTGCAGCACTAGGGCGGTCAGCAACGCTCGAGCCAGATCGGGGGTCAAGCCCGCGACGTTGCCCCTGACCAGGTCACGCTTGGCCGACCAGGCGACCCAATCGAAGACGGGCAACACATCAGCGGTGACCAGCCAGTCGTAGGTCTCCTGCGCGATCGGGGTCAACACGACATAGTGCGCGGTGAGTCCCCCGTCGGGACGAGGTTTGCCGCCCTCCCAGTGGCCCCACTCACCTCGATGTGCGCGCAACCGAGCATGCAAGCTGCCCGCCTGGGCAATCTGTTCAGGGGTCAACGGGTCCAGGAATCGCAGGTCGTCCGGTCGCACAGTGCGCGTCACGGGTTCTCCGCCGTCGTCTTCGTCGTCGCTTTGCGATGTGCCGTTTTGGTCGCCGTCTTACGCGTCGCTGTCTTCGTCGCCGTCTTGGCTGCGGTCTTGGTCGTGGTCTTGCGAGCTGGGGCGGCCCGCTTGCGCGTCACCGGGCCGCGAGCGCGCTTCTCGGCGATGAGCTCATAGGCCCGGTCGGCCTCGATGGTCGCCGGATCGTCGGCCTTGCGCAGCGTTGCGTTGGTCTCGCCGTCGGTGACATAGGGGCCGAAGCGGCCGTCCTTGAGCACGACCGGACGCCCCGACACCGGGTCGGCACCGAACTCACGCAGTGGCGCTGCCGCCGTCCGACCGCCACGAGTCTTGGGCTGGGCATAGATCTGCAGCGCTTGTTCCAAGGTCACGTCGAACAACTGCGACTCGGTGGCCAGCGACCGGGAGTCCGTGCCGCGCTTGAGATACGGCCCGTAGCGACCGTTCTGAGCGGTGATCTCGACGCCCTCGGCATCGACCCCGACGACCCGCGGCAGCGACAAGAGGCGCAGCGCAGTGTCCAGGTCGATGGTCGCGAGGTCCATGTCCTTGAACAGCGACGCGGTGCGCGGCTTGACGTCCCTGCCGCCCTTGGCGTGCTTCTTGGCGTGCTTGGTCCCGGCCTCGGCCTCCAGCGGATCGGGCAACACCTCGGTGACATACGGCCCGTAGCGCCCGGCTTTGGCGACGATCTCGTGGCCGGTCTTCGGCTCGCGACCCAAGACGCGCCCGTCATCGCCAGCGGCGTCGAGCAACTCGCGGGCCTTAGCCGGTGTCATCTCGTCCGGGGCGATGTCGTCGGTGATTGTGGCTCGGCGCGGTTGGGTGTGGGCACCCTCGGATGCCTCCCCGGTCGCCGGATCGACACCGACTGGGGCGAGTTCCTCGACGTAGGGACCGTAACGACCGACTCGCACGACCATGCCGTCGCCGAGGTGGATCGTGGAAATCTCGCGGGCGTCGATCTCGCCGAGATCCTCGACCAACTCGTGCAGGCCCTGTCCGCTGGCGGCCTCGTCACCGAAGTAGAAGCGGCGCAACCACGCAGAGCGTTGCTCTTCGCCGGCCGCGATCCGGTCGAGGTCTTCCTCCATCGAGGCGGTGAAGTCGTAGTCGACGAGCTCGGTGAAGTGCTCCTCCAACAACCGCGTCACCGCGAAGGCGAGCCAGGTCGGGATGAGGGCCGAGCCGCGCGTGCGGACGTAGCCGCGGTCCTGGATCGTGCCGACGGTCGCGGCATACGTGCTCGGACGGCCGATCCCCTTCTCCTCCATGGCTTTCACCAGGGTCGCCTCGGTGAACCGCGGCGGCGGGGTGGTCTCGTGACCGTCGGCATCGGCGCGCAGGACGTCAACCGGGACGCCCACGGACAGCTTCGGCAGGCGGCGCTCCGCTTCGTCCTCGCGCGCGCGGGCCAGGCGGTCCTCGTCGACGCCTTCCTCGTATGCCGCGAGAAACCCCCGGAAGGTGATGACGGTCCCACTCGCGGACAGTTCCACGGTGCCCGCCTGCGGGAGCCCGAGCGAGGCGCCAAGTTTGACGGTGGCGGTCGAGCCTCGCGCGTCGGTCATCTGGGAGGCGATGGTGCGCTTCCAGATGAGTTCGTAAAGCGCGAAGTCCTCGCCGCGCAGCTCCCCGGCGACTTGAGCGGGGGTGCGGAAGTGGTCACCGGCTGGGCGGATCGCCTCGTGGGCCTCTTGGGCGTTCTTCACCTTGGCCGTGTAGACCCGCGGCGTTCCGGGCACATAGTCGGCGCCGTAGAGGTCGCGCGCCTGCCGCCGCGCCGCGGACACGGCCGCCCCCGAGAGGGTGACCGAGTCGGTCCGCATATAGGTGATGTAGCCGTTCTCGTAGAGCCGCTGGGCGACGCGCATGGCGTGCTTGGAGGACATCCGCAGTTTGCGGGACGCCTCCTGTTGCAGCGTCGACGTGGTGAACGGCGCGGCGGGACGACGTGTGTAAGGCTTTTCGGCCACGTCCGTGACGGCAACCTCGGCCGTCCGCAACCCCTGTGCGATGGCCCGGGCTGCCGCTTGGTCCAGGTGGACCGCCGACCCCTTGAGCCGTCCGTCGTCGCCGAAGTCCCGGCCCGTGGCTACCTTGCGACCGTCGACACCGGCCAGCCGTGCCGTGAACGGCTCGCTACTCGCGCGCGGCGTGACGTCGGCTTCGACATCCCAGTAGGACGCGGCGACGAACGCCATCCGCTCGAGTTCGCGCTCGACGACCATCCGGGTTGCGACCGACTGGACGCGGCCGGCCGACAGCCCTTGACGCACCTTGCGCCACAGGACGGGCGAGACCTCGTAGCCGTAGAGCCGGTCGAGGATCCGGCGGGTCTCCTGGGCGTCGACCAACCGAGTGTCCAACTCGCGGGTGTCGGTGACGGCACGCTGGATCGCCTCGCGGGTGATCTCGTGGAACACCATGCGCTTGACCGGGATTCGCGGCTGCAACGCCTCGAGCAAGTGCCAGGCGATGGCCTCGCCCTCGCGGTCCTCATCGGTGGCGAGATAGAGCTCGGAGGACTCCTTGACCAGGCGTTTGAGGTCGGCGACCTTCTTGCGCTTGTCGGCATCGACGACGTAGTAGGGCTCGAACCCGTTGTCCACGTCGACGGCGAACTTTCCGAACGGGCCCTTCTTGAGCTCGGCCGGCAGGTCGCGCGGGTTGGGCAGATCGCGGATGTGACCGACCGATGCTTCGACCTCGAAGTCGCCACCGAGGTATTCGGCGATCTTCTTGGCCTTGGCCGGCGACTCGACGATGACGAGCTTGCGGCCCTTCCCTGCTGCCACGGCATACCCCTTGCTGTTCTTGAGCACCACGTGCAGCGGATTCGTCGCTGCTCGGACGTCAGTGCCCGCGCCACGGTAGCGGACGCTTGCCCGAGTCGCGAACGCACCCCCTCGGCGGCCGCCTCGACAGCGGCGCGTGCAGGGGTCACCCGGCATACTGGCTGGTCATGCGCACGGACTCCGGGGTTGCCGCCCTGCTCGCCAACGGGGTGCGGATGCCCCTGCCGGACACCGTCCAGGTGGCCGACGACGTGGATCCGGCACGGGTGAGCGGCGACGGCGTCGTCATCCACCCCGGATGCCGCATCTCGGGCGCCGAGACGGTCATCTCGGCTGGGGTCACCCTCGGGGCCGAGGGGCCGGTGACGATCCACGACGTCCGGCTCGGCCCGCGGTCCTCGATCGCCGCCGGGTATGCCGCGAAAACCGTTCTCCTGGAGGGCGCCTCCCTCGGGTCTGGGGCTCACGTGCGGGAAGGGACGCTGCTGGAAGAGCAGGCCAGCACGGCTCACACGGTCGGGCTCAAGCAGACGATCCTGTTGCCCTATGTGACCCTCGGCAGCCTCATCAACTTCTGCGACTGCCTCATGTCGGGCGGGACGTCGCGGCGCGATCACTCCGAGGTGGGATCGAGCTACATCCACTTCAATTTCACGCCCGACGGGGACAAGACGACCCCGTCGCTGTTCGGTGACGTCGTCCACGGGGTGCTGCTCGACCAACCTGCGGTGTTCCTCGGCGGGCAGGGAGGGACGGTCGGGCCGGTCACGGTGGGCTTCGGCTCGGTCGTGGCTGCCGGGTCGGTGCTGCGCTCCGACGTCGGTCCGGGCAAGTTGGTCGTCGTGGGTCCGCCGCCCGCGATGACCGTCGACCGGTCGCCGGCCGACTATCGGTCAGTCAATCGCCTGGTCGCCAAGAACCTGCGCTATCTCGGCGAGCTGGCTGCGTTGGAGGCATGGCACCGGCACGTCCGGGCCCCGTTCTTCGCGGCCCAAGAGCTGGGCTCTCTGGTCGGAGCCGGCGCGCTGGCGATGCTGGAATCGGCTCGGGCGGAACGGGTTTCGCGGTTGCGCTCGATGCTCGCCAAAGCGCCTGCGGACAATGCGGGTGCCGCTGCTGCGCGTGAGCACCTCGACGAGGTATGCCGCGTGGTCACCTCCGCGATCGGTCCGCCTCCGCCTGGGGTCCTTGACGGATTGATCGCGCGGGCTGGCGCGACGGCATACCTCGATGCCGTTCATGGGCTGGGCGGTGACGCACGGCGCGGGGTGGTCGAGTGGCTCGGCGGGTCCCTGGAGACCGCCTGGGCTCAGGTGGCGGCCCTGCTCCCGGGCGTGGCTCGTCTCCCCCGCACGCCGATCGCGTGAGGGTCCCTGGCCACGGTCGCTGCGGCACTGTCTGGCTCAGCCGCCCGGTGCTTGGATGAGGGTGATGACGCTTGGATGATGCTGCACCATCATCCAAGCGTTACCAACCTCATCCAAGCCCCGATCCCGACCGAGCGAGCACACGATGGAATAGGGCGGAGCGCCGGGCCGTTGCACGGCATACTTGCTTGAACTGTCAACTTTCTCCAGGAGTCCGCATGTCCGCCGCCCCGGTGCTCTATCTCAGTCATGGCGCGCCGCCCCTGGCCGACGACGCGACATGGACCCGCGAGCTCGCGGCCTGGGCAGACACGTTGGCGCGACCCAAGGACATCCTCATGGTGTCGGCGCATTGGGAGGCCGCGCCGGTCGCCCTCTCGTCGACCACCGGCGCACCGCTGCTCTACGACTTCTGGGGGTTCCCGCAGCGCTACTACGAGGTGACGTATGCCGCCCCGCCGGCTCCCGAACTCGCCGCCCGGACCGAGCGGCTCTTGACTGATGCGGGCTTGGGCGTGGCTCGCGATGAAAGCCGAGGCCTGGACCACGGGGCCTACGTTCCGCTGGTGGAGATGTTCCCGGAGGCCGATGTGCCGGTCATCCAGCTGTCTTTGCCGACATTGGACCCGCGGATGCTCTTTGCGGTCGGCGAGCGCTTGGCGCCGTTGCGGGACGAAGGGACGCTGATCGTCGGATCGGGCTTCACCACCCACAACCTGGGGTGGTTCAACCCGGGAGCGCCCGCGGACGCCCCCGCCCCGGCGGCGTCACGCGAGTTCGACCATTGGGCCGATGAGGCGATGGCCGGGCAGGACGTGGACTCGTTGTTGGACATGCTCGTCAAGGCGCCCGCTGCTCGCCAGGCGCATCCGCGGACGGAGCACTGGGCGCCCCTCTATGTCGCGCTGGGCGCGGCCTCGGCTGGCGGGTCGGTGGCCAACCGCAGCGTGATCGACGGGTTCTGGTACGGCCTGTCCAAGCGGTCCTGGCAGTTGGCTGACCTTCCGGCCGACGCGCCAAACGCTCAGTGCCCGAAAACGTCCGAGTCGACGGCGTGGTGCTCACCGGTGTCGAGGTCGTCCAAGTCGGCCATCTGCGCCGCGGTGAGGGTGAAGTCGAAGACGGCGAGGTTCTCGGCCTGACGCTCGCGGCTCTTGGACTTGACCGCGACGGCGTGACCTTCCTGGACGGCCCAGCGCAGCAACACCTGGCTCGGCGTCCGACCCACCTGCTCGGCGATCCCGGTGACGACCGGGTGGTCCAGCAGCCCGTTGTCGCGACCGAGCGGAGACCAGCCCTCGGTGACGATCCCATGCTCGGCATTGAAGGCGACCGATGCTGAGCGAATGAGGTAGGGGTGCCTTTCGATCTGGTTGATCTCGGGGGTGACTCCGGTCTCTGTGATAACCCGACGCAGGTGCTTGGGCTTGAAGTTCGACACTCCGATGGCCCGAGCCTTGCCGGCTGCTCGGAGGGCGATGAGCCCCTCCCACCCGTGGACGTAACGGTCCCGGGCCGGGTTGGGCCAGTGCAGCAACACCAGGTCGACATAGTCGAGTCCGAGTCGGTCGAGGGCGCGGTCCAGGCCTTCGGCGGCCTCGGTGACTCCGTGCCAGTGGGCGTTGAGCTTCGTCGTCACGAACAGGTCGGCACGCGGCATACCGGACGCCGCAAGGGCGCGACCGACTCCCCGTTCGTTCTCGTAGTTCTCCGCGGTGTCGACGTGGCGATAGCCGACTTCGATGGCGCTGAGGACGGCCCGTTCGGCTTCAGTGTCATCCAGTGGCCAGGTTCCGAGGGCGATCTGCGGCATCCGGGTGCCGCCAGAGAGGGCAAGCGTGGGCGCAGTGCTGGTCATGTCTAACGGTCGCATATCGGCCGACGCGTAAGGGCCCTGGCCGCAGAGAGTGACCGACGAGACACCCTTAGTCGGAGGTCAGTCGGACACCCTGGCTGCCCACATCGGCCGGTGGCACTTACACCGTTCTCCTGGCACTTGGCCCCGGCCCCCACATCGGCCGGTGGCACTTACACCGTTCTCCTGGCAGTTATTTCTGGCAGGAGAACGGTTTAAGTGCCACCAGAACGGGTCGAGTCAGG
>JBGAQN010000100.1:0-8787 GCA_044220725.1 Dermatophilaceae bacterium
ACCGGCCCCTGACCCGTCCGCGGCCGGGCCATGCCGACCTCCTGGGCATGCAGAAATACGGTTTCGACGACGCTCGCCCCATCCGCGAACGCGCCGCGGCCCGTGAGACGGCAGCTCGCGTCGCGCTGGGCGAGGTGGCCGCCCGCTTCCTCAAGCAGGCCGCGGGCATTCGGTTGGTCTCGCACACCGTGGCGATCGGCACGGCAGCGGTCGCCGACGGCGCTCCGCTGCCCCTGCCCGATGACGTCGACCGGCTCGACGCCGACCCCGTACGCACCCTCGACGAGGCGGGGTCCGCAGCAATGGTGGCGCAGGTCGAAGCGGCCCGCAGCGACGGTGACACCCTCGGCGGGGTCGTCGAGGTGCTCGCCTTCGGAGTCCCCCCGGGGCTGGGGTCGCACGTCCACTGGGACCGGCGCCTGGACGCCCGACTGGCTGGAGCTCTCATGGGCATCCAGGCGATCAAGGGCGTCGAGGTTGGCGACGGTTTTGCGACCGCCGGGCGCCGGGGTTCTCAGGCCCACGACGAGATGGACCGACGCGCTGACGGGGTCATCGAGCGGCGCACCGGGCGAGCGGGCGGCACCGAAGGTGGCATGTCGACCGGGCAGGTCCTGCGGGTGCGGGCCGCGATGAAACCGATCTCCACCGTCCCGCGGTCGCTCGACACGGTCGACATCGCCACCGACGAGCCGGCCAAGGCCATCCACCAGCGCTCGGACGTCTGTGCAGTGCCCGCGGCCGGGGTCGTCGCGGAGGCCATGGTGGCGCTGGTCCTTGCCGAAGCCGTGCTGGAGAAGTTCGGCGGCGACTCGGTGGCCGAGACGGCACGCAACCACACGGCATACCTGGCGGCCATCCCCGCGCGGATGCGGACCTGGTGATGGGGCACGTCCCGTGATCGTGCTCGTCGGCTTCATGGGGGCGGGGAAGAGCACCGTGGGGCGAGCCCTGGCCGACCGGCTGGGCCTGCCGTTCCTGGACAGCGACGCGGTGATCGAGGAGCGCGCAGGTCGCCGGATCGCGCAGATCTTCGCGGCGGACGGTGAGTTGGGTTTCCGGGCGTTGGAGGCCGCGACGATCGCCGACCTGCTCGACGGGCCTCCTGCGGTGCTCGCTGTGGGCGGCGGCGCCTGCGGCGACCCGGCCACCCGCTCGCTCCTTGCGGGTCACACGGTCGTCCACCTGGACGTGTCGTTCGAGCAGGCCCTGGCTCGCGTCGGGGGAGACCCGCGCCGCCCCGTTCTCGCCGCACCCGACCTCGCCGGCCGGTATGCCGCCCGCCAGGCTGGCTATGCCCGGGTCGCCACCGTGACCGTCCGGACCGACGCTCGCCAGGCAGGTGAGGTGGCTGCCGAGATTGCCGCTGCCCTCGCGTCTAGCGCAGGCCGCACTACGGGACGCGTCCATGTCGGTGTGGACGGACCGGGTGACTACGACGTGCTCGTGGGGCCAGGAGTCCCGACGCGGAGGCGGCTAAGACGGCGCAGGTGGCGGCGCGCCTGTGGGGTGTGCTGGGGCAGGCGGGCTTCACCCGCACCGACGTGGTCGTCGGCGTCGGCGGCGGCGCAGTGACCGATCTGGCGGGCTTTGTGGCGGCCAGTTGGCTGCGGGGGGTCGCGGTGATCCAGGTCCCGACGACGTTGGCAGGCATGGTCGACGCGGCCGTCGGCGGGAAGACCGGCATCAACATCGACGAGGGCAAGAACCTCGTGGGGGCCTTCCATCCGCCAGCCGCCGTGCTATGCGACACCGACACCCTGCGGACCTTGCCCCCAGCCGAGTTGTTGCCCGGCATGGCCGAGGTCGTCAAACACGGGTTCATCGCCGATCCGCGCACCCTTGAGCTCATTGAGGCCGACCCGGTGCTCGCGGTCGACCCGACCGGCCCAGTGCTGCCTGAGCTCGTCGAGCGGTCCGTCCGGGTCAAAGCGCACGTCGTCACCCAAGACCTGCGCGAGTCGTCGCTGCGGGAGATCCTCAACTACGGGCACACCTTCGGGCACGCCGTCGAGCAGGTCGAGGGCTACCGGTGGCGGCACGGGTCGGCGGTCTCGGTCGGCCTGGTGTATGCCGCGGCGCTGGGTCGCCTGTCCGGCCGCACACCCGAGGACTTGGCGAGGCGGCATACCGACGTGCTGGCGTCCTTGGGGCTGCCGGTGCGCTACCCGGACGTGGCAGGCGACCGATGGCCAGCACTGCTCACCGCGATGAGCCGCGACAAGAAGACCCGGGGCGCCACGCTGCGGTTCGTCGTTCTGGACGGGCTAGCCCAGCCAGGGCGGTTGGAGGGGCCGAGCGAGGACCTGCTGCGGGCCGCCTACCGCGAGGTGGCGGGCTGACCCGCCCGCACGAGTGGCTCGGTCGGCGACGACCCGGCCGGGAGGTGATCGACATGTCCGACCGCGGCGCTGCCGGTGCCGACGTCGTGGTGCTGGGCGCCGGGTCTCTTGGGTCCGCCATCGGGGGCACGCTCGCTGCCGGAGGCCTGGACGTCGTGCTCATCTCGCGCCGTGCCGACCACGTCGAGGCGATCGAGCGCGAGGGCCTGCAGCTGACCGGCGACGTCGAGCGAGTCGTCCCGCTGCGGGCGCGGGCCAGTTGTGCGGGTCTGGCCCCCGCTGTGGTCCTCGTCGTGCTCACCAAGGCCAAGGACACGGCGGGCGCCATTGCCTCGGCTGGGGACGCGTTCGGCCGGGACACCGTGGTGTTGACGCTGCAGAACGGGCTGGGCAACGAGGAGCTGTTAGCCGCTGCGGTCGGCGCCGAGCGCGTCGTTGCCGGTCGCACCTGGATCGGCGGCCAGCTGGTTGGCCCGGGGCAGGTGCTGGCTCGCGTTGCGGGCAAGCGGACGATCGTGGGGGAGTGCGACGACCGGCCGTCGGCGCGGGTCGACGCGCTCGCCGCCGCGTGGACGGCCGCCGGTGTCCCCACCGAGGCCTCCGACCGGATGACGTCGGTCATCTGGGACAAGCTGCTCACCAACGTCGCGACTGGAGCGCTCGCGGCGGTCACGGGGCTCGGCTACGGCGACCTGTATGCCGTCCCCGAACTGGCCGCCACCGGCCAGGCCGCGGTCCGCGAGGCGATGGCCGTCGCCGCCGCGGCTGGAGTGCGCCTCGGTGCGACCGACCCGGCCACGGTGTGGGCCGGAGCCGGGGCCGGGCTGCCGGGCGACTTCCAGACCTCGATGTTGCAGAGCCTGGTCGCCGGGTCGGTCACCGAGGTGGACGTCGTCAACGGCGCGGTATGCCGCCTCGGCGCGCGTCTCGGGGTCCCGACTCCGGTCAACGACACGCTGGTCGCTGCCGTCAAGGGTCGCGAACGTGCCGTGACAGTCCAGCGGGCCTGCGAGACTACGTCCTGACCGCATCGAAGGAGCGCCGCATGTCCGTCCTGCTCATCAACGGCCCCAACCTCAACCTGCTCGGGCACCGCGAGCCGGCCGTCTATGGGACGACGACGCTTGCCGAAGTGGAGGAGCAGGTCCGCGCGGCGGGTGCCGCGGCCGGGGTCGACGTCGACTGCTTCCAGAGCAACTATGAGGGCGCGATCATCGAACGCCTGCACGCGGCCCGCACTGACGGGACGCAGTTCGTCATCATCAACCCGGGCGCCTTCACCCACACGAGCATCGCCATTCGCGACGCCTTCCAGGCCGCCGAGGTGCCCTTCGTCGAGGTGCACATCTCCAACGTCCACGCGCGGGAGGCCTTCCGGCAGCACTCCTACCTGTCTGATCTTGCCGTTGGAGTCATTGTCGGCTTGGGGACCCGTGGCTACACCCTGGCGATGAGCTTCGTCCTGGACCGGCTGGCCAAGGGCTGACCGCCCGGCTGGCCAAGGGCTGACCGCCCGGCTCGCCAGGCGGTGTGCGCTGTTCCGGTGACGCGAGGTGGGTGCATCGGCAGAGGTCAGGCCTCGGGAATCGGGTCACCCCGTCCCAGGCCGAGAGTCGAGAGCAGATCTTCATGCAGCTCGATCCAGACCCGGTGACATGAGTCGCGTCCGGGGTCGTCCAGCCACGCGGAGGCACCCTGCTGTCCGCGAGCCAGCGACGCGGCATACCGGGTGGCGTAGCCCTCGAAGCGGCTGAGCGAGCCGGCAAGGCGATCGTTCATCTCGTCAAGGCGGTGACCGCAGGCGTGCAGGGTCTCCCACACGCGGTCGTCCCACCGATGGTCCGTGTGGTCGTTAGGTGCGAGTTCATCCCACGGTTGAGGACGCAGCTGCCAGTCGGTCATGGCTCGAAGGAAGCGCTCGTTGAGAGCGGCGAACTCCCTGGCGGCGCCCACGACGATTGGGCGACATCCAGCGGCGGCCAATTCGTCGGCCAGACGACGCTCGTCGGCCAGGCGCCCTGCCTCCGTGAGACACCACCCCGAGACGTCGCCGAAGGTCATCCGCTGGACCAGGCCTAACGCTTGGTCGTCCAGGAGTTGCTCATCGACCTCGCGCTGGTCCAGGCGAGCGCGCTCGGCGACCTGCGCTGCGGATGCGAAGCCCAGCAGCCGCACCCCATGCAGGACAAGCAGCTGGGCGCTGGAGGTCATAGGCACCAGGCCAACCTACGGTGTCCAGGCGCGATGGGCTGGGAGTCAACGTCCACGACAGATGACATCGCTCGTGGAGTCGCGGCAGATGTCGTTGGAGCAGCAGTGGTCGCGACGTCACGGGCGACGTCACCGGCTCGGTTGCTGCAGACGACGGGACCACCGTCCCTGGTGCGGTGTCGCCGGCGGCCCTAGCGTAGCGGAGGATCAACGGCGAACCGCTGGAGTTGCAGGATGAATCTCACCGGAATGCTCTATGGAGCGAAACTTCTTCAGTTCGCGGGCTTTCCCGCGGCGGAGGTGCTCGGCCCCGCGGCCACCGAGGAGGAGATCAAGGACCTCATCTCCCGGCACGGCGAGATCCTCATTAAGCCGGTCTTCAAGGGTGGCGTGGGCAAGAAGGGCAAGGCTGGGCTTATCGGCCGGGCCAAGGACCTGCCGACCGCGCTGCGCGAGAAGGAACGGCTCTACTTCGCCGAGCACCAGGTGGGCACGACGGTCGCCAAGGCCAACGGGGTCACTTACGAGGCGATGGTCCCGGCCGAGCACGAGGTCTACTTCTCGTTGACCGACTCGACCCACTTCCGGGCCCCGACGATGACGATCACCCATCACGGCGGCGTGGCCATCGAAGAACTGGACAAATCGCTCGTGGCCCAGGTCCCGTTCGAGGCGCTCACCGGAATGCGGGCGTTCGTCGTGGCCAACGCCCTCACCGAGTTGCACGCGCCCAACGAGATCGTCTCGCCGCTCGTGCAATACCTGCCTGGGCTGTGGGAGCTGTTCCACGAATTCGGGATGACGACCCTCGAGCTCAACCCGATCCGGATGCGGCCGGATAAGAAGGGCCGACTCACGCCGGTCGCCTGCGACTTCAAGTGCGCCTTCGACCGCGACGATCCGCGCGTAGCTCGCCTCGGGCTGCCGCGGTCGCTGTTCTCGGCGAGCTACTCCGATTTCGAGCACGAGGTCAACCAACTGCGCACTTACCAGGGCCAGAGCGACGTCTACGTCGTCAACGACAAGGGCACCATCCTCGCCCCGACCTTTGGCGGCGGCGCCAACTCGCTGGTGTCCGAGATGCTCGGCGACGACGCGATCATCTCCTCGGACTTCGGCGGCAACCCGCCCTACGAGAAGATGAAGGAGCTCTCCCGGATCTGCTACAAGTACTGGCTCCCGCAGACCAACGTGCTGTTCATCATCGGCGGCAAGGCCAACAACACCGACATCTTCGAAACGTTCCGGGCCATGGCGGACGCCCTCCGCGAGCACTACGCGACGCACGGGCCCACCCCTCTGTATGCCGTGGTCGGACGCGGCGGGCCGAACCTCGTCCGGGGCATGGGCGTCCTACGGGACACCTTCGAGACCCTCAAGATCCCCTACAAGATGTTCGGCTTCGACTCGGACATGTCCGAGGTCATCAACTACGCGAGGGCGGCCGACGCCTGGATGAAGGCGTCCGGTCGCGAACAGATCGCCCTCCAGCACCAGGCCATGGCCGGCTGACCCGGCGACGAAGGAGAACCCCCAAGATGTACAAGAAGGGCGTCGGCGACTTCAAGTTCTACGTCGGCATCAGCTCGCTGGCCCAGATCGCCACTCCCGACGACCGGGTGTGCGTGCTCAACATCCTCGGTGGTGAGTCGACTGACGTCACCCCGGTGAGCCATGAATACTCCGGCGGCAACGTCGTGTTCGGGACCTCACCCGGCAAGGGCGGCTCGCACATGTCGACCCGCCTGGGCGACATCCCCGTCTACAACAACGTCCTGGAAGGCCTGGCCGACGGTCACCGGTTCAATGCCGGCGTCGTCTACCTGCCGCCGGCTGCGGCCCGGCACGGTGTCGGTGAGCTCATCCGGGTCAACCCCGAGATGCGCAAGATCTTCATCGTCACCGAGAAGATCCCCGCCCACGACGCCCGTGAGATCCGGGCGATGGCCCAGTCCAACGGCGTCGACATCTTCGGCGCCAACAGCCTCGGCGTCGCGGACTCGTGGAACCACATCCGCATCGGGGGCGCGCTCGGCGGCAACACGCCGGAGGAGGCCCTGCGCAAGGGCTCGATCGCGCTGCTGTCCAACTCGGGCAACTTCACGACGACGATCGCCACCTACCTGCGGATGGCCGGCTGGGGCACGACGACGCTCATCTCCAGCGGCAAGGACGTCTACATCCACTACGCCGCACCGGAGTTCGCCTTCGCTCTCGCCAACGACATGCGTAGCAAGGCCGCCGTCCTCTACGTCGAGCCGGGCGGCTACTACGAGCTGGACGCCGAGTTCACCAAGCCGGTGGTCGCCTGCGTCGTCGGCCGGTGGAAGTCCCGGCTGACCCGCGCCGTCGGCCACGCGGGGGCCATGGCGGGAGGCGGTGATGAGGCCGCCACCAAGGAACGCTGGTTCATGGAGAAGCTCGGCGTCGACGACACCTTCACCCCCGAACACCCGGTGTGTTCGCGACGGGGTGCGGTCGTCACGAACATCGCCCACATCCCCGCGGCCCTCACCGCGGTCATGGCGCTCAACGCGACGATGCCCGACTTCGCCCCCGAGGGCAGCCTGGCCCTCAAGCCCTGGTTCGGCAAGGCCCGCGACCTGCAGCTGCCGCCGGAGCTCGACCTGCCGAACGTCGTGGCCATGCCGCCCTACGACGAGCAGATCGCGGCCCTCAACAAGCAGGTCGGTGCGGTGCTCCCGCGCCAGACGATGAAGGACGCGTCAGGCGTCTCCCAGATGGACCCGATCACCCAGGTCTCCAGCCTGCGTGGCATGTCGATCCTGCACGCCGCCCAACACCCGATGGAGGACAACCTCGTCCTCGCCCTGCTCGGACGCCGGGCAACCGAGCGCGACCGCACCTTGATCGACGTCGCGGTCGCCGCCCACGTCAACCTGCATGGCACCGTGTCGCTCGCCGCAGTCGACGCGGCACGCGAGGGCGGCAACACCCCCAACACCGTCATCGCTGCGGCACTCGCGATCGCCGGCCCGCGGCGCACCGAAGCATCCCGCTCAGCGCTGCACGGCTTCATCGACCTGTTCACCGGCAGCGGGCTCTCGGTCGACGACACCGACACCGACCTCGCGGCATACCCCGCGCCCGAGGCACTGCGCGCGTTGGCGATCGGCCCCGATCCCGACCCCGTCGCCGACGCGATGCTCGCGGGCATCGCCGAGCGCGGCGCCACGTCCATGCCGCTGCGCTGGCTCGCCGCCCAAGGCGGTCACCCGCAGGTCCCAGGGGTCATGGCCGCGATTGCCGGCACCCTCGTGTGGAAATCGTTGGCCCACAAGGAGATCTCGCGGATCACCGCGGAAGAGCTGCCGTGGTGGCTTGAGCTGATCGGGACGATGATCGGCGCCGCCGCACCGGTCGCCGGACACACCGCGCAGGGGTTCTGCGGCATACCGACCAGCGAGGTCCTCGGACGCGCGACGGTGACTGAGCTCGCCGCCGCCGCCCTCCTGGGTGAGCGGCCCACCGCGGACGTGCTCGACGGCTTCGCCATGCTCACCGGGCTGCTGCTCACCAACGGCCCCGGGGCGATCACCGCGCAAGGCGCCAAGGGCGCAGTGTCGGCCGACGGCCCGCAGACGCCCGAGCGGATCCAGCTCAACAAGGCGATGATTGGCTTCCTCACCCACGCGGGCTACTCGCACGGCGGCAACGGCTTCGAGGGCATCGCCTTCCTGCTCGAACGGTTCCGCGGCACCGGGCTGACCGACCCGGGCGACCCCGGCCACGGCGTCGACCTCGACGCGCTCGCCCGCGACTACGCGCAGCAGTTTGCCGCCCTCAAGTCCACGCGCAAGGAGCTCGGCGCCGACCGCGCGACCATCCCCTGCATCAACCACCCGGTCTTCAAGGGCAAGGACGTCAACGTCGACCCCCGCGAGGAGTTCGTCCGGACGGTCATGGCGCAGCGGGGCGACTACAACGTCTTCCACGACTACTACCGCCGCCTCGTCGTGGCCCTCAAGGAGGTCGGCGCGACGAGCAACGTCTTCTGCGTCAACGTCGACGCGCTCATCGCCACGGGGCTGCTCAAGATGCTGTGGAGCCGCTACGTCGACGGGTCGTTCACCGAGAAGCAGTTGGAGAACGCCGCCTTCACGGCCTTCCTCTTCGGCCGGATGATCGGGTGCGCCGCCGAGATCGACGACCACCAGAACCGCGGGCGCAACATGGACACCCGCACCCCCGCGAAGGCCATCACCTTCGTCTC
>JBGAQN010000020.1:0-31310 GCA_044220725.1 Dermatophilaceae bacterium
CGAGCAGGAGGCTGGTCAGCGCGAACGGCCCGAGCACATTGGTCGCGAACTGCAGCTCGTGGCCGTCGACGGATACTTCGTGAGGTGTGGCCATGATGCCGGCGTTGTTGACCAGGACATCGATCGCCCGCCCTGCCAGGCACTCAGCGGCCTCCCGCACCGAGGCCAATGACGACACGTCGATCCGAAGCACCTCGGTGCTCCCCGTGATCTGGCGCTGAGCGGCCTCACCCTTGAGCGGGTCGCGGCAGCCGAGGATGACGTGCGCTCCTCGCGCGGCCAGCACGCTGGATGCCTCCAGGCCGATCCCGCTGTTGGCCCCGGTGACCAGGATGGTCCGCCCGCTCTGGTCGGGGATCTCCTCGATGCTCCACGCCACGTCGGTCAGCCCTTCAACTCGGGGATGACCGCCCGCTCGAACAGGTCGATGGAGGTCGTGTCGTAGGCCGCGTCGGCGAAGTAGGCGATGGTGTAGCCGAGCCCGGCATCGCGCAGCGCGGTCAACCGTTCGACGACCTGGTCGGGGGTGCCGCAGCCGACCGACCCCCGCAGCCCGTCGATCTCGCGGCGCACGACCGCTTCCTGCAGGCCACAGGCACGGACCCGCTGGTCGAGATACCAGTCGAGCCGGTCCTGCAGTTCGACCTCCGTCTCGCCGATGAAGACGTTGACGTTGATCGAGCGGACGATCTCCGACTCGTCGCGACCCACCGTGCGGCAGTGCTCCTTGAGGATCTCGTTCTTGCGGGTGAACTCCGCCAGGTCGCCGAAGAAGTTCGTGTAGTCGGCATACTGCGCCGCGATCTTGAGGGTCACCTTCTCGCCGCCACCGGCCACCCACATCGGTATGCCGTTCGCCGGGCTTCCCGGGACCGACGTGCCTTGCAGGGGGCGCGGGGCGCAGATGGCGCCGTCGACGGTGTAGTAGCGACCGGCATACGTGGCGCTGCCCTGCATCCACATCTGCCGGAAGATCTCGACGCCATCGCGCAGCGCGCCGAGCCGGTCGCGTGCCTCGGGGAAGCCGTAACCGTAGGCGCGCCACTCGTGCTCATACCAGCCGGCGCCGATGCCCATCTCGACCCGGCCGCCGCTGATGATGTCGACCGTGGCGGCGACCTTGGCGAGGTAGGCCGGGTTGCGATAGGCCATGCACGTGCACATCTGACCCAGTCGGATCCGGTTGGTGGACGCGGCGAACGCCGCCATGAGCGTCCACGCCTCGTGGGTCGCCTCGTCGGAGGGCTTGGGCACCGTGTGGAAGTGGTCGTAGACCCACAGCGACTCCCAGTCCTCGACCGCATCGAAGCGCCGCGCCAACCCGTCCATGACGCCCCAATGCAGCGCCGGGTCGATCCCCACGAGATCCAGTCGCCAACCCTGTGGGACGAACGCTCCGAACCGCATGTCCTGCCTCCCGGTCGATGTGAGGGCCTCGCGGTGCTGCCATGCGGCTTGCTGCGGGCCTGACGTCATCATGTCACCGACATCGATGACCGGGCATGGAGCCCGGCGCGCGTGTGAGACTGACCGCCATGACCGCGCACCGCAACGACCCTGCCGTCGTCCGTGAGCTGCTCACCACCCCGGCGACCTGGGCGGTGGTGGGGCTGTCCGGCAACCGGGGGCGGACGGCATACGGGGTGGCTGCGTGGCTGAGGACGCGACTGGGGATGCACGTGCTCCCAGTGCACCCGAGCGCGCCGTTCGACCCGCCCGTGCTGGGTGAGGCCGGGTATGCCGCGCTCGCGGAGATCCCTGACGGGACGACCGTCGCGGTGGTCGACTGCTTCGTGCGCTCCGACCTGGTGGGGGCGGTCGTCGACGCGGCCATCGAGCAGCGCGAGCGGTTGGGGATCCGCGCGGTGTGGCTGCAGCTCGGGGTGGTCGACGAAGCGGCGGCGGCGCGGGCGGTGCAGGCAGGGCTCGCGGTCGTCATGGACACCTGCCCCAAGATCGAGTGGCCGCGCCTCTAGGTCGAGCGGCGGTCAGGCCCGAACGGCGGGTCAGGCACGGGAGGCGCGTAGCGCCGCACCCTTGGCGTGGGCTTGGTCGCGCAGCCGACCCTGGAACCGGACCATCTCGGCCCGCAGCCGCGCGGCCTCGGCGCCTTCACCCGCGGCGAGGATCCGCGCGGTCAGCAACCCCGCATTGCGAGCGCCCCCCACCGACACCGTCGCCACCGGCACTCCGGCCGGCATCTGGACGATCGAGAGCAGTGAGTCCATTCCGTCGAGGTGCGCCAGTGGCACCGGCACTCCGATGACCGGCAGCGGCGTCACCGATGCGAGCATCCCCGGCAGGTGCGCCGCTCCCCCGGCGCCGGCCACGATGACCCGTATGCCGCGCGCCGCCGCGCCTTTGCCGTAGGCGATCATCTCTTCGGGCATCCGATGAGCCGAGACCACGTCGACCTCGTAGGACACTCCGAACTCGTCGAGCGCCTCGGCCGCCAGCGCCATGACCGGCCAGTCGCTGTCGCTGCCCATGACGATCCCGACGACCGGGTCTTCGCCCAGCGAGGCATCGGATGACGTTGCGGCAGAAGGATGTTCACTCATCGATGACTCCTTGCAGGTAGTCCGCGGCGTGCTTGGCCCGGGCCCTGGCATCGGGCAGGTCCGACCCGCTGACGTTGACGTGACCGATCTTGCGCCCCGGCCGGACCCCTTTGCCATACATGTGCACCTTCAACCCGGGGTCTCGGGCCATGACGTGCCGATAGGCGGGATAGATCTGCGGGTAGTCCCCGCCGAGCACGTTCGCCATCACGGTCCACGGCGCGAGCGGTCGCGGGTCGCCCAGCGGCAAGTCCAGCACGGCCCGCAGGTGCTGTTCGAACTGGCTGGTCACCGCCCCGTCGATGCTCCAATGCCCACTGTTGTGGGGGCGCATGGCCAGTTCATTGACCAGGTATGCCGCCCGCCCACCTGCGCGGCCCGCCGCCCCGACGGCCCCGCGGCCGATGTGGAACATCTCGACGGCAAGGACTCCGGTGACCCCGAGCTCTCCGGCGATGCGCAGGGCCGCGTGGGTGGCCTCGGCGGCGGTGGCCGGATCCAGGTCCGGGGCGGGCGCAAGGACCTCGGTGCAGATGCCATCGGTTTGCACGGTCTCCACGACGGGCCATGCTGCGGCTTGCCCGCTGGGACTGCGGGCGACGAGCACGGCCAACTCTCGCGCAAACGGCACATGCTCCTCGATGAGGATCCCCTCGGCCAGTGGCCCGGGCATTCCCACGGCAGCAAGCCAGTCGGCCAAGTCGCCGAGGGCGGCGGCGTCGCGCAGGACCCGAACTCCCTTGCCGTCGTAGCCGCCTCGCGGGGTCTTGGCGACGATGGGCCACCCAACCTCCGTCCCGAATGCCTCGACCTCGGACCGGGTGCGGGCAGCACGCCACCGGGGGCAGGACACCCCGAGCTCGGTGAGCCGTCGGCGCATGGCCAGCTTGTCCTGGGCAAACCGCAGGGCCCGCGGCGACGGATGCAGCGGCACCCCATCGGCTTCCAACGCGGCGAGGACATCCGCGGGAACGTGCTCGTGGTCGAAGGTGACGACGTCGCAGCCTGCGGCGAACCGGCATACGGCATCGAGGTCGGCGTGCTCTCCCACCGGGGCGGACGGGATGACCAGCGCGGCCGAGGCGTCCTCGGCCTCTGCCAGGACGCTGAGTTGCACACCCAGAGCGATCGCCGGCGCTTGAAGCATCCGAGCCAGTTGGCCCCCACCGATGACCCCGACCACGGGGAAGCCACCAGGGGCACGGCGCGGCGTGGTCACGACCGAGCCCGCCTTGGGCCGGCAGCACGCCCCATCTGATGGCCCGACTCGTCGACGAGATCGGCGGCCACCAGCGGGGCGACCAGGGGCAGGTCGTCGTCCGGGACGTGGTGACGAACAACACGGAAGGTCCACAACTTGTTGACCACGAAGTTGATGGGCATGGTCACGAAGATGGTGATGAGTTGAGCCCAGTAGAACCGCGAGCGCAGCCCAGCTTCCTCGTGGAAGTAGGGGTCGGGCAGGTAGATCGGCGACTCTGGGTGGGTGAGCGCCGTGATGACGAACAGGCCGACAAGAGCAGCGCCGCTGCCGACGGCGAGGAAGGGCCAGAACTGCCGGAACCACGTCGAGTGTCGCGCCGCGCGAAAGGTCCAGCCGCGATTGAGCTGGAAGTTCCACAGATTGGCAACGAGAAAGGCGACGATCCACACCAAGTGCAGATAGCGTGCGAAGTACCCGGTGCCGGGGATGGGGAACAAGGGTGCGCGCCCGTTGGCCGTGCCACCGTGCAGCTTGTGCATCGCCACGGTGACGATCATGTTGACGACGACGCCGGACCCCCCGACGATCCCGAACTTGACGAACTGTCTCACGCTTCGGCGGTGACGCAGGAGCAGCGACGGTTCGTTCACTCTCAGGAGCCTACCCGCCGGCTCGCCAAGAGCGCCGAAGCTGCTCAGGCCGCGGCGCAGTCACCGCTCGCTGGCCATCGGTTGATAGCCCTGGGCCTCGGAGAGGAACACGGCGAACGTCGCCGGAGTGCGGGCAACCAAATCGAGCCTGCCCCCGCAGGACTCGGCCAAATCCCGAGCCAACGCCAGCCCCAGACCGGTGCTTGATCCGCGGCCGCTACTCACCGATCGTTCGAAGATGTGCGGGGCGAGTGCCGACGGAATGCCATCCCCTTCGTCTCGGACCTCCACGACGGCCGAAGGCCCGCTGCGCCGGGCATGAACATCGACGGTGCCGCGACCGTGCGCAAGGGAGTTCTCCAGCAGGGTGGACAGAATCTGGCTCAGCGCCGTCGGGGTAGCGCGGACGACGAGTCCACGCTCGCCGTGCACCCGAACGCTGCGCCGGGCCGTCTCAAAGGCGGGCTGCCATTCGCGCTGCAGGGTGGCGATGACCGAATCGAGGGACACTTCGGGCAGTCGGTCCTTGGGGTCCCGCTGACGGCGTTGCAGCAGGTCATCGACAACCCGGGTCAATCGGTCAACCTGGGCAATCGCGACGGCGGCCTCGTCGTGCGCGATGGCGAGGTCGTCGGTGGCGGCGATCTCTTCCAATCGCATCATCAAGGCGGTCAGCGGAGTGCGCAGCTGGTGGGAGGCGTCGGAAGCGAAGCCGCGTTCGGTGGCCACGGCCCGGGACAGCTGCTGAGCTGACCGCGCCAAGGCCTCCGAGACCCGATCGATCTCGAGGATGCCGGTCGGCTCGACCGCGACTGCGCTCTCGCCCGCGCCCACCAACTCGGCCCGCCGGCTCAGTTCGGTCAGCGGCTCGAGGATCGTGTCGGTGACCCGGCGGGAAATCACCGTCGCGGTGGCACCACCAAGGAGCGCCATGAGGATGACCATGCCGGCGATGTCGACGGCGCGCAGCCCAATCGGCCGCTGCAACCAGACGTCCAGAGCCGCGTGATGGGCCGACAGCCACAGCGCGGTCCCGAACAGGGGGAGGCCCGCAGAGAGGGTCCCCACCATCATCGCCATCCTGGTCGCGCGCTTCATGATGTGTCGCATGGCCGACCCTTCGTTGAGCGAGCTCTTAGCGGCCTTCCGGCCGTTCGAAGCGGAAGCCGAGCCCGCGAACCGTGGAGATGTATGTGGGGTGCGTCACATCGTCGCCAAGCTTGCGGCGCAAGAGTGAAATGTGCATGTCGAGGGTCTTCGTCGAACCGAACCAGGTGGTGTCCCAGACTTCCTTCATGAGGTGTTCGCGGGTGACGACCCGGCCCTGCTCGCGAACGAGCACGCGCAGGAGGTCGAACTCCTTCACCGTGAGCTGCAGGAGCTCGCCCCGGAACCAGGCCCGTCGCCCTTCAGCGTCGATGCGGACGTCCTCGACACCCAAGGGAGGGCTGCCTTCTGGGGTTCGGCGCAAGAGGGCGCGCACCCGTGCCAGGAGCTCGGCCAATTTGAACGGCTTGGTCACGTAGTCATCGGCACCCGCGTCCAGCCCGACGACGGTGTCCACCTCGTCTGCGCGGGCCGTGAGAATGAGCACCGGCATGGTTCGCCCGTCGGCACGCAGCCGACGGCACACTTCCAGGCCGTCGATATGCGGCAGGCCAAGGTCGAGAACGACCAGATCGGGTCGTTCACGGGCTCCCTCGAGCGCCGTTCGTCCGTCGTTGCGGACATCCACCTCGTAGCCCTCCCGCCGCAAGGCCCGGGCCAGCGGTTCGGAAATGCCCGGATCGTCCTCGACGAGCAGCACCCGAGTCATGCCTCGAATGCTATGCCGTCGCCCGACTGGCCGCACGAGTGACCCGAGCCGACGGGCGCAGGTCCGGACCGATCAGCGACCTGGCCAGCGCGGCGCGCGCTTCTCGGCGAACGCGCGAACGCCTTCGGCCCGGTCTGCGCTGAAGGCCGTCGCCCGCCAACAGGCATCCTCGATCTCCAGCCCGGCAGCCAGGTCCACGTCCAGCCCCAGACGCATGGCGCGTTTGGCCGAGCGCAGACCCACGGGCGAGTTCGCTGCGATGGTCGTCGCCAGTTCCAAGGCACGGGCGCGGGCCGTCCCAGCGGGGACCAACTGGTCGATGAAGCCGAATTCGGCAGCCTGGGTCGCCGGGAGCTTGGCTGCGGTGAAGATGAGCTGAGCCGCCCGCGACCAGCCGATCCGACGGGCCAGTAGTTGGGTGCCGCCGCCGCCAGGGATCACGCCGACCGAAACCTCCGGCAGCCCGAGGGTGGCGTCGTCCCCGGCAACGAGGAGGTCGCAGGACAGCGCCAATTCCAGCCCACCGCCGAAGGCGAACCCGTCGACGGCCGCGATCGCCGGCATCGGCAGGGCCAGCACCCCGCCGTATGCCGCCCGCGCCAGCGGCCGCTGAGCAACCAGGTCCGCGTCGGTCATCGTGTTGCGTTCCTTGAGATCGGCGCCGACGCAGAAAGCCCTTTCGTGCGAGGAGGTGAGCACGACGCAGCGCACCCCCGGATCGGCGGCCAGCACACTCGTTGCGGCGCCGATCGCCTGGGCCATGGCCGTTGAGACCGCGTTCATCGCCTCTGGTCGGTCCAGGACCAACTCGGCGACGAACCCGTCGGGCCCATGTCGGTCGATCCGCACGAGCGGTCGCGTGGCGGCCTCGGCTTGGGTCGGGTCGGCTGGCACAGTCGTCATTGGTATCTCCCTCGTCGGGTCGGGGTGCTCGACCTGGCGAGCACATGGGGGGTGACCGAACCCACCCCGCGCAGCGTCCGACGCCGCATCGGAGTGAGCCGGAAACCAGATTGGCTGGCCAGGGCGGTGGCCAGCGGGCCGTCGACGACAACTGCGTTGGGATGGGCCAGGGCGGTCAGCCGAGCGGCCCGGTTCACGGTCGTCCCGAAGACGTCACCGAGCCGGGAGACCACCGCGCCGAAAGACACCCCCACTCGAAGGTCGGGCAGGATGTCGTCGTCGGCCAAGGCATCGACCAGGTCCAAGGCAATGGCCGCTCCGGGCGCTGGCGTGCGAGTGCTGAAGAGCACCTCGTCTCCGACGGTCTTGACGACTCGCCCCCCGTGCGCCGTGACGACGTCGGTGGCCAGCGCCTCGAAGCGCTGCACCGTGCGGGCCAGGTCGCGTTCGGAGAGTTGACGGACCAGCGTGGTGAACGACACGAGATCGGCGAAGCCGATGCACCGCAGTTGGCTTGGGGTCTGGGCGTCCGAGCCCGCGTCGGCCAGCAAGCGGGAGACCGCATCGGCCAGATGACGACGCCACGCGTAAACGAGCATCGGCTCGAGCTCATCGGCCAGGTCAAGGATGAGGCGGGCCGCGGCCTGGGCGGAGGGCACGTCCAACGGACCCGGGCCCTCGCCAGCACCCGTTGACCTGGGCGTCGCAGTCATCGACTCGGCGATGAGTTGGACCTGCCAGGCGGCCAGTCGATCCGCGTTGCGCGCGAACGCCCGGGTGAGGGCCAAGGCCATGTCCTCGTCGATGACGCCCGAGCGCACCAGGACGGTCATCCGGCGCAGCATCCGCATGTCCGCCTCGGTGAAGATCCGGTCGCCCGAGGTGGTTGAGGGGAAACCCAAGGCATGCCAAAATCGCCGGGCACCGACGACGGACACGCCGGTCAGCCGACTGACATCGCTACGGGAGAACTCTCGACTGGTGCCGACCAGCAGGGAAGCCACGTCGTCGCTATCGAGGGCATCCGGGGACCGAGCGGCGCGAGCGGTCGAGGACAGCAAGCCCTCCGCCGCCTGGTCGACCGTCATAGCAGCATCATGTCAATCCCTGCTCCGGTTCGGCGGGTCGGAGGTGCGTGACGTCGCCAGCGGAATGCCGGGTCGGGCCGGTGCCGTCGTCGACGATCAAGGCCCCGTCGTCGTCGACGTCGAGTGCGACCGCAATGCTCCCCTCGAAACCCGGCCGCTGCACCCGCACCCGCGTGCCGAGCGTGGCGCAGGCCTGTCGGTATGCCGTTCGGACACCGTCCGCCGCCGCGCCGCCCGCCTGCAGTGCGGCATACCGGGTGGCGAACCGGTCCAACACGGCAACGAGCAGGTCCTCGCGATCGACTGGCTCGGCGCCGGCGCATGCCAAGGACGTCGCGGTGCCAACCGGCAGGTCGCCCCGCCCCTGGTGAACGTTGGTGCCCGCCCCGACAACGACCAAGGCGGGCCCGACGCCGGACCCCGGGCGGTATTCACACAGGACACCGCACACTTTGCGGCCACCGTCCCCGGGCAGCAGGACGTCGTTGGGCCACTTGAGCGCCGCGTCGAGACCGGTCACGGTGCGGATCGCTTCGGCGATGGCCAGCCCGGCCACCAGCGGCACCCAGCCAACACCACCAGCCGGTGCCGGAACGGTTGCCGAGAACATCAGCGAACTGCCCGGCGGGGCTTCCCAGGACCGGTCCAAGCGACCCCGACCGGCCCGTTGATGCTCGACGACGACGACCTCCCAGGCCCTCCCGCGCTGCATTGCCAGGGCGTTGCTCGACCCCAGTTCGTCGAAGACCAACACCGAGGTCCACGATCTGGGGGGCCGGCACAGCCGGTTGGTGAGCCGATCAACATCGAGCCGAGCCTCGCTCGCCATGGGATGCGCCATGAGTGAAGGCTATTGTTCGGATCATGTCGAACGATGGTGTTCCTGACGTGACCGCCGCTCCCGACCTGTCGACGACCGCCGGCAAACTTGCCGAGCTGCGTCGCCGCGTCGCGGAAGTCGCCAATGCCGGCTCGACCATGGCTGTCGAGAAGCAGCACGCCAAGGGCAAGAAGACCGCCAGAGAGCGGATCGCCATGCTCCTGGACGAGGGCACGTTCATCGAGATGGACAAGTACGCCCGCCACCGCAGTAGCCAATTCGGGCAGGAGAAGCACCGGCCCTACGGCGACGGCGTGGTCACCGGCTATGGCCAAGTGGACGGTCGCCAGGTGGCCGTCTTCGCCCAAGACTTCACCGTGTTCGGCGGTTCGCTCGGCGAGGTCTTCGGAGAAAAGATCGTCAAGGTCATGGACTGGGCTGCCAAGATCGGCGTTCCCGTCGTCGGCCTCAATGACTCCGGCGGGGCCCGGATCCAAGAGGGTGTGGTCTCGCTGGGGCTCTATGGCGAGATCTTCTTCCGCAACGTGCGTTCCTCGGGTGTCGTCCCGCAGATCTCGGTCATCATGGGCCCGTGCGCCGGCGGCGCCGTCTACTCTCCCGCGATCACCGACTTCACCGTCATGGTCGACCAGACCTCGCACATGTTCATCACCGGCCCCGACGTCATCAAGACCGTCACCGGCGAGGAGGTCGGCTTCGAGGACCTCGGTGGGGCTCGAGCGCACAACACCAAGTCCGGCGTGGCCCATTACATGGGCACCGACGAAGCCGACGCCATCGACTACGTCAAGGCGCTGTTGTCTTACCTGCCGAGCAACAACATGGAGCTGCCGCCGGCGTTCGGCGACGGTGATTCCGACCTCGTCCCGAACGAGACCGACCTCTGGTTGGACACCTGCATCCCCGACTCACCCAACCAGCCGTACGACATGCTGCAGGTCATCAAGCACGTCGTCGACGACGAGGAGTTCCTCGAAGTCCACGCGCTCTTCGCGCCGAACATCGTCGTGGGCTTCGCACGGATCGACGGGATGAGCGTCGGCATCGTCGCCAATCAGCCGATGCAATTCGCCGGGTGCCTGGACATCGAGGCCTCGGAGAAGGCCGCGCGGTTCGTCCGCACGTGTGACGCCTTCAACGTCCCTGTCGTCACCTTCGTCGACGTCCCCGGCTTCCTGCCCGGCACCGATCAGGAGTGGAACGGCATCATCCGCCGCGGCGCGAAGCTCATCTACGCGTATGCCGAGGCCACCGTCCCGAAGATCACCGTCATCACCCGCAAGGCCTATGGCGGCGCCTACGACGTCATGGGCTCCAAGCACCTGGGCGCGGACATCAACCTCGCCTGGCCAACCGCTCAGATCGCTGTCATGGGCGCCCAAGGCGCCGTCAACATCCTCTACCGCAAGGAGTTGCAGAAGGCCCGCGAGGAAGGCCGCGACGTCGAGAAGGCCCGGGCCGACTTCATCAAGCTCTACGAAGAGACCCTGGCCAACCCCTACATTGCGGCCGAGCGCGGCTACATCGACACCGTCATCAGCCCGTCGAACACCCGGATGAACGTCACCCGAGCGCTTCGGGCTTTGCGCACCAAACGCGAGAGCCTGCCGCCCAAGAAGCACGGCAACATTCCGCTCTGACCACGAAATCCCGAGGACATCGATGAGCACCGACTCTTCGACGCAGCTGTCGCCCCCCGTCATCCGGGTGCTGCACGGCGACCCGACACCGGAAGAGGTTGGGGTGGTCGTCGCGCTGTTGTCGGCCGCCGGCGGGGATACAGCTCCGGAAACACCGGCCGCCGAGTCGCGGTGGTCTGGACCCGCCGCCCGTCTGAGATCCGCCGGTCCCGGCCGCGATAGTTGGCGCTTCTCCACTATGCCGCGCTGATCGCGCGCGGCCTACCGGCTCCACACTATGCCGCGCTGATCGCGCGCGGCATACGGGATGCGCGGGTGAGCACCCGCCAGGGTGAAAACGAAATCAGCTAGTGACCGAGACGTGGACGTGGTCGTAGTGGTTCGCAGTGATGCCGCCGCGGTCGGCCATGGCCGACCACCCCTTGCCCGGCTGCCAGATCCGTTGGCGCCAGATGACGTACTTGATGTGGTACTCGCTGGCGTGAGCCAGAACGAAGGCAGCGACGGCATCCCCTTGGGCCTGGCTCTTGATCATGACGTCGACCGCGTGGCCGGTACCGTGGTCGCGCGGATCCCCCGGTCGGTAGCCACCGATGTTGGTGATGCCGAATGTCGAACGCACCGCGGAATAGACGACGCGGGCAAACCCGCGCAGCCCAATCCTTGCCGCGGCGGCGTCAAAGGCACTCGTCGACACCGTGGCCGGAGGTGCGGCTGCCTTCTTGGCGGGCACAGCCGCAGCTGGTGCGGGAGCCACAGCAGCGGCAGGGGCCACCTGCGGTGCGACGGCCACGGCTGGACGGACCACGTCTTCGACGGCGACGATCGGCTCGCGCGACCGTGAGCGGGAAACCGCAATCCCCGCCGATGCGCGGTCCGGGCTTTCGACAACGGGAACGGATAACCCGGTCCTGGCCAAGGTCAACGTGTCACCCTCGGTGTCGACACCCTGCGGTGTCGCCGTGAGAGTCGAGTGCACCCCAACCGACGAAACCACCGCTCCGAACCCCAGCGCAGCCGCCCCGAGACGACGCGGAGCCGAGGTCGTCGTGACCGGAGCACGATGACGGCCGGGTGCACGGTGGCGGCCGGCGTAGCGGCGACGTGAGGACATGTCAAGCACTTTCGACAGGGACACAAGAAGGCAACGAAGCAAGCAGACAACACGCAAGAACCCGCAGGGTGTTGTCAACGACGGTAACCCAGCGGAAGCTAAATGTCACGCTCCGGTTACGGCCGGCCGTTGACCACGTCGTCGATCGTCTCGGCCAGTGCCTCGCGCCAGTGCGGCAGAAGGGCCAACCCAACGGCCCCGGATCGGTCATGACCCAGGACGCTGTATGCCGGTCGCGGCGCGGGGAGGGGGAACTCGTCGGTGCGGATTGGGCGAACCCGACTAGGATCCAAGCCCAGCTCCTCGAATACCGCTCGGGCCAGCCCATACCAACTCGTCTGCCCCTGCGACGTGGCGTGATAGGCGCCAGCCGGCACGTCTGCTGCCACAAGGTCGGCCAGGAACCTCGAGACGTCTCGGGTCGTCGTGGGCTGGCCGTGCTGGTCGGCGACGAAACTCACCGTGTCCCGCTCAGTGGCCAGACGAGCCATGGTGGCGACGATGTTCTTGCCGCCGGGACCATAAAGCCAGGCTGTGCGCACCACGATCCCGTCCGGACACTCGGCTCGCACGGCCCATTCTCCGGCCGCCTTGGTCCGGCCATACGCCGAGGCCGGCGCGAGCGGCGCATCCTCCGAATACGGGCTGTCGGCATCTCCGCCAAAGACATAGTCGGTGGACAACTGCACCATGCGGGCCCCGGCACCTCGACACGCCCGAGCCAACGTTGCGGCGCCCTGGGCGTTGACCCGAAAGGCCAGGCCTTCGTGGCTTTGCGCGGCATCTACCGCGGTGTATGCCGCGCAGTTGAGCACCCAGTCGGCGTCAACGACGGCGCGCTGGCACGATGCTGAGTCCGTAATATCCAGCTCAGGAAGGTCGAGGCCCACGACCTCATGCCCGTCGGACTGCAGCGTCGCGCACAGGCGCCCGCCGAGCATGCCGTTGGCTCCAGTGACGATGATCCGCACGACTCCGGAGTGTAGAGGCCACAGCGACGCGCGCCCGGACACCGTCGATCAAGAGGCTGGATACCCTTGAGCCCCATGAAGGGGATCATCCTCGCCGGTGGGTCAGGGACTCGGTTGCACCCGATCACCAAGGGCATCAGCAAGCAGCTCATGCCGGTCTACGACAAACCCATGATCTACTACCCGCTGTCGACACTGATGCTTGCCGGCATCCGCGACATCCTCGTCATCACGACCGTTGAAGACTCGGCCCAGTTCCAGCGACTGCTCGGGACTGGCTCCGAGTGGGGCATTTCCATCACGTATGCCGTGCAGCCCAGCCCCGACGGCCTGGCCCAGGCCTTCATCATCGGGGCCGACTTCATCGGCTCGGACTCGGTCGCCCTCGTGCTGGGGGACAACATCTTCTACGGGGAGTCCTTGGAGGAGCGGCTGCGCGAAAGCACGGACATCGTCGGAGGCCACGTCTTTGCATATCGCGTCGCCAACCCCCAGCACTACGGGGTCGTGGAGTTCGATGCCTCGGGAACCGTGCTCTCGATCGAGGAGAAGCCGGCCCGCCCCAAGTCCGACTACGCCGTGCCGGGCGTCTACTTCTATGACAACTCAGTCATCAAGGTCGCGACGGAACTCACGCCGAGTGATCGCGGCGAGCTCGAGATCACCGGCGTCAACGATGTCTACCTCAAGAGGGGCCAACTGAGCGTGACCGTGCTCCCGCGCGGAACCGCCTGGTTCGACACCGGCACCTTCCAGGGCTTGCTGGATGCCAGCCAGTTTGTTCACGTCGTCGAAGCTCGCCAAGGACACAAGATCGGCTGCGTCGAGGAGATCGCCTGGCGCAACGGATGGATCGACGACACGCAGCTCTCGCTCCTTTCTGACCGACTGGCCAAGAGCGGTTACGGGGTCTATCTCAAGGGGCTGCTGTCCGAGAAGGGAGAGCGATGATGAACATCCGCACCTTGTCCATCGAGGGTGCCTGGGAGGTTACTCCGCAGCAATTCCCCGACAGCAGAGGAGTTTTCGCTGAGGGGTTCCGGGCCGACAAACTCGCCGATTGGGTCGGGCACGAAATGCGAGTCCGGCAGACCAACATCAGCGTCTCCACCGCCGGCGCAGTTCGAGGAGTCCATTACGCCTCGTTACCTCCGTCTCAAGCCAAGTACGTCACCGCCGTCGCCGGAGTCTTCCTCGACTTCGTCGTCGACATCCGCGTGGGCTCTCCCACGTTCGGACAATGGGAGGTCGTCCGTCTGGATGCGGTCGACCGGAAGGCGGTGTATCTCTCGGAGGGTCTCGGTCACGCCTTGGCCTGCGTTGAGGATGGCACCGCCATCTACCTGTGCAGCGAGGTCTACAACCCAGCGGCCGAGAAGGGCCTCACTCCCATGGACCCAGTTGTGGGGCTGAGCCTGCCGGCCGGGTTCGACCCCATCGTGTCGGAGAAGGACGCTGCGGCTCCGACCCTGGAGCAGGCCCGGACCGCCGGCTTGCTCCCCGACTACGCGGCGTGCCTCACCTATCGCCACTCCCTGGGGGCCTGACCGGTATGCCGTCCCGACCTGATGGATCCGGTCAGCTCCCTTCCCGTCCTCGCCAGGCGATCGGCGCGGCACGCTCGGCGACCGAGCGTCTCGCCGACATCACCCGGGCCGTGCGCACCCGAGCGCTTCCAGCGGACCGTTCGCGCGTCGACGAGGTGAAGGGTCTGGCCCGACGCACCGTCGAAGTCGCCTCAGCACGGGCACGCGCCCTTCCGGCGAAGGCCGGCTCGCTGCCAAAGCCCACCCAGCTCCCGCGTCCCGGGCTCGCCACGGTCCACGGGCGATCAATGGAGCCGACCCTGCATGAAGGTGACCGGCTGGTCGTGCTGTGGGGCGGCCCGGTCATCCCCGGTCGGCTGGCCGTGGTGCGCCTGCCCGACAGCCCGGGGGGGCCTCGCCCCCTCTCGGTCAAGCGGGTCTCCGGCCCCGAGGCCGATCGGCCGGGTCACTGGTGGATCGAGCGGGACAACCCCCGGGAGGGCGTCGACTCCTGGCAGGTGGGCGGCATACCGGCATCCGACGTGGCCGCGCTGGTCGTGGCGCGGATCCCGGCTCTGCCTGCGCTGCGGGGTTCGCTGCGACGGCTCGCCCGGGGTAGGTTGGGGTGATCCGGAGAGCCGCCCGAGGCACCCACCGGATCGACGACGAAGGGACATCAACCATGCGTTTGCGCTTCTTCGCTCGGCCCGTCGAGGTCAGCGCGCACTGCGATCTGCCCTGTGGGGTCTACGACCCGGCACAGGCGCGGATCGAAGCCCAGTCGGTCAAGGCCACCATCGAGAAGGCCCTGGCCAGCGACGATTCCGACTTCAAGACACGCGCGATGTTGGTCAAGGAACAGCGCTCGCACCTGGTCAAGGAGCACCTGTGGGTGCTGTGGACCGACTACTTCAAGGCCCCGCACTTCGAGAAGTACCCCCAATTGCACACGCTGTTCAACGAGGCGACCAAGGCCGCCGGTGCTGCCGGCACCAAGGGGTCCTGGGACCTGGCCAAGGCCGACGAATTGTTGGCGAAGATCGACGAAATCGCTGAGATCTTCTGGGAGACCAAGAAGGCCTGAAGACTGCCTGGTTGCGCGCCCGTCGGAGTGTTCCAACGGGCGCGCAGCCTTAGGGAGTCTTGGCGTGCCGCCGAGCCAGGACTCGCACCAACGCCTGGACCACTCGTGGGTCGTATTCGTAGCCGAGGCCGAGATGGATTCGTTCCACAGCGGCCTCGCGACGACGCGGCGTGATGGAGCCGCCGACGAGGTCGTCGTAGGCGTTGACGACCTTGATGATTCGGCTGAGCATCGGCACATGCTGTCGGCGTTCGCGGACCACCCGGAACGGGGTGGCCTGCTGTTCGACGGCAGCTGCGACCTCCGCCGGAAGCCCCGTCTTCCCGACGATGAGTGCGCTGTCCGCGGCGATCCGCCGTTGGTCGGCTGGGGCGGCCATCAACGTCGCGCCAGCAGGGATCGGAGCGCGAAGCGCCACCTGACCGATGTCGTGGAGAAGGGCGGCATTCTCGAGGTTGCGGATATCTCTGACCGACAGCCCGAGCTCCCGTCCGACCTCAACGCAGAGGTCGCAGACGCGATCGCTATGGCCGGCGCGGGTGAACCCGCCCACCTCGGTCAAACGGGACAGGACCCGAACGGTCTGGGCGTACGTGCGCTTGATGGCTGCGTATTGGCGGAAGGCGAACTGAGTGAGCACCAGCGGCACGAGAAACAACGGCAGCGCCAGGATGCCCAAGGGTTTCTCGGCCAGCGCAATCAGTGCACCGGTCGCACTGAGCGCCAGGCCCAGCCCCGCGCCCGATTTGAGTTCTTCCAGGAGCGCCTGGCCGAATCCGCCCGCCGATCGGCGGGAGATCACGAGCGCCGAAAGCACCAGATGCGTGACCAGACCAGCGCCGGCAACCGCGGACATGATGATCGCGATGAGCCACCGACTACCGACCCAGCCAGTCTCCACCTGAAGCAAAGTGCGACCCTCCCAGATCGGGATCGATCGGAAGAGGAGCGCACTCACGCAGATTGCCAGGAACCGCACCGCCATCTCGTCGAGCTGGATGGTTCGCCCTCGTACGACGTGCAGCACTGCCCCGCAACCCATCGCGCCCGCGGTCACCATGATGACGGGACTGGGCGTCAAGCCGCTGAGGTCGACATCCCAAGAGGTCGATGTCAACGCGAACGCGAGCCCAGCGGCCAGGGTCAGTGGGGCGAGCTGCCGACCGTCGATCCGGAACCGGGAGTATTCGCCGACGCCGATCAGCACGGCGAAGGCCAACACCACGATCCATGACTCAAGAAATGGGTGCGGTGCCAGGACGGTCAATCCCGCAGCCGCCAAGGCGACGGCCAGGGCCCCCCCGACGATCATCCGTCCGGCAGTACCCCATGAACGCTGGCTCGTGCTGGCCAGCGCTGCGATGGCCGCCGGCATCAGGCCGCGCCCCCCCTCTGGCTGCTCGCCGCGGGGGCTCGCGGGGCAGTGACGTTGGCCAGCAGGTCCGACAGGGTGGGGTCGTCGTGGTGCCACTGTGGGGGCCACACCTCGACGTCAGGATCCGCCGGGCGCCAGGCATGGGCCTCCAGGACTCGACTCAGCGCCTGGACCACGCTCGGGTCCAGGTGCGTTCCCGCCCGGTCGCGCAGGTCCTCTAGCGCCTCTTCTGTCGAGAGCGCCTCCCGGGCTGACGTCGCGCGGGTCAACGAGTCGAGTGCATCGGCGACGGCGATGATCCTTGCGAACAGAGGGATACCCTCGGCCGCCAAACCGTCCGGGTAGCCTCGACCGTCCCAGCGCTCGTGGTGGTGGCGAATTCCCCCGAATGAGTCAGCGAGGAAACTGATCTCGGACAAGAGCGCCACTCCAGCCTCTGCGTGCCCACGGATGGAATCCTGGGCCGCTTGGTCAGGCAGCTCACCGTGTTCGGTCGCCCGCGCCCGGACACCGAGCCAGCCCGTGTCGTGCAGGATCGCGGCATACCTCAGCGCGTCCTGCTGACCGGGACTGACACCCAATGCCTCGCCTAGTTGCACAGCCAACGATGCCACTCGGGTGCTGTGGCCTTGAGCGTAGGGGTCACGGGTCTCGCCCGCGGTAACCAACGCGGACAGGGTGCGCTCGTGGCTGCGTTCCTCTTCTGCGTACTGGACGAATGCCCACTGCGCGACAAAAAGTGGCAGCAGGATGAGCACCGCGCTGAACGGTCCCACGTTCGCCGGAACCCACAAGAAGACGAACAACAGCCCAATGACGCCATAACCAATCTGGGCTAGCCCCGATGTCGTCAACATCGCTGAGAACACCGAGCGGAACGACTCGCCCGAGTCCACACGCACAATGAGAGCGATCACGGCGAAGTTGACCAAGCTGAACACAAGGTTGGCCAGGACAAAGGGAAGCCCGACCTGCCACATCAAGGGCCCTGGGCCGGTCACCCCAGTCAAGTCACGTGGACCGCCCACGAGCAGAAAGGTCAAGCCCCCGACAGCGCCGACGATCGAACCCATCGAGGCATTGAACAGCCTTGCCCGCCACGTGGTCGTGCCGCGCTCGAAGAGAATAGTCGTCGCCATCATCAGCGCGCTGCCGAGGGGCCCGACGAGCACACAGCATGCTAGAGACACGATGCCACTCGAGGCGACAGCGACTCGCTCGACGACACGGACACGCGACACCCGCGTGCCAATGGTGAGGACCGTCAGGACGACGAGCGCAACGTAATCATGGGGCGCACCGTCGTAGGCCCAACCCGCCCAAGTCATCCCGATCGCGCACAGGACCGTGAGCAGGATGACTCGGTTCACCCCTCGCCCGCGACGGTCTGACTCGGAGACGCCAGACGCAGTCATGCGCTCACGCTATCGAGAGTGACCCAGGGCAGGAGGCCGGCGCCTTGGGGTTCAGCGCTTCTTCGGCGGGTCCCAGGTAAAGAACGCCGTCGGGCCATCAACCCGAGGCGCGGGACGCCCGGTCCACACCGGGGTCGTCTGCTTGGTCAACATGGCCTCGAACACCTTCGACATCGCCTTCATTTCACAAACTCCTTCGACAGACAGACTTGGGGGAAACAGGAATCACAGACGAGCAGACGAGCAGACGAGCAGACGAGCAGACGAGCAGACGAGCAGACGAGCAGACGAGCAGACGAGGACACTCAACGCTTCTTCGGCGGGTCCCAGGTAAAGAACGCCGTCGGGCCATCAACCCGAGGCGCGGGACGCCCGGTCCACACCGGGGTCGTCTGCTTGGTCAACATGGCCTCGAACAGCGTGGCGACAGTCTTCATGTCAGTTCCTTTGATGTGGATGGTGTTGGGAAGGTGACGCAGAATCGACCAACGATCACGGTGCGACCCCGGCATGGCTCTAGGTGCCTATGCCCAGATTGCCCGTGGGGCGCGAACCCCACAGTGGGGTGACCTCATGGGTCAACATCGCGACAAAGATGCGGTGCCAGGGCTTCATCTGCATCCTCAAGTTCGGGAGAGCCAGCCGATGCGGCTGGAGGCGAGTGTTGAGGTAACTCGCCGTGACCAGTGTGCGACAGAAGGTCCGAACTTTCCAGTCGAAAGCACCCTGGATTTCTTGCGAACCGGTACTATGCGCGGGCACGTCCGACGTCCACCCCGAGCCTGGGAGTCCTCATGAGTAAGCGGTCCCGCAAGCGGCACTCGCGCAAGAGCAACGCCGCCAACCACGGGCGTAAGCCGAACGCCTGAGCGTCCGCGCGCGACCTAGTCGGTTTGCTCGATCCGCACGACGGTGAGGCGGCTGACGATGGTCGCGCGCAGCGTCAGGGGGGCAGGCTCGGGAGCGCAGGATCGCTTCACCATGAGTTTGACCATGTGGTCCAGGTCGTATTGACGCAGGCACTCGGCGCACTCGTCCAGGTGGGCCCGGATCTTGGCGAAGTCTCCCGCCTCCATCTCGCCGTCGAGGAACTCGAACGCCCGCAACAACGCCTCCGAGCAATCCAGCGCAGATGGGCCGGAATGCGGGTGGTGGTGACCGGGGTCGGTGTGGGTCATCGCCCCTCCGTCCGGACGAAACCGCGCTCGGCGGCATACTCGGTCAACAGGTCGCGCAGTTGCCGCCGCCCGCGGTGCAGGCGCGACATCACCGTCCCGATCGGGGTGCCCATGATGTCGGCAATCTCCTTGTAGGAGTAGCCCTCGACGTCCGCAAAATAGACCGCCAGCCGGAACTCCTCGGGGATCGAGAGCAGGGCGCGCTTGACGTCGCTGTCGGGCAGATGATCCAGCGCAACGTCTTCTGCCGACCGACCCCCCGAGGACGAGTGTGTGTCGGCTCGGTGGAGCTGGTAGTCCTCGATATCGGCCGCATCGGACTGCAGGGGCTCACGCTGACGTTTCCGATAGGTGTTGATGTAGGTGTTGGTGAGGATGCGATACATCCACGCCTTCAGATTGGTGCCCGGCTGGTATTGATGGAAGGCGGCCCACGCCTTGGCGTAGGTCTCCTGGACCAGATCCTCGGCGTCGGCAGCGTTGCGTGCCGTGCGCAAGGCCGCAGAGTAGAGCTGGTCGAGCAACGGCAACGCCTCACGCTCGAAGCGCTCGCGACGCTCCCGGGGGGTCTCGCTCGCCAGATCGACGGGCCCTGACTCCGCGGACTGCACGGACTCCACGGACGGCACTGACGGCACAGACGGCACAGGCTGCGGACCCTCCGTGGCGTCCCCTGTGGGCGCCGCGTGAGCGGGGCCGTCCAGGTGGGAGCCGGCGCCGGACTCGGGTTCGGACACGCTGTCGGTGGTCATCGCGCCCCACAGTAACGGTCCCCGGTCGCTGCCGCCCGCCATCGAACCCCTTGTCGCAACCGGCATGACGAACAAGTCGACGCTCCTCGCGGGCCAGGGCTGGGTTCGGATCGTGCCGTGCAACGTCTGCCCATGGTCGCTTCATTCCCGCGCCCCGCCATCGTCACCGCCTCCCCCGGGCACCGATGTCACTCGAGTATGCCGTGCAGCACGGCAATGACCGCCGCACCGACCGCTCCCGCAGAGCCACGCGGGATGGTGTGGGTGCCGGGGACGGCATACAGGGCGGACGCCGGCACCGCCGTGGCGGCGAGGACCTGGGCGGGCGTGCCGAACGGATCGCGCTCACCCTGGACGACCGCGACCGGCAGTCCAGCGGACAGCGCCCCGAGAAGTTCGTCCGCGCGGCTGTTCTCGGGCTTCCCCGGCGGGTGCAGCGGGAAGCTCAGACACAGGACAGCGGCGGCCCTGATCTCGACTGCGGTCCGGCAGGCGACCCGCGCTCCCGCGCTGCGGCCGGACGCGACCCACGGCCCACGCGAGGCAGCCAACGCGCCACCCCGGGCGCGCAGAGCGCCCGCCACGGCCACCCAGGCGATGTCCAGGATCGCGGGTCGAGCGGCGACCCTGCCTCCGGCGACGAGCCAGGGCTGCTCGACGAGGGCAACGGTCCACCCCGCGGCGACGGCGGACTCCGTGGCCGCGGTGAGGTCGACGGTGGTGATGCTCGGTCCGGCTCCGTGACCCAGCAGCAGAACGCCACGCGACCCACGGGGGCGGTGCAAGTGCACCCTGGCCGCGCCGACCGGTGTCGGCAGGTCCAGGATCACAGGGTCGGGCGTTGCCGCGGGGGTCATTCGCCGATCACCTCTCCCGTCGTCGGGTCGATCACTCCCCGCAGCGCCTCGACCGGCACCGGGTCGAGCAGCTGCCGTCCGCGGCCCGCCGATCCGTTGACCGCCGTCGAGACGGGGTATGCCGCGAACCTCCCCGGCCGTGCGAAGGCCAGCATCGCGGCGACCGGGTCGGCGTCGGTGAGGGTCGGATCCAGCCAGCGGTCCCAGTCGTCGGGCTCCAGGACAAGTGGTTGCCGGTCGTGAATGCGGTCCAGGCCCGGCTCGGCGGCGGTCGTGACAATGGTGAAGGAGGTCAGCCAGGCCAGCGGGTCGTCCTTGTCTCCCACCGACGGGTCACGCCAGAACTCATAGAGCCCGGCGAACGCCAGCGCAGTGCCGTCGGTCCGGTGGATGAAGAACGGTTGCTTTCGTGGCTTGCCCTTGGCGTCCAAGACGGTGGGTGAAGCCTGCCATTCGTACCAACCATCGGCCGGGACCAAGCAGCGCCGGGACAGGGCGGCGCGCGCGAACGGCCCTGCGGTCAGTGCGGTTTCGGCTCGGGCATTGATGAATCGCATCCCGATCTTCACGTCCTTGGCCCACGTTGGCACCAGGCCCCACGTGAGCAGCCGCAGCTGCCGAGTGGATTCGCTGGTGCCCTGACCGCGCGGCGGACGGGTGAGCACCACGGGCGCCTGCTTGCTCGGGGCCAGATTGTAATCGGGGGTCCCTGCTGGCGGTTCCTGCGGGTTGACGAGCACGCTGCGGGTCGGCTCGCCCGTCGCCACGACCTCGACGTCGAACTCGAGGACGAGGTCGGCCTGGTCCTTGGCCGCGGCATACCTCCCGCACATGGCCGACAGCGTATGCCGCGCGGCCGAGGAATAGGTCGCCCCGCCTCCGGCGCTCCACTGCACCAACTACGGTGGGGGGGTCGTTATCCCTGTCGACCTGCCGAGGAAGCCCCGTTGGCCCACGCGTCACCCACCCCCGCGAGCTGCCTGCCCGTGAGCGCCTCATGAGGACGGTCGGTGCGGACAACTGGCCTGCACCTGTGGCAACCGGTCCGCTGGACGCGGTGGTGCGACTGCCAGGGAGCAAGTCGCTCACCAACCGCTATCTCGTCTTGGCCGCACTGGCGGACTCGGGCTCCCGACTGCGAGCGCCGCTGCGGTCGCGAGACAGCCTGCTCATGGCGCAGGGGCTGCGAGAGCTCGGCGCCGACATCATCGACACCGTCGACCTCGACGGCAACGACGACCGCGACGGCGACCGCGATTGGTCGGTGAAGCCGGGGCCGGTGCGAGGTGGTGGGCAGGTGGACTGCGGCCTAGCCGGAACGATCATGCGGTTCCTGCCCCCCGTGGCCGCGTTGGCCGATGGACCGGTGCGCTTCGACGGCGATGCGGGAGCCCGGCGCCGCCCCATGGGGCCGATCCTCGGCGCGCTCCGTGCGCTGGGCGTGGGCGTCGACGACGGCGGGACGGGTGCACTCCCCTTCACGGTGCAGGGCCGCGGCGCCCAGGGCGTCCCAGGAGGCACGATCACCCTGGATGCCTCTCAGAGCTCGCAGTTCGTGTCTGCGCTGTTGCTGGCCGGTGCTCGTTACGAGCGCGGGGTGACCGTCCACCACGACGGCAAGCCGGTGCCGAGCCAGCCGCACATCGAGATGACCGTCGCGACCCTGCGCGAGGCGGGCGTCGTCGTCGACGACACCGAAACCAACACCTGGCGGGTCGAGCCCGGTCCGATCAACGGGCTTGACGTCGTCATCGAACCTGACCTATCTAATGCCGGGCCGTTCCTTGCCGCCGCGCTCGTCGCGGGCGGCACGGTGCTCGTCCCCGATTGGCCGCAGCGAACGACCCAGGCCGGAGATCTCCTGCGGGAGATTCTCGCCGCCATGGGTGCCCAGGTCGACTGGAGCCACGGCGGGCTCCGGGTCACGAGCGACGGCTCGGTCCAGGGGATCGACGTGGACCTGCACGAGGCGAGTGAGCTGACGCCGACCGTGGCAGCGCTGGCGGCGCTGGCCGTCTCGCCTTCCTGGATCCGCGGGGTTGGGCACATCCGGGGCCATGAGACCGACCGGCTAGCCGCCCTGGACGCGGAGCTCAGCGCCATGGGGGCCGACGTGGTCCAGACCGACGATGGGCTGCACTTCCAGCCAGCATCGCTGCAGGGCAAGCTTTTCCACACTTATCACGACCATCGGATGGCGACAGCCGGGGCTATCCTCGGGCTGCGGGTCCCGGGTGTGATTGTCGAGAACGTCGGCACCACGGCCAAAACCCTGCCTGACTTCACCGGCCGGTGGGTCGCCGCGCTCGCGAGCCAGGTCGGCGGATGAGCTGGGACCACCTCGACGAGTCCGACGTCCGGGTCCGGCCCGGGCGGGGGTCACGCCCGCGGACCAAGGACCGTCCCACCCACGGCGACGCACTGATCGGCACCGTCGTCACGGTGGATCGCGGGCGATATGGGGTGCTCATGGCCGCCGGTGTGGGCGGCCGCAAGACGCCCGAGCGCACCCTCGTCGCCATGAAGGCCCGGGAACTCGGCCGCAAGGGGATCGTCGTCGGTGATGACGTCGGCGTGGTCGGTGACACGTCCGGGAATCCCGACGCGCTGGCCCGGATCGTGCGAGTCGAGCCACGCCGCACCGTGCTGCGTCGCAGCGCCGACGACGTCGACCCGGTCGAACGCGTACTCGTGGCCAATGCCGACCAACTCGTTGTCGTCGCCTCGCTCACCAACCCGCCACCGCGACCACGGCTCATCGACCGGTGCCTTGTCGCGGCATACGACGCCGGTTTGCGGCCGTTGCTCGTGCTCACCAAGGCCGATCTGGCCAGTGCCGACCGATTCTTGGCCGACTACGCGCCGTTGAACGTCCCCTTCGCGGTCACCTCTCGAGCGCCAAATCGCTCGCTGATCGGGCTGGCCGAAGTCCAGGCTTGTCTCACCGATCGGGTCTCGGTCTTCATCGGGCACTCCGGCGTCGGCAAGTCCACGCTGGTCAACGCGCTCGTACCAGGGGCCGATCGCAGCGTCGGGCGGGTCAACGAGGTCACCGGCCGGGGGCGGCATACCTCGACCTCCGCCGTCGCGCTGCGGCTGCCGGACGGGCGCGGATGGGTGATCGACACCCCCGGGGTGCGCTCGTTTGGACTGGCGCATGTCGACCTCGCCCGGATCGTCACCCATTTTCCCGATCTGGAACCTGCCACGGACCGGTGTCCGCGCGGCTGCTCTCACGATGAACCCGATTGCGGTCTGGACGAATTCGTCGGCGGCGGCGGCGCCGGAGCAGCGGGCCCGGCGCGATTGGATTCGCTACGGCGGCTGTTGCGGGCTCGGGCCGGCGAGTCCGGCCCTGAACCGGACCTCGACCCGTGAGCCGGCCAAACACCGAGGGAGAGCCGATGAACAACCCGACCGACCCGGCGACCACGGCGGCAGAGCTCGCGCCGGGGCGAGTCAGCCCGGGACATGTCAGCAAGCCCACTGCCCGGGTGCTCGGCACCCTGCCCGTCGTGCTCGCCTTCGTCGGCCTGGGAGCAGGGGTCCTGGCGACCGGCCAGACCTATGAGTCCGTCCAAACTGGCCGGGGGCTGGCCTCCTTCGACGAACCAGTGCAGGCCTGGATGGTCGCCCACCGAGTGCCCTGGCTCGACACGGCGGCAACCTGGTTCACCAACCTGGGCGGCAAGATCGGCATGACGATCCTCGCGACGATTGCGGTGCTGGTGCTGGCGCGGTGGTGGCGCACCTGGACGCCCGTCGTCGTCATGCTGTGGGCCACTGCCGGGTCGCTGACCATGACGACCGTGGGCAAGGACCTCACCGCCCGGGCCCGACCGCCGGCTGCCCAAGCGGTCCCCCCGCTGGAGACCTCGCCGTCCTTCCCCAGCGGTCACACCCTCAATACGGTCCTCATCACCGCGATCCTCATCTACCTCGTCCTGCTCTATGTCCGCGGCCGCAGCGGCCGGGCGATCAGCTCGGCGGGCCTGGGCGTGTTCGCGGTGCTCATGGGCCTATCCCGGGTCTATCTCGGGCATCACTGGCTCACTGACGTCATCGCCGGGGCAGCTGTCGGCGCAGCCTGGGCACTGGCCGTCATTCTCGGCCACTGGCTCTATGTCCGGTTGCGCACCAAGGATCGGGCGCCGACGGTGCGCGATGTCGCCCAGGACCATCGCGATGAGGTCGATGAACAGGCCGACAGTTAGGCGTCGCGATCCGCGCCCGCGTGCCGAAGCCATGGAGCCCGGGTGAGCGGGCGGCATACCTCTAGCCTGTGAGGGTGAGCTACGACGACGACCTGCGCCTGGCCCATGTGCTCGCCGACGCTGTCGAGCGGGTGACGATGGCCCGCTTCCGGGCCGAGGACCTGCGGGTCGAGACCAAGCCCGACCTCACACCGGTCAGCGACGCCGACCGCGCCGCCGAGGAACTCGTCCGAGCTCAATTGGCCCGGACCCGGCCTCGGGATGCCGTCGAGGGCGAGGAGTTCGGCACGACCGGACACGGTCCGCGCCGTTGGATCCTCGACCCCATCGACGGGACGAAGAACTACGTTCGCGGGGTCCCCGTGTGGGCAACCCTCATCGCCCTAGTCGACGGCAACGAGCCCGTCGTCGGCATGGTGGCGGCGCCCGCCCTCGCCCGCCGGTGGTGGGCCGCCAAGGGTGTCGGCGCGTATGCCGGTCGCAGCCTGTCGTCCGCCAAGCGCCTGCGGGTCTCGGGGGTGTCCACCTTGGCCGATGCGTCGCTGTCCTATGCCTCGCTCGCAGGCTGGGCAGACATCGATCGTCGGGAGGACTTCCTCGACCTCATGGATTCGTGTTGGAGGACCCGGGCCTACGGCGACTTCTGGTCCTACATGCTGCTCGCCGAGGGCTGCGTCGACATCGCGGCCGAACCGTCCTTGGCCACCTATGACATGGCCGCCCTCGTGCCGATCGTCACCGAAGCCGGCGGGCGCTTCACCGGCCTGGATGGGCGCCCCGGGTGCTGGAGCGGCAACGCGGTCGCGACCAACGGGCTGCTTCATGAGGACGTCTTGAACCTCATCGGTGACTGAGCAAACCCCGTAGCGACGTGGTGCAGGACGCCTGGCGTCAGAACAACTCGAGCTGGTCGCGCTCGGTGGCCACGCCCTCAAGATGCAGCAAGGCTTGCTTGCGATCCAGCCCACCGGCATACCCAGTGAGCGTGCCGTCCGCACCGATGACCCGGTGGCAGGGAACGACGATCGGGATGGGGTTGGCCCCGTTGGCCGAGCCGACCGCCCGAGCTGCGGACAGCGGCAGTCCGAGGCGACGAGCCAGGTGGCCGTAGGTGATGGTGCGCCCGTAGGGAATCTCCACCACCTCCTGCCACACCCGGCGCTGGAACTCGGTGCCGCGCGGGCTCAACGGCAGGGCGAATGTTCTCAACTCACCGGCGAAATAGGCCCCCAGCTGTCCGGCCGCCTCCGCCAGAATCGCGGGCGGATCGATGAGAGCGTCATCGGGAGCGGGCCGACCGTCGAAGCCGATGGCGCTCACGGTCAGCCCGTCCTGGGTCTCCAGCCGCAGCGCCCCGATAGGGCTGGTCACGACCAGTCCTGCGCTCATCTGTCGCCGACCCTAGTTCGGGACGACCGTGACGTCGCCAAACCCGAGTTCCTGCACATCCGGCACGATGCTCGCCGCATCGCCCACGAGGACGACCGTCCATCGACCGTCGACGAACTCCCGGTATGCCGCTCCCGCCCGTTGCGGAGCCATCGCGGCGAGTTCGGCCAGGATGGCGCTGGTGAAGCCGGTGTCCAGGCCGTCAAAGGCCAGGCTCGCGGCCTCGTCGGCGACGGTGTCGGCGGTGGCATACCGGCTAGGTGCGGTGAGGACCAGGAAGTGGCTGGCGGCCCGCACCTCTTCCTCGGTGAACCCTTCTCGGCCCCCGTTGAGAACCTCGATCAACAGGCGCAAGGCATCAGCAGTCACCTCAGAGCGCACGCTGCCAGAGGTGAGGAAGATCCCTCCGCGGCGGCGCGGTCGGAACGTTGAGCGCATCCCATAGGTGTAGCCCTTGTCCTCGCGCAGCACCGCGTCGACCCGGGCCGTCGGCGATCCGCCGATGAGGAAACCGAGCAGCGGGAACGGGGCCCAACCCGAGGCGTGGTGACGGTCTGGCCCTGGGCTCCCGACCATGATCTCGGTCTGGACCGAACCTGGCCGATCGACCACGACGATGCGCTGCCGGTCGGCGGCCAGCTCTGCTGCAGCCCATGGACCCGGGCTGCGATAACCCGCCGGGGTCTGCCAGGCACCGAGAGTCGCCTCCAGCTGGGCGACGACGTCGACGCCATCGACATCGCCAGCCACGACGATGGTGGCGTCGGCCGGCGCGACATGCTCGGCGTGGAAAGCCACGACGGCGTCCCTGGTCACAGCCGCAACGGTGTCGGCCGTTCCGCCCATCGGCCGGGCGGCCCGGGTCTGCAGGTCGAAGAACGTCGTGGCGAACTCGGCCGCAGCTCGGTGTGCTGCGACCGAGCGTTCCTGTTCGATCTCGGCCAGCCGCGTTGCCACCTGCCGGGCGACCTCCGGCTCGGGGAAGGCTGGTTCGGCCAGGCATTGACGCAGCAGGTCCAGGGCGTAGCCAAGGTGGTGTTTGGCAACGTCGAGCTCGACCGAGAGGCCCGAGTCGCCGACCGCACAGCCGATCGCCACCCCGCGCCGTTCCAACAGCCGGGCGAACTCTACGGAGCTATGCAAAGCGGTGCCCTCGTCGAGGGTCCGCGCCATGATCGTCGCGACCCCCTCACGGGCCCGCGGTTCCACTCGGACCGGCATCGGCATGACCAGCCGCACCGAGATGACGTATTGGCCAGGCAGGTGGTAAACCAACCCGTGGGCCCCATTGGACAACCGGAAGGTGGTCGGGATCGGCAGGGCGTAGGGCTGCGGCGCGCGCACTTCCGGGCGCGGCAGCGCAGCCGGAGCGGCGACTCTGTCCCGCGGCGGAACTCCGGTCATGCCGATCCCTCCCGGGCGTCCTCGGTCTCGACTGGTGCCGCCAGATAGGCGACCACCGCCCGAGACGAGGGTTGCAGGTAGTCCGCCGCCGCCTGACGCACCGCCTCAGGGGTCACCGCACGCACCTGCGCCAGGAAGGTATTGATGTAGCCCGCATCCCCATGCAGCGCGGCATAGTGGCTGATGGCGTCGGCCCGCTCATCAAGGCTGGCCAGCGAGGAGAGCCAGGCTCGTTCGGTCTCGGCCACTGCGGATTCCATTTCCAGCTCGGTTGGCCCGGTGGTGGCGAATCGCTCCAGCTCTTGGCAGATAGACCGCTCGACGTCGCCCGGATCAACGCCGGTCGCGATGTCGGCCGAAATGAGCCCCAGCGAGACACCCCCGGCCAAACCCATGGGGTGGGCGGTCAGCCCGGTGGCCAGCCGCTCCTGGCGGACCAGATGCTCGACGAGCCGGGAGGAGGACAGGCCACCGATGGCGTCCAGCGCCAGGCCGACCGCGTGGAAGGCCGCAGTCGCGTCTGCGGGCAACCGGAAGGCGAGGTAGAGCCGGTCATTTGGCACTGGCTCGACTCGCTCCAGCCGCACCGGGCCGGCCAGCGGCGCCAGCGGCGGCATACCCCCCTCGTGGCGGACGACCGCGCTGGCCGGGAGCGGACCGAAATACCGCTCGGCTGCAGCGAACCCGTCTTGAGGGGTCACGTCGCCCACCAGGGTGAGGACCGTGTTGTTGGGCCCATAGTGGGTGGCATAGAAGGCGTGCACGTCATCGAGCGTGGCCGCTTCCAGATCCTCCATCGAGCCGATGGTCGGGTGGTGATAGGGGTGACCCTCCGGAAACAGGGTCGCGTAGACGTCGCGCAGGGCGTGGCCGTAGGGGGCGTTGTCGTAACGCTGACGCTTCTCTTCCTTGACCACGTCGCGCTGGTTGTCCAGATTCTCCTGGGTGAGCGCCTCGAGCAGTCGCCCATGCCGGTCTGCCTCTAACCACAAGGCCAGCTCCAGCGCCCCCTTGGGGACGGTCTCGAAGTAGTTCGTCCGATCGAACCAGGTCGTCGCGTTGAGCCGGCCGCCCACGGCCATGAGTGCGGAGAAGTGCTCACCGGACTCGACGTTTGCCGATCCCTGGAACATCAAGTGCTCGAAGAGGTGGGCGAACCCGGTCCGGCCAGGCACCTCGTCGCGTGAGCCGACCTTGACCCAGAGGTTGATCGTGACCGAGGGCACTGTCGTGTCAGGTGACACGATGACCCGCAGCCCGTTGGGCAGCACCCGTTGGGCGATCGGATAGGCGATGTCAACCACGGGCAGACCCTACCGTCCGGGGACGGAAGTGCCTCAGCGCAGTCCGGGAGGCGCGTCGAGGTATGCCGCGAGCGCGGCACCGACCAGCTCGGACATGGGCCAGGGCCGACCGACGTCGGCATCGACCAGGACGACAGTCGTCACGGCGACGGCGGCCACGGGCCCGTCGGGTCGTTGGCGGACCTCGGTCGCCACGTCGAACGAGGAGGAGCCCAGTCGACACACCCACAGGGTGAGCGCGAGCGGCTCGGCGGCATACCAGAGCTCACGGCGATACTCGACCCGGTGCGCGGCCAGGAGCATCGTCACGGCGGGAGGAGCGAACGCGAGAATCCCGTCGATGACCTGAGGTCCACCCGGCTCGCGGACCCCGAGCAACCGATGGCGGGCTTCGTCCACTGCCCGCAGGATCTGGAGGTTATCCAGATGGCCGCTGGCGTTGAGGTCCATGAACCGGACCTGGAAATCCCACGAGAACCGCTGCGGCGAGCCCGTTGTGGGGTGATCCGGGTCGGCCGATGGGGCGAGGTGGTGGGGGTCACCGGGGGCCGGGTCCATGCGTGTCACCCTAGGCCCTTACCCTGGCTGCCATGACGGCGGACCCGGCAGGCGGTGGTGTGCGCGCCCTGCGCGCGGGCATCCTCGCTGCGGTGACGTTGGCCCTGGCCGCTGCCGCCCACGTCGCTGGCGGGGGCCAGCTGCCCGGGCTCCCGGTGCTCGTCGTCGCTCTGGGCCCGCTTGCGCTGGGGTCGGCGCTGCTCACCCGCCGCCGGCTCGGGACCTTGGCGCTGCTCGCGTGGCTGGCGCCCGTCGAGGCGGTCTTGCACGGGTTCTTCGGGGCCACTGCGACCGGCGCTCTCACGACGGGAGGACCCGCCGGGCACGCTCACGCTGCGGCGGGGGTGGGTATGCCGCTCACCGAGACCGCGGGCGGGGTCACCCTCGTCGGCGCGACGGGGACTGACCACGGCGGAACCACGATGCTCGTCGCCCATGCCGTGGCGACGCTGCTCACTGGGCTGGCTCTCAGCCACGGCGAGCGAGTGTTGTGGCTGCTCTGGGAGACGTTGCGGCCTTCCCTGGTCGTGGCCCCGGTCCCGCTCGTGCGTGCCCCGGCTCTCCGGGTTGCCGACGCGGCGGCAGGTATGCCGTCCGCGGCACCGTTGCGCTTCACCGGCCCGCGCGGCCCTCCGTGGGTGGACGGCTGCCCGGGCTAGTCCGGAATCGTCGGTGCCTGGCATCGACCCCGCCTCGACGAGGTCGTCCGTAACCACGTCGTCCAGGCGTTGATCCGGTCTGTGGTCGGGCAGCTCGCTCTGCTCACGCTTCCCCGCGCTGGGACGGGATCCCACGCGCGGGCCAGACCTTCCACTATCGACAGACAAGGATCAATTCCGTTGCGCACTAAGACAATTCGGGCAGTGACTGCCCTCGCTGCCCTCACCCTGACGCTCGGCCTCGGGGCCTGCGGCGGTTCCACGACGACGACGTCGACCACGACTCCGGCGGCCAGCGCGGCCAGCGCGCCCAAGGGCAGTGGTCAGGCGGCGTCGGTCACCATCACCGACCCATGGGTCAAGGCCGTCGACACCGGGATGACCGGGGCCTTCTTCGTCCTCAAGAACACCGGCTCGGCGCCCGTGCACCTCGTCTCGGCCAGCAGCCCCGTGAGCATGAAGATGGAGTTGCACGAGACGGTCATGGCCAGCACCGGCTCGATGCAGATGCAGGAGAAGAAGGGCGGCTTCACCATCGCCGCGGGCGGCTCACACGAGTTCAAGCCTGGGAGCGATCACGTGATGTTCATGGGCATCGGTGCCCCGGTCAAGTCGGGGACGACGGTGACCTTCACCCTTGCCTTCCAGGACGGGTCCACCTTGCCGGTGACGGCCGAGGTGCGCACGTTCACCGGCGCCAAGGAGACGTATGTCCCCGGTGCCACGACGGGCTCCAACTCGATGCCCGGGATGACCGGCTCGGGGATGACGACGGGATCTCATGGCTGAGCACCACCAGCAGGTGCC
>JBGAQN010000021.1:0-31273 GCA_044220725.1 Dermatophilaceae bacterium
GGGGGGCCGGTCAGGCGGCCGGGTGATGACGGGGGAGGCCATGGGCGATGGCCGAGACCGCGAGCTGGACCTGGTCGGGGTCGTCCGGAGAGGGGGTCGCACCGAGGGTGCGAGCCCACGCCTTGGCGGCGGAGTTGGCCGGGTCGATGTTCGCGACGAAGGTCTCGACGCCCGCCCGGAGGGCCCAGCGGGCCGCCTCGGCGGCAACCGCCGTCCCGATGCCCGCGCCATGCCAGCGGTCGATGATCTCGACCGCCAGCTCAGCCTGAGCGGGACGGAGCGGGTCGCGCAGCCAACGACCAATCCCGACGGGCCGCCTGCCGAGGGTGGCCACCAGAGCCACGTGCCGGCTGGGGTTGACATCGGTGAGGTGGCGGACCATCGCAGGGCGCAGGACGGTCAACGGCGTGTGATAGCGCAGCTGGCGCGAGCGGGCGCTGAGGTCCTGGAAGACCGCGTGCAGCGGACCGGCTTCCTGCGGCGCCAACGGGCGAATCGTCAGATAGGGATGGGCGGTCGGGGAGAAGGCCGGATAGGCCGGGGCAAACCAGGGCACGGGAGAGCTCCTTGTGAGTGCTGTAGTGCCCTGAGGGTGCGGGCAGGCCCTGGCGCGGGCCTGTCACGGGTCTGTCACGTCCGATCGATGGCCCGGGCAGGCCCGGATCGTGCGTGGCAGACTCGCGGCCATGCCGTCGCACACCCGCGCCGAAGCGACCCTTCGCGCCGCCTCCCTGACCGTCATCGGGTATGCCGTGCGCCTGGATCTCGACGCCGGCGACGCCCGGTTCGGCTCGCGCACCGTGGTGGACTTCCAGGTGCTGGCCGACGGCGTGCAGACCTGGATCGACCTCAAGGCGACGGAGCTGGCGGGCGCCGAGGTGGACTGCATACCCCTCGACGCGGAGGCGTGGCACGACGGGCGACTGGCCCTGCCCGCCCTGTCCGCAGGCGAGCACCGTTTGACGGTCGAGGCGACGATGGCCTACCGACGGGACGGGTCAGGCCTGCACCGAGCGGTCGACCCGGCCGACGGCCAGGCCTATGTCTATGCGCAGTCGTTCCTCGACTACGCGCCGGCGGTATTTGCCTGCTTCGACCAGCCCGATCTCAAGGCGCCGATCAGCCTCACCGTGCATGCACCGGCGCACTGGGTCATCATCGGCAACGGCGCGGCAACGCGGGTCGCCGACGGCGAGTGGGTCCTCGCCCAGACCCAGCCGATCTCGACGTATCTGTTCACCGTATGTGGGGGTCCTTTTGTCTCCGTGCGGGATTCGCACGACGGGATCCCGCTCGGGCTGCATGCCCGAGCGTCGATGCAGGCCGAGCTGGAGCGCTGGGCACCACAGATCCTCGAGGTGACCAAGCAGTCCTTCGACGCCTACCACGCCCTCTTCGGGATCCGCTATCCGTTCGGTGACTACCACCAGGTCTTCGTGCCCGACTTCAACGCGATCGCCATGGAGAACCCGGGCTGCATCACCCTGCGCGATGCCCTGCTCTATCGCGGCACCGCGACGCCCGACGAGGTGTTGCGGCGCTCGCGGACCGTCTGCCACGAGATGGCGCACATGTGGTTCGGCGACCTGGTCACCATGCGCTGGTGGGATGACCTGTGGCTCAACGAGTCGTTCGCCGAATACCTCGCCCACCGGGTCCTCACCGGCGCAACAGAATTCGCGGACGCGTGGGTCGACTTCGGGATTCTGCGCAAACCCTGGGGGTATGCCGCCGAACGCGCCCCGTCCGCCCACCCGGTCGCCGGTGCTCCGGGGCTGACCGCCGAGGACGCGCTGTCAGACTTCGACGGCATCTCCTACGCCAAGGGCGCCACGGCGATCCGCCAACTCATCGCCTATGTCGGGGACGAGGCGTTCATCGCGGGGGTTTCGGCATACCTGCGGGACAAGGCGTTCGGCAACGGCACCTTCGCCGAGTTCCTCGCGGCCATCGAGGCTGCCTCCGAACAGGACCTCGGTGACTGGGCGCGTGCCTGGTTGCTCACCACCGGCCGGGACACGCTGCGGGTTGAAACCGCCGGGGTCGGCGCGGGAGGTGCGGTGCTCACGCGGGTGAGCCCCGCGGCATACCCCGCCTCCCGTCCGCACGTCCTCGACATCGGGGTGTATGCCGCGGACGCACCTCCCCAGGTCACGCGCGTCCGGGTCGATGGGGACCGGACTGCGTTGCCAGAGCTACGGATCGGCGCCGCCGATCGAGTCGTTCTGCCGAACTCCAGCGACCTCACCTGGGCGTCGGTCGACTTCGACGAGGCGACGCTCGGTGCTCTTCCCGGGCGGTTGGGGGAGCTGGCCGATCCATTGGCGCGTTCGGTGTGCTGGCAGGCGCTGGACGACGGCGTGGCCCGGGGTGTCGTGGACCCGCGGGTCTACCTCGATGCGGTGGCCCGCTCGTGGCCGGCGGAGACCCACCCGGCGCTGTTCGCCAACGTGGCCGACGACTCGCTGGTCATGCTCAACCGGTTCATCCCCGAAGAGGTGCGTCCGGCGATGCGGGCCGACCTGGCCGAGACCGCCCGGACTGTGGTCGAGAAGGAGCCGGCCGGGTCGCCGCGGGCGACGATCGCGGCCCGCGTCATCGCACGGGCGAGCACCGACGAGGGGTTGCTGCGGTCGTGGCTGACCGCCGGCCCGGCCTGGCTGGGGGACGACACCGACTTCCACTGGATGGTTGTCGGCAACCTCGCCGCGCTGGGGGTGCTGTCCGAGAGCGAGCTGGCCGCCGCCGAGGCCGCAGACCCGACCGTCTCGGGACACCTGGCTGGCCTGCTGGCCCGCGCGTCGGTGCCGACGGCGGAGGCCAAGACGTGGGCGTTCGAGCAGCTCACCTCGCCCACCGCCGGGCATTCCAACCATGCCCTGACCGAACTGGCCCGCGGGTTGTGGCGCTCACCCACTCGCGCGTTGGTGCGGCCGTTCGTGGGGCCGTTCCTCGACGCGATCCCGGGGATGACGGCTTGGGTCGGTGACGACGCGCTGACCAAGGTGGTGCGCTTCGGGTTCCCCTTCGTCGTCGAAGCTCGGACCATCGAGCTGGTCGACGCCGCGTTGGACCGGGACGACCTCACCGCCGGGGTGCGCCGTGCGTATGTCGAATGGTCGTGGCCGGTGCGCGAGGCCCTGGCCTCCCGGCGTCGCTGGTTCGGCGCCCACTGAGACGAGCGCGCGGCATACCGCGTAACTCCCCGAACCGCGCGACCGGGGGTTAGCCTCGGAACGAGCCACCCCGCCGGCAACGACGCGAGGAGGTGAGAGTGCGGTGGTAACCCCGGCTCAGCACGAGGCCGCAGTGCAGGCGGTGACTGAACGCTTCGCGGGCCTGGACCCGGATGTCCCGGTCCGGCTGGCCAAGCGAACGACCAACCTCTTCCGGCCTCGCGCCGCCGCGCTAGGGCCGGGCCTGGACGTCTCGGGTCTGACCGGCGTGATCGAGGTCGACGCCGCTAGTGGCACCGCGACGGTGCAGGGGATGGCGACCTACGGGACCGTCGTCGATGCCACCCTGGGCCACGGCGTCATGCCGCTCGTCGTCCCCCAACTGCGCACGATCACTGTCGGCGGGGCGGTCACCGGGTTGGGGATCGAGGCGAGCAGCTTCCGCAACGGCCTGCCCCACGAGTCGGTCCGCTCGATGGACATCCTCGTGGGCACGGGCGAGATCGTCACCGCCGCCCCGACCGGCCCGCACGCCGACCTGTATCGCGCCTTCCCCAACTCCTACGGATCGCTGGGGTATGCCGTCTCCCTCACCATCGACGTCGAACCCGTGGCGCCGTTCGTGCGACTGCGCCACGTGCCGTTCGACCACCTAGGCAAGCTCGCGGACGCCGTGGCCCATGTGGTGGCGGCCCGGGAGTGGGACGGCGAGCCGGTCGACTTCCTCGACGGGGTCGTGTTCGGCAGGCACACGGCATACCTGACGCTGGGGCGTTGGGGGCAGGCGCTGGACGCGGCCGAGGCACCCAGCGACTATGCGGGGCAACGGATCTACTACCGGTCGATCCAGCAGCGGGCGACCGACGTCCTCACGGTGCGCGACTACCTGTGGCGGTGGGACACCGACTGGTTCTGGTGCTCGCGGGCGTTCGGGGTGCAACGACCGATCGTGCGGAGGCTGTGGCCGCGGCGGTTCAAGCGCTCGGACGTCTATCAACGGCTGGTTGGCCTGGAGAACCGACACCACATCGCCGCGCGAGTCGATCGGTGGCGGAGGCGACCCGAGCGCGAGCGAGTGGTCCAGGACGTCGAGATCCCGGTGGAACGGACCGCGGAGTTCCTGGACTGGTTCCTGCGTGAGGTGCCGATTGAGCCGATCTGGTTGTGTCCCGTCGCTCTTCGGGAGCCTGGCCTCGGCGCCGCGGGTGCGAGCGAGGCGCCGTGGCCGCTCTATCCGATGCGGCGCGGGGAGACCTACGTCAACGTCGGGTTCTGGTCGAGCGTGCCGATCCGCCCCGGCCGGGCCGACGGCGATGTCAACCGGGAGATCGAGCGGGTCGTGTCGGAGCTCGGCGGGCACAAGTCGCTCTATTCCGACGCCTACTACACCCGCGAGGAGTTCGAATCTCGTTATGGCGGAACGACATACGACCAGGTGAAGGCGACCTACGACGCGGGCGGCCGGTTCCCGGGGCTTTACGACAAGGCGGTACGACGACGATGACCATGACGGTGGCCCAGGCGGTGGAGCGCCTCTTCGACAACACGGCGCTACGCGTGAGCGCCTTCGACGGGTCGAGCACCGGCCCTGCCGACGGGTGGCCAGTGCGGATCGCCAGCGAGCGCGGCCTGAGCTATCTCTTCACCGCACCCGGCTCGCTGGGGCTGGCCCGCGCCTACCTGCAGGACGAGCTGGTCTTTGAGGGCATCGACGAGGGCGACCCTTACGACCTGCTCGTGGCGCTCGAGGACGGGCTGGTGCCGCGGGCGCTGGAGTGGCGCGGCATACCTGAGCTGGCGCGGTTCGTTGCGGCGCAACGGTGGCGGCTCCCGGAGTTGCCGCGCGAGGAAACCCCTTCTCGGATGCGGCGACTCGCGTCGGGCCTCGCGCACGGGCGGCGCCGCGATGCCGAGGCGATCGCCCACCACTACGACGTCTCGAACCGGTTCTACGAGCTGGTGCTCGGGCCGTCGATGGCCTACACGTGCGCGGCATACCCGAGCGCGGAGGCGACCCTGGAAGCCGCGCAGGAGGCGAAGTTCGACCTGGTCTGCCGCAAGCTCGGGCTGGAGCCGGGGATGCGGCTGCTGGACGTCGGGTGCGGCTGGGGCGGGATGGTCGCCCACGCGGTGCGGCACTACGGGGTGAGCGCGCTCGGGGTCACGCTCTCCACGCAGCAGGCGGCGTATGCCGCCGCGCGGCTGCAGCGCGAAGGTCTCGCCGATCGCGCGCAGGTGCGCCACCAGGACTACCGCGACGTGTCCGAGGAAGGGTTCGACGCGGTGAGCTCGATCGGGCTGACCGAGCACATCGGGCCGCGTAACTACCCGGCGTACTTCGGCTTCCTGCGCGGCAAGCTCGTCGACGGTGGTCGGTTGCTCAACCACTGCATCACCCGCCCCGACAATGGGCACGCGAGCCTGCCGGAGCGGGGGTTCATCAACCGGTATGTGTTCCCCGACGGCGGGCTGACCGGGTCGGGCGACATTGTCACCGCCGCCGAGAACGCCGGGCTCGAGGTCCGCCATCACGAGAACATCCGCGAGCACTACGGGATGACCTGCCGCGACTGGTGCGCCAACCTGTCCAAGAACTGGGACGAGTGTGTCAGCGAAGCGGGCCGAGGCACCGCGCGGGTGTGGGGGCTCTATCTCGCCGGGTCGCGGCTGTCGTTCGAGCGCAACCGGATCCAGCTGCACCAGGTCTTGTTCGCGCGGACGACCGGGTCGGGGCGGTCGGGGTTCGGGCTCGCGACGCTGTTCCCTGAGCGCGCCGCGCGGACGGGGGTCGGCCCGGCCTGATTCGAGTCGGCGGCGCAGACGCGACCGAAACATCGTCGACCTTTCGTGGGCTCGATGAGATGAGGTCGAGTTCGCGAAACGTCGTCGACCTTTCACGGTCGGCAGGAGCGACAGCGGCCAGGGCCTAGCCTGTCCAGAGGCGCGTCGACGATCGGCGCCCCGCGCGCGGCGAGCGCGGCGAGCGCGGCGAGCGACAGGAGACGGGCGTGGCCACCAGCGAGACGGCGGCTGCTGGGGGGTGGGCACGCGGCATACGGGTCGATGCGGGTCTGATCGCGGCGGTCCTGTCGGCGGCGACGTTCGCCAGCTCGGGGCCGTTCGCGAAGGCGCTGCTCGCCACCGGCTGGTCTCCGGGCTCGGTCGTCACTGCCCGCGTGGGCCTGGCCGGCCTCGTGCTCCTCGGCCCTGCCCTGTATGCCGTGCGCGCACTTCCCGGGGTCGTGCGCCGTAGCGTGTGGCTGATCCTCGCCTTCGGGCTGGTGGCGGTCGCCGGGTGTCAGGTCGCGTATTTCAATGCGGTGCAACGGATGCCGATCGGGGTCGCGTTGCTCTTGGAGTATCTCGGGGTCGTCCTGGTCGTCTTGTGGGTCTGGGCCCGCAGTCGTCGCCCGCCGACTCGGGCGACCTTGGTCGGCGTGGGGTTGTCGCTGGCCGGGTTGGTGCTCGTGCTGGACCTCACCGGATCGGTGCGGCTGGACCCGGTCGGTGTCGTGTGGGGGTTGTTGGCGGCGGTTGGGCTGGCGGTCTACTTCGTCGTGTCAGCGCACGGCCAGACCGGCCTGCCGCCAGTGGCGTTGGCCTCGTTCGGGATGCTTGCGGGTGCGGTGGCGTTGCTCGGGTTGGCTGCGCTCGGCGCGCTGCCGACGGCGACCGCGACAGCACCGATTGCGCTCGGTGGCGTGACGATGCCCTGGTGGCTCGCCATCGGTGAGCTGGCCGTCATCGCTGCCGCGACGGCATACCTGCTGGGCGCGATCGGCGCACGGCGGCTCGGCTCGACGGTCGCGTCGTTCGTCGGGCTCACCGAGGTGCTCTTCGCGGTGCTGCTCGCCTGGTTGCTGCTGGGGGAGCTGCCCACGCCCGTGCAGCTGGCCGGTGGCGTGCTCATCCTCGCCGGGGTTGGCGCAGTTCGGGTCGGCGAGCTGCGCGCCAAGCGGCTACTGAGCGAATGACCGGAGGGCCGAGCGCTCGCGGACTGCTCCAAAGGTGGCAATCTGCCGGTTCGACTGGTTCGGAGGCCACCATTTCCCCCCTCTCGGCGCAGGGTCAGCGGGCGCCGCGGGGCGGGACGATGCTGAGGTATGCCGCCCGCCCCAGTTGCCATGCGCCGTAAGGGATCGCGACGAGCCAGGTGACGACGACGAGCAGCTGGGCGATGGGCGGAACCACGGTGAGGGCGGCGGAGGCCAGGGGGTAGCCGACGAGGAAGACCCGCAGCGCTGGATCCAGGTGTGCCGGCCTCACAAGGGTCCCCTGCAGGGTGGGATCGGCCAGGCCGGCCTGCACATGATCGAGCATCGGCGACGCGCGCAGGTGCTCCGGCAGGGCCCGACGGTCGCGGCGGATCAACCGGACGAGGATCGCGATGAGGACGACGTAGATCCCCGTCATCACGACATGAGGGCCGGCCGTTTGTGGCACCCCCTCCGGGCGGACCAACACCCCGGCGACGACGTAGTGAAGCCCGAGGAGCCCAGCGAGGATGACGGTGGCGCGCGGTCCGGGCAGAGCCTCGCGCAGGGTGGGGAGAGGGCGTGCGGCATACCGGCGATGCCACCACCACAGCAGGACCGCCACGACGAGGGTGTTAGCCAGAGCGCTCGCGCCGACGACGACCGGCCCACCCGGCACGGCGGCATGGTGCGCGGCCAGGGAGAGGGTGAGGGCGGCTGCCACCCGCCCGCGTCCGCGCGGCGAGCCGAGCGCCGCGGCCAGGCGGGGCGGCATACCGGCGATGACCCCGGACCGGCCGACGAGGTGAGCTTCGGCGATGACCAGGGGCGCGATGAAGGCGAGCACCGGGTGGGCGAAGAGCACGAGCACCGCGGTCTGGAAGACGTGCAACCCGCCGACGACCGGGCCGTCGGTCGGCCCCCAGGTGGGCGACCAGAGGACCTTGGTGATGTAGGCCTCGTAGAGCCCGAGCAACGCGCCGGCGACGTAGAGCAGCCGGAGGGTCGGACGCGGGGTCGCCAGGACGGCGCGGGCGAGCAGCAGGACGTGCAGGCCGTAGAGCGGCAGGACGAACAGCAGCCCCCACGCGTCGAAGAACAACCACGGCGAAGAGGACGTGCCGTTCTCGATGAGCAGGCCGCTGACCGCGGTGAGAACGACCGCGAAGCCGATCCGGTCGCGACGAGTCATGATCGGCGGCTGGAGGATTGGCCGGGTGGTGTGGGCGGAGGTGCGGGTTGGTGTGGGTCGGCCGCGGTCAGCGGTAGTTGGTGAACTGGAGCGCGACGTCGAGGTCCTCGGCCGCGCGCAGCATCGTCATGACCGACTGCAGGTCGTCCTTGGACTTGCTCGACACCCGCAGCTCGTCGCCCTGGATCTGCGCCCTGACCGTCTTGGGGCCCTCGTCGCGGATGAGCTTGGCGATCTTCTTGGCGACCTCCTGGCTGATGCCCTCCTTGAGGGCGACGTCCAGGCGGTACTCCTTGCCAGACAGGCGCGGCGGCTTGTCGGCGCCGTCGAGGTGCTTGAGCGAGACCTTGCGCTTGACCAGCCAAGTCTGCAGGACGTCCAGGACCGCCTTGACCCGGTCCTCGGAGTTGGCCTTCATGACGATGCTCTCGCCGGAGAGCTCGACCGAGGCGCCCACGTTCTTGAAGTCGTAGCGGTTGGCGATCTCCTTGGCCGCGTTGTTCACGGCGTTGGCGACCTCCTGCTTGTCGTACTTGCTGACGACGTCGAACGAGCTGTCGGCCATGGGGGGCTCCTCCTCGGGCTGGGGCGCGGGTGTCGGTTGGCGCGGACGGGGGCCGCGACGGGGTGGTGGGTGGGCGGCATACAGGTTTCGTATGCCGCCGGGCTGGCTGCTATCCTCGCATGCGCACCACGGCAGGTTGCCCGAGTGGCCAATGGGAGCGGACTGTAAATCCGTCGCGAAAGCTTCCAAGGTTCGAATCCTTGACCTGCCACCACGTGCGAGGGGCCCCGGAGGCTGGCGTATGCCGCCCCGGGGCCCTCTTGTGGTGGGGCGGGCGCGTCGTCCAGGCTCAGCCGGCCAGGAACTTCGTATCCATGTGCCAAGCCACGGAGTCTCGGCTCGGCCGATCGGCCCGACGCTCAGGCAGCGCGATGACCTGACCGGCCCTGCTGTAGAACTCTTCGCCGTTACCGAAGTCGGAGCGTAGCCGTGGGGAGACCTGGAGCCGATGGCGATCATCCACGCCGAGGTAGCCCCGGTCGAAGAGGATGTGAACGTCCGAGCGCAGCAGCAGGCCGTTGTCCACGCGGTGCTGCCCCTCCTCGGCGATGGGTCGGATGTGCGCGGCTTGGAGGACCGGTTCGACCTTGTTGCCGGTGATCGCGCAACGGCGCTGGTACGAGGTCAGTACGAGGGACTTGAACGCCCGCTGACCCACGCGAGGCACTGTCAGCGCCGGCAATCCGCGAGTCGCGCCGGGGACGCTGAGAGTGTCTCCATCGGGCAGGGCGGCTCGGATCGGTGCGGCCCCAAGGAGCATGCGGACCGTGCTTCCAGGACGCTGTCGGTTGCGAGGTCGTATCCCTTGAATCGCACGATGTTCTTGGAGAAGTCCTCAGGTGCCGGCAGGCTCTCGCCGACGCCGGCGAAGAACAGATCTCGCAGCAGGACGCAGCCGATTCTTGTCTTCGGGTCGGGAGCTTCCTTCCGGTATCCCGCGATGGCGCGGGCCAGAGCATCGAGGCTCGGCACGCCGTTTCCCTCCCCGAAGATGTCCCACGCCTCGTCGATCGACAACTGGGCGAATCCGCTGAAGAAGCCGCCGCCGACCAACCGGTTATCCGGCCAGTGCGTCTTGAAAAGGAATGGTTCGCCTGTGGTCAGGGCTCGGAAGCCACTTGATGTGGACGGCAACCAGAAGTTGGCTTCGTTGATGTGCGGTCGAGCACGCAGGAAGCCTGCCCAGGCGTTGTCCGTCACGCCGACCACGACCTTCACCCCTGCGACGGTATGCCGCTGCATCCCCCTCGTCAACGACGTCCTTCCCGGGCGATCACGCAACGAACCAGATTCTTGGTGAGCCCGTGCTGGGACCCCGATATCTGAGGCGGTCACAGGGTGTCATGAGAAGTATTCTTGTAGGTACCACAGGCGTACGCAGATGCTTTTTGGTTGGAGGGAGTCCAGTGTCCGCCAAGAGCGCCAGGCTCAACTTCCGTTGCTCGGCAACGACGTTCGCTACGCTGCGTGAGGCGGCCGAAGCCCAGGACCAGGACCTCACATCGTTCGTGCTTGGTGCCGCGCTGGACCGAGCTCGGACCGTGTTGGCTGAAGACCGGCTGCTGCGGCTGAACCCGCACGAGGTGCTGCAGTTGAAGCGCGCGGTGGACGCGGAGCCCCCAGCGATTCCCCAACTCGCGGCTCTGCTGCGCAGCGTCCGGACGCCCGATGCTTCCCGGAAGGCGCGCAGCTGACCTTGAGCACGCGCGGAGCTGGCGTCGCAAACCGTCCGCGAAGCCGTGGGGACCCGCTCGGTTCCGGCGGCACGACAAAACATGGATCGACAAGGCCGCAGATCTTGTATTGCCGAGGCCGCAGAACCGGTGGTCTCTGTTCGTGACGGAGTACGTCCCTCGCCTCGTCGACGCCTTGGTGGCCGACCTAATGGCCAGGGCGCCAGCGATCATGCTCACTGGGCCGCGGGCCACGGGGAAGACCACGACGGCGCTTCGCCATGTGATTGATGCGGCGCGGCTGGACCGCCCGGGGGAGGCCGTCGCCTTCGAGGCAGACCCGGACGCAGCCTTGGCGGCTCGGCCCACGCCGTTGCTCATCGACGAATGGCACGTGGTGCCCGGGATTCTGGGCGCCATCAAGCGCGCGGTCGATACCGACCCCCGTCCTGGCCGGTACGTGATCACGGGAAGCGTGCATGCCGACCCGGACCAGCAGACCTGGCCGGGCACGGGCAGACTCGTGCGCGTCCCGGTCTGGCCGTTGACTCAGCGTGAACTGAGTCGCCGAGCCAGTGGTCCCGGTCTGTTGGACAAGGTGATGGCCGAGGGCCTGGACGCGGTTGTCGACCCGAGCGATCCGCCGGACCTCCCGGGCTATCTCCACGCAGCGGTTGCCGGTGGACTACCTCAGGCAGTGCTCAGCCCGGACCCGGGCTTCCGGAGACGCTGGTATGCCTCATACCTCGAGCAGGTGGTCACTCGCGACGCCGAGGACATCAGCGCTGGGCGCGACCCTGTGCGGTTGCGTCGCTACGTGGATGCGTTGGCCGAGACCACAGCTGGGCTGCCCACGGACACGACACTGGTCGAAGCGGGCGGTATCAATGTGCGAACAGCTGCGGCATACGACCGGCTACTCCAGGCCCTCGGCATCCTGGACGTTGTCCCGGCCTGGTCGAGCAACCGGCTCAAACGCCTGACGCAGCGGGGAAAGAGATATCTCACCGATGGCGGCCCGGTTGCTGCCGCAGTGCGCACGGACGCACCGGGTCTGCTGCGCGACGGTGCCCTCATCGGTCCGATCCTGGACACCTATGTCGCTTCGCAGATCCGCGCCGAGGCATCCACCTCGGACGCCATGCCGCGGATGTATCACGTGCGTGATCGGGACGGCCACGAGATCGATCTGCTCCTGGACTACGGGCGACGTGGCCAACCTGCCATCGAAGTCAAGGCCACCTCGGCGCCGACCCGACATGACGCCCGACACTTGATCTGGTTGCGTGAGCGACTCCCCACCGTGCATGCCGGACTCGTTCTGCACACCGGGCCGCGCGTATACCGGCTGGACGACACGATCGCCGCGGTGCCAATTGCTGCCCTCTGGGCCTGAGGGCGGCGAGCGTCTCACCATGAGATGGCCAGTCACCATGGGAATCTCGATCTACTGGCCGTGCCGCTCGCGCTCCGGTGGCAGGTTCCCGCCTCTCGGGGTCCCAGCGACACGACAGGGAGGCTCGCGAGTCGGTGGGAATGCACAACTGGGACCTCTCTGCTCTGTGTCGGAGGAAGCCCTGACCATCTGGGAGCAACTGGCCGAGCGGATGTGTCTCACCCCAGCCTGACGCATAGGGGCGGAGGAGACCTTCTTCGCGCGCTGGATTCTGTGGATCACTCGGATCTTCGGCCGCGGTATGGGTTCCGATAGTGTTTGGCCCGATCGGGCTGTTGCTGGAGGGCATGGTCATTGACCTGCCACCACGTGCGGAGGGCCCCGGAGGTTCGGCGTATGCCGCCCCGGGGCCCTCGCTCGTCCCGGCAGCAATCTGCTCACTCGAATGGGTGTCGGGCTGACTGCGGGCGAGGGGCTGCCGGTGGAGAGTGCGTGTGGATGGATTGGCTGGGGCTGGTTCCCGCTTCGTCCCGGAGGAGCGGTCGGTGCCACGGTCGGTGCGTGACCAGGAGAGCGATCAGGAAGGCCAAACCCCAGTAGACGTAAGGAGATTCGAGGATGCGGACCGGCAACGGTCCGGTAAATTCGACGTTGTTGCTCTGCGGCATGGTGTGAACAAGGTTGCCCCAAAACACTGGACCGGCCAGCAGCAGCAGGAGCGGGTGCCGACGCCCACGCCACATGGCCCCGGCCAGCCAGACGACTGCGGGATATGCCCACACCCAGTGATGCCCCCAAGCGATGGGCGAGACGAGCGCGGACGTTACCCCCATGACGGCCACCATGGCGAGATCGTCCTGGCGGACGAGGAAATGTTGGGCCAGCATGAGCGCGACCAGCCCGGTCACCCCGCTGAGAATCCACCAAAGGATGGGGTGGCCGCCCTCGCCGAGAATGCGCCACAACGTGCCGTTGTACGACTGGTTGTGCGCGTACTGGATGACCCCCACGCGCCCGACGTCCCGCACATGGCGCCCCCAGAAGGCCGATGCACCGGTGGGGTTGATGACATAGCCGATGACAGCAGCAGCGGCAAAGGTGAGCACAGCGTAGTGCGCCGCTTTGAACCGGCGCCCGAACAGCCATCCCACGACGAAGACCAGCGGTGTCAGTTTGATGGCTGCAGCGAGTCCCGTGAGGATGCCACGCGGCAAGACCGGGCGGCCCAGCGCGTCCTCGCAGACCAGCCACAGCAGGATGAAGTTGATCTGGCCGAGTGCGAGGGTGAACGATCCGGGTTCGGCGGCCAGGAACGCCCCAGGGACGACTGCGGCGGCCAGCACGTTCGCCCGCGGAGGAATCTCTGGCAGGGCTGCCCGCACCATGAGTTGACTGGCTCGACCAAGGCACAGCATCGAGATACCGGTGAAGACGGCGGCCGCGGTCACGTCCCTGAGCAGCCCCAACGGCGCCATGATGTATGCCGCGTACGGCGGATACGTGAATGGCAAGCGATCGGGTGGGTTGTCGTAGATGCCGTTGCCGTTGAGCACCCGCACGGCGGCCTGGTAGTAGACGTCGAAGTCCGAGAATGAGCGGTCCGCGGCGTAGTGTGTCAGGCTCACCGACAGAGCCAGGAGGGTGCCCACCAAGGCCCACGGATGGCGGTAGACGAAGGACCCACCCGGCGTAAGCTGTGCGGGCGTGGACTCACCCGCCGTGGACTCACCCGCCGTGGCAAGCGCGGGCGTGGCGGCGAGCGCGGGCGCCGAAACTGGGACGGCTACGGCGTCGTCGCTGGCGTCTGTCATCCCGGCCATGGCCCCCAATGCCTCCGAGGTCTTGGCGCCGTCCCCGCGCCGGTTGAATGGGCCATCCGATGTGAGATGAGACAGGTCAGGGCGGATGGAGTGGTGTGCGAAGGCTACCGGGACCGCACTGCAACGGCAGGTGGGGCCTTGGATGAGGTTGGTGACGCTTGGATGAGGGTGTAACGCGATCCACGCGTCACAAACCTCATCCAAGCGGGCAGTCCGGCGCCACGGCCACCGCCGATCTGCTCACAGCGGCAAGGTCCGGGTGTCCTTGACGGCCTTCATCGTCACCAGGCTGCGCAGCGACGCCACCCCGGGCAGCTCGCCGAGCCGCTCGGTATACAGCGCATGATACGAATCCAGGTCCCGCACCTGAACCGTCAGCAGGTAGTCCGCGTCCCCCGCAATGAGCGAGCACCGCAGCACGTCCTCGATCCCCACGACCGCCGCCTCGAACGCCGTGAGCGTCTCCTGCCGCTGATCGCTGAGCCGCACCATGACGACGACCTGCAGCGCCCGCCCCAGCCGCGCGGGGTCCAGCGACGCGGCATACCCCTGGATGTAGCCGCGCTCCTCCAGCGACTTGACCCGCCGCAAGCACGGTGACGGGGACAACCCCACCTGCCGCGCGAGGTCGACGTTGGTGAGCCGCCCGTCGTCCTGTAGCGCCCGCAGGATCGCCCGGTCCAGTCCGTCCAAGCCCGAGTATGCCGCGGGCTCACCTTCTGAAGACACGATCCACTCCCAGCGTGGTCAGGAACGGCAGGACATGCCCAAGATACCGGCATACAGAGGCGCGCAAGGGCACCACATGCCAAGCCGTGACCACTAGAATGCCGCCCGAACCCGCAACGACGCGGTCCGCCCCCGATCGGGGCGTCGAGATGGACAGCGGCCCTCGGGCCGGGAAACGGTGACGACATGAAGGTTGGGATCCCCGCCGAGGTCAAGAACCACGAGTACCGGGTCGCCATCACCCCGGTCGGCGTCCACGAACTGGTCGGCCACGGCCACGAGGTCATCATCCAGAAGGGCGCCGGGCGCGGCTCCTCGATCAGCGACGAGGACTTCGTCAGCCAGGGCGCGCGGATCCTCGACAACGCCGACGACGTGTGGGGCGAGGCCGACATGGTCCTCAAGGTCAAGGAGCCGATCGCCGAGGAGTACCACCGGCTGCGCGAGGGTCTCACCCTGTTCACCTATCTGCACCTGGCCGCCGACAAGCCGCTCACCGAAGAGCTCATGGCCAAGAAGGTCACCGGAATCGCTTACGAGACAGTCCAGTTGCCTTCTGGCATGTTGCCGCTGCTCTACCCGATGTCCGAGGTTGCCGGCTGCCTGGCCCCCCAGGTCGGCGCACACGCGATGATGAGGGCCCAGGGCGGCCGCGGCGTCCTCATGGGTGGCGTCGGCGGCGTCGCCAACGCCAAGGTCGTCGTCCTCGGTGCCGGTGTCGCAGGCCAGAACGCTGCGAACATCGCCCTCGGCATGGGTGCCGACGTCACGCTGCTGGACACCGACCTCGACAAGCTGCGGATGAGCTTCTGGCGCTATGACAACCGCGTCCACCAGATCGCGTCGTCCAAGCTCTCGATCCGTGAGCAGGTTCTCGGTGCCGACATGGTCATTGGCACGGTCCTTATCCCCGGCGCCAAGGCCCCCAAGCTCGTCACCGACGACATGGTCGCCGCGATGAAGCCTGGCTCGGTGCTCGTCGACGTCGCCATCGACCAGGGCGGGTGCTTCGAGGGCAGCCGTCCGACGACGCACGCCGACCCCACCTTCGGCGTGCACGACGCCATCTACTACTGCGTCGCCAACATGCCTGGGGCCGTACCCAACACCTCCACGTGGGCGCTCACCAACGCGACTCTCTCGTATGCCGTGAAGCTCGCCGACAAGGGCTGGAAAGCTGCGCTCAACTCGGATGCGGCCCTGGCTCTTGGCCTGAACACCCAGGGTGGGTTCGTCACCTATAAGGCCGTCGCCGACGACCTCGACCTGGCCTACCGCCCGATCGCCGACGCCATCGCCTGACCGGCCGCCGAGATTCGGCTCGGTAGCTCGACCCGGAAGCCCGAACTGAAAGCTCAACCCGGAAGCTCGACCCGGAAGCCCCGGGGCCCTGACTCGTCAGGCCCCCGGGGCTTCTCCGATTTCCTCACACTCGCCGGTGTTCTCCGGCTTTCAGGTCTGCTGGTTGCCCGAAGTCCTCACACTCGCCGGTGTTTTCGGGCCGCGTAGTCGCTGGCTGGCCAGATTTCCCCACACTCGCAAGGGATTTCCCAACCCTCAGGCGTGAGTCGCGATCCGAGCGGCCAGTCGTGCGGAGAGGTCCGGCGGGACGGCCGATACCCCAGCTTCACCCAGAGACAAGCCCAACGCCAGACCGAGGATGAACGTACTCACCGGCGCCAGCGGCCGGGCCAACCCGTGCGCCACCTGCCGGGACAGGTCGTGGATCGCGGCGACATCGACAAGCTCGCCCGGCACATCCAGATCGGCGCACACAGCGTCGATCCACGACTGCCACCTCTTCTGCTCAGCCTCCAGATCGTGCTGGGGTCTCACGTCATCCATCGCCGCACATCCTCCGGAGTATCGATGTCCATGGTCACGCGGGCGGGCGCCGGCACGGCATCCAGGTCGAGGCCACCGAGCAGCCGCCCCATCGACCGATCCGTCGGGTCACCTAGCGCCTCGGCAGCCCGTTCGAGCGCTCCAGCCCGGTAGAGCCCGAACAGCCACTGCAACCGACCGTCCTCTTCAGCGAGGCACCACCCGTCCACGGTCCGCTCGCCACGAGCATCCGGTATGCCGCCCTCGGAGGGTCCGTCGACGGCGTCGCCGTACTGCGTCGCTACCTCGAGCAACAAGTCCACTCCGGCGCGCGCTTCCGGCAAGTCGCATGCCAGCACGAGCACGAGGGGGGCCGCCGTCGAGCCGACCGGCTCGACCGACGAGCCCCGGCCGACAACGTCACCCGCCGCGGTCGACACGCCGGGTCCCACGGAGCCCAGGGGAGCGGGCGGCATACGGAGGGCCCGCAAGCCAGCGACCACCGCAGCTGCGGGCCCCCCGAACACTGGTTCTTCGCGGGTCAACAGCACGCCGTCGGGCACGGGTCCGTATCCGACGACGACCACCCGCTCGGCATCCCGAGCTGCGCTTAGCACGCGGTCCAGCAATGCCCGACCACCCACCGGCAGGGCACCTTTGTCGACGCCCCCAAGCCGGGAACCTCGGCCACCGGCGAGGATGATCGCGTCGAAGCGGATCACCCCACGCGCTCCCAACCACGTTGTGGCGCACGGCTGCCCATGACTTGCACGGCCCGTGGCTCGCGCGACCGATAGACGATATAGGGCCGGGTGAGGTAGCCGATCGGCGCCGAGAAGACGTGCACGAGCCGAGTGAACGGCCACATCGCGAACAGCAGGAACGCCAGCCACGCATGCACCTGGAACCCCAGCGGCGCGGCCGCGATGAGCTCCGGCTTGGGCCCGAAAGCGAAGATGCTGCGGAAGTAGGGCGACACCCCGTCCCGGTAGTTGTAGTCGCCGCTGAACTGCAGCAGCGACCCGGCGACGGTGTTCCAGATCCCGAGGACGATGACCGCGCCGAGCACGGCATACATGACCTTGTCGTTGGTCGTTGTGGCGCTGAAGACCGGTCCGGTCGTCCGCCGCCGCCAGACGAGAATGAGCAGACCGGCGACTGCAGCGACGCCCGCGGGGATGCCGGCCGCGAGGGCGATGACGTGATACGTATGCCGGCTGAGCCCGATCGCATCCGTCCACCCCTGCGGGATGACCAGGCCGATGAGATGTCCGCCGAGGACGCCGAGCATCCCGAAATGGAACAGTGGCGACCCGATCCGCAGCAGGCGGTCCTCGTAGAGCTGGCTGGATCGCGTCGTCCACCCGAACTTGTCGTAGTGGTAGCGCCAGTAGTGCCCGACGATGAAGGTCGTGAGACACATGTAGGGGAAGATGACCCACAGGAAGGTCGTCATCGGTCGGCTCCAACGGCGAGATAGTCGGGCAAGGGGTTGAGGCGCGGGTCCACCGCGTAGGGAGCCAGGCCGACGTCCTCGGACGGGGGGCCTTGCTCGATGAGTCGAGCGATCGCCTCGGCGTCGTCGCCGACGAGCTCGGGAAGGGTCCGGCTGATCGCCACCACCGCGTCAGCCCACGGAGAATGCCTGTCCTGCAACGACACTCGCAACACCTCGAGGCTCGCGCGGTAGTCGTTGAGGATCCGCCAGGCGGCCTCGACATCGGCCGTCGCCCCGAACTCCAGGACAACCCCGAGGTGGTCGGGCAGCTCGCCGCTGGTCAGCTCGACACCCGCCCGTCGGTAGGCCTGCTTGAGCCGCACGAGCGCCACCCCACGCTTGCGGGTGTCGCCGGCAGTGAAGTAGGTGAGGTAGAGACAGCCGCGCCGGGTGTGGTCGAAGGTCTCGACGTAGTCCCGCTGCAACCGCCCCAGCGGGGTCGCTGCGACGTGGTCGGCCAGGCGGCATACCGGCTCTGCGAGGTATGCCGGCAACTCACCAGCCGCCGCCCGCACCAGTCCCAGCCGAGAGACGAGGGTCTCGCTCGGGTAGTCGAGCAGCAACGAGCAGGTTTGCCAGGCGATCCGCAACTGGTCGTCGGGGAGCCGGGTGGGAGCGGCCGTATGCCGCGTGCGCCGGAACATCACTCGTCCCTGCTTTCGGGCGGGAAGAGGCCGGCGGGGATGCCCTTGCCGTCCCAGGTGAGCAGGTTGACCCGGCCGCGTTTGGTGCCGCCGCTGACCAACTCGGCGTTCTCGGACTCGGCAGCGCGGGCCTTGAGCACCCGGAGGTTCTCGATGGCCACCGGAGTCAACGGTCCGGAGCCCTCACCGACCGGACCGCTGCCACCCATGCCGACCCCGCCATCGCCGTCGAGCGCACACTCGGTGGCCAATTCCTCCAGGGCATGGGCCTGTTCGGCGTGGGCAGTCGGGATGACGTAACGGTCGGCGTACTTCGCGATGGCCAGCAGTCGGAACATCTCGTAGAGATCTTCCTCGGTCATCCCGACGGCCTGCGCCATCGCCGGACCGGGCTCCTTGCCCAGGTTCTGCTCGCGCATGTAGGCCCGCATGGCCGCCAGTCGGCGCAGCGCCTTGTCGACCGGCGCCGTGTCGCCCGCGGTGAACAGGTTGGCGAGGTATTCCACCGGGATCCGCAGCGTGTCGATCGCCGCGAACAAGTTGCCGGCGTCCTCGGCGTCGTGGCCGGTGTCGCGGATGACATCGACGACGGGGGACAGCGGCGGGATGTACCAGACCATCGGCATGGTGCGGTACTCCGGGTGCAAGGGAAGGGCCACCTCGTACTTGCTGATGAGCTTCCACACCGGGGAGCGCTCGGCAGCCCGGACCCACTCCTGCGGGATCCCCGCGTCACGGGCGGCCTGCTGGACCTCCAGGTCGTCCGGGTCGAGGAGGCAGGCGCGCTGCGCGGCATACAGGTCGGTGTCGTTGGCCGCAGCCGCGGCCTCGAGGACCTTGTCGGCGTCGTAGAAGACCAACCCGATGTAGCGCAGCCGACCGACGCAGGTCTCCGCGCACACCGTCGGCAGGCCGACCTCGATGCGCGGGTAGCAGAACGTGCACTTCTCGGCCTTACCGGTCTTGTGGTTGAAGTAGACCTTCTTGTAAGGGCAACCAGAAATGCACATCCGCCAGCCGCGGCAACGGTCCTGGTCGACGAGCACGATGCCGTCTTCGGAGCGCTTGTAGATCGCGCCCGATGGACACGACGCCGCGCACGCCGGGTTGAGGCAGTGCTCGCAGATCCGCGGCAGGTAGAACATGAAGGTCTTCTCGAACTCGAACGTGACCTTGTCCTCGATGCCCTTGAGCATCGGGTCCTTGACGGCGTGCTCGCGTGAACCGCCGAGGTCGTCGTCCCAGTTGGCCGACCACGAGACGTTGATCGGCTTGCCGCTGATGATCGAATACGGCCGGGCGACAGGGAAGTTCTTCTGCGCCGGTGCCTTGAGCAGGGTGTCGTAGTCGTAGGTCCACGGCTCGTAGTAGTCCTGCAGCGAGGGCATCTTCGGGTTGGAGAAGATCGAGGCGAGCTTCTTGAACCGACCACCAGCCCGCAACTTGAGCCGGCCGTTGGGGGTGCGGACCCAGCCGCCCTGCCATTCGTCCTGGTTCTCGTAGCCGCGCGGGTAGCCCAGCCCCGGCCTGGTCTCGACATTGTTGAACCACACGTATTCGGTGCCGGCCCGGTTGGTCCAGGCCTGCTTGCAGGTCACCGAGCAGGTGTGGCAGCCGATGCACTTGTCGAGGTTCATGACCATCGCCAACTGCGCCATGATGCGCATCAGTACGTCACCTCCTGCGACGAACGTCGACGGATCATCGTCACTTCGTCGCGGTTGTTGCCCGTGGGGCCGATGTAGTTGAAGAAGTAGGCGAACTGCGCGTAGCCGCCGATGATGTGCGTCGGCTTGATCATGATCCGAGTGAGCGAGTTGTGTATGCCGCCCCGCCTCTGGTTGGTCTCGGTGAGCGGCACGTCGACCATCCGGTCCTGCGCGTGGGGCATATAGATCGTGCCCTCGGGCATCCGGTGGGTGACGATCGCGCGGCACGCGACGACGCCGTTGCGGTTGACCAGCTCGACCCAGTCGTTGTCCTTGATGCCGACCTTGTCGGCGTCGGCGTCGGACATCCAGATCGTCTGCCCGCCGCGCGAGAGCGAGAGCATGTAGAGGTTGTCCTGGTACTCGCTGTGGATCGACCACTTGTTGTGCGGCGTGAGATAACGGACCGAGACGCTCCGCTGACCGTGCGATTCGGACTGTCCGCCGATGGGCGTCTCGCCGAAGAGTGTGGTCATGTTTAGTGGTGGCCGGTGCACGGGCAACGACTCGCCCATGCCGACGACCCAGTCGTGGTCCAGGTAGAACTGCTGGCGCCCGGTGAGGGTGTGGAAGGGCTTGAGCCGCTCGATGTTGATGGTGAACGGGCTGTAGCGCCGCCCGCCCGACTCCGAGCCCGACCATTCCGGTGACGTGATGACCGGCACGGGGGCGACCTGGGTGTCGGCGAAGGTGATCTGCTTGCCCTGATGCTCGGCCGCCAGGTCGTGCAGCTTTGTCCCCGTGCGCTTTTCGACGTTCTTGAACCCATGGGTGGACAGGTGCCCGTTGGTCGTCGCCGACAGGTGCAGGATCGCGTCGGCCACATGGACGTCGCTCTTGAGCCTCGGTTGACCGACCCCGGCACCCGACTTGGCCAAGCCGTTGCGCCGCCGCAGCAGCTTGATCTCACGCTTGACGTCATAGGGCACGCCCTTGGTGAGCATGCCGATCTTCTCCATGAGCGGGCCGATCGAGGTCATCTTCTGGAACGTCGCGGGGTAGTCTCGCTCGGCCACTGCGAGCACCGGCATGGTCTTGCCGGGCACCGGCTCGACCTCGCCGGTCTTCCAGTCCTTGACGACCCCGTGCACTGTGGCCATCGCCTCGGGCGTGTCGTGCCACAAGGGCTTGGCGACGATGTCGGTCCGGGTGCCGAGGTGGTCGACCGCAAGGGAGGAGAACTTCTTGGCGATCGCCTTCCAGATGCCCCAGTCGGTCCGCGCCTCCCACGGCGGCGAGATCGCCGGGCTGAAGGAGTGGACGAACGGGTGCATGTCGGTGGTCGACAGGTCGTGCTTCTCATACCAGGTGGCCGCCGGGAGGACGACGTCAGAGAACAGCGTCGAGCTGGTCATCCGGAAGTCGATCGTCGTCAGCAGGTCCAGTTTCGCTTCGGCCGCCTCCTCGGGCCATTCGATCCCGGCCGGCCGTTGCCCCGGCGGCGCCTGCTCGGCCGTGACGGCGTGGTCGGTGCCGAGCAGATGCTTGAGGAAGTACTCGTTGCCTTTGGCGCTGGACCCCAGCAGATTGGAGCGCCACAGGCTCAGGACGCGCGGGTGATTCTCCGGCGCCTCCGGGTCTTCGACCGCGAACTTCAGTGCGCCCGTGCGCAGTTGGTCGACGATGTATGCCGCGGGCTCCAGTCCCGCTGCCTTCGCCTCGTCGGCGAGGGCCAGGCTGCTGCGGTTGAACGTCGGGTAGCTGGGGGTCCACCCCAGCCGCACCGACTGGGCGAGCAGGTCCATGACGCCCTTGCCGGCGAAGACCCCCGTGCCGGCATCGAGGTCGTCGGCCGTGAACGTGTCGTAGCGGTATTGGCTGGTGTTGACATACCAATACGCGGTCTGGTTCATGTGCCGCGGCGGACGGTGCCAGTCGAGGGCGAAGGCCAGGTGCTGGAAGCCCATGATCGGGCGGATCTTCTCCTGGCCGACGTAGTGCGCCCAGCCGCCACCGTTGCGTCCCTGGCATCCGGTGATCGTCGTGAGCAGCAGCATCGCCCGATAGATCTGGTCGGAGTGGAACCAGTGGTTGGTGCCTGCGCCCATGAGGATCATGCCGCGGCCCTGGGTGTCGATGGCGTTCTGCCCCCACTCCCGGGCCAACCGGATGATCTGCTCGGCCGGAACGCCGGTGATCTCCGCGGCCCAGGCGGGGGTCGCGGGAGCCGACCCATCGGCATACCCGGTCGGCCACTGGCCCGGCAGCCCGTCGCGGGCGACCCCGTAGTGCGCGAACAGCAGGTCCAGGACGGTGGTGACCACGCGGCCGCCGATCGTCCGCACCGGCACCCCGCGGGTCTCGTAGGAGACCAAGCCGCCCTCGGCGTCGAAGCGCGGGAAGCGCACCAGCGCGGTGTCGTCGTGCCGCCCCAACAGGGTCAGCCGGGGCTCGATCTCGCCGAGGTCGAGGTTCCACTTGCCCAGGCCCTCGTCGCCGTAACGGAAGCCGACCGACCCGTTGGGCACCGCGACCGCATCAGTCCGGGCGTCGAGGACGACCGGCTTCCACATGGCGTTCTCGGAGTCCTTCTCGGGGACCTCCAGGTCACCGGCAACGACGAATTTGCCTGCGGTGTAGGTCGTCACGTCGTGCCGCTCGAGCGACACGAGGAACGGCAGGTCGGTGTAGCGCCGGTTGTAGTCCTCGAAGAACTCGACCTGACGGTCGGCGAAGAACTCCTTGAGCAGCACATGCCCCATGCCCATCGCCAGCGCGCCGTCCACGCCCGGACGGCAGGCGACCCATTCGTCGGCGAACTTGACGTTCTCGGCATAGTCGGGTGCCACGGCGACGACTTTCTGGCCGCGGTAGCGCGCCTCGGTCATCCAGTGCGCGTCGGGCGTGCGGGTCATCGGGACGTTGGAGCCCCACATGATGAGGTAGCCCGCATCCCACCAGTCGCCCGATTCCGGCACGTCGGTCTGATCGCCGAACATCTGCGGCGAAGCGTTGGGCAGGTCGGCATACCAGTCGTAGAACGACAGCATCGGTGCGCCGATGAGTTCGAGGAACCGCGCCCCCGAGGCGTAAGACACCGGGGACATCGCGGGGATCGGCGAGAAGCCGGCGATCCGGTCGGGTCCCCACCGCTTGACCGTGTAGACGTGGGCCGCCGCGACGAGCTCGACGACCTCCTCCCAGCTCGCCCGCACCAGACCGCCCTTGCCGCGGGCGCTGGTGTATGCCGCCCGCGCCGCCGGGTCCTGCTGGATCGCCGCCCATGCGACGACCGGGTCGCCGACGACGGCCTTGGCCGCGCGGAACTGCTCGAGGAGCACGCCACGGACGTAGGGGTAGCGAACCCGAGTGGGGGAGTAGGTGTACCAGGAGAAGGCGGCGCCGCGCGGGCAGCCGCGGGGCTCATACTCCGGGCGGTCCGGCCCGGCCGACGGATAGTCGGTCTGCTGGGCCTCCCAGGTGATGATCCCGTCCTTGACGTAGACCTTCCATGAGCAGGATCCGGTGCAGTTGACGCCGTGGGTCGAGCGGACGACCTTGTCGTGGGCCCAACGGTCCCGGTAGAAGCTGTCGCCCTGGCGGCCACCGATCTGGTGCAGGGTGCGCCCGTCGGGCGACACGGACCCGCCGGTGGCCTTGGCGAAGAAGCGCCGGGTGTTGACGAGCGCATCGGCGAGGGGGCCGTCCAGGCCTGCCGACTCGGTTGCGGCGGGACGCTCCAGCTGCGTGGTCATCGGATCTCTCCTTCGAGAGCTGGGATGGTGGTGAAGGGGGTCTCGGTGGTGACCTTGACCAGGCAACGGGTCGGCCCGACAAAGGGTCGGACCTCAATCTGGACGGCGTGTTCGCCGACGTGGTCCAGAGCCCCGGTGATGAGGCCGTGATGGACGCCGCAGACGACGTCGGGACGGACGCGGGCCAAGGCCAGGAACGGACAGTTGTGCAGGGCAATGGTGACGGTGCGGCCACCGGCAGATGTCGACAACTCGGGGGTGTAGCCCCAGTGCTCCAACTGGTCCACCATGTCGCCGACCTTGGCCAACCAGCGGCCTGGGCTCGTGGCGGCTTCGGCGCAGGCCCGCGCGGGGTCGGCGTGTCCGACAGCCCAGCGACGGCCGGCTTCCTCGGGTGTGATCGGGTCCCCGCCGCCCGCCGGCCAGCTCTGCGCGAGCAGGCCCGCCAGCACCTGATAGTGCTTCTGGGTCTCGGCCTCCGTGCCCGCGTCGAGCCGCGGGGCGGCATACAACTTGCGCGGCCGGCCGACCCGCGGAGTCCGCTCGAACGCGGTGACGAGGTAGCCGCCAGAGACCAGCTGGTCCAGGTGGAACCGGACCGTCGTGACGTGCAGCCCGAGGTATGCCGCGAGCTCAGCCGCGCTGCGACCGACGTGCGCTCCGGGCGCTGCCTGGTCGGCGACGACGTTGAGGTGTTCGAGGATCCGTCGGCGCACATCGGAGGACAGCACCGGGATCTGCTCGGGGCTCACGGGCCTGATCTCCTTGATTTAGAGGAATCCGGTGACAGGCCCATCAAAGCACAACCGGGCAGGGCCAAGGGTCGTCAGACTGGGACATTTGGCCTGGTCAGAGGTGTGACAAGCGTGACGTAGTTTGGAGGATGGGCGGCAGATTTGGAGGAATAGCGAGCGGAGTAGCGTCGTGCCGAAACCGTTAACCGGACCTCTGTTCACCATTTAGAGGACAGCTCAAGGAAGTGGTCACAGTGCAGCACCAGGGCGCTCTCGCGGGAGAGGTCGTCGCCCCCGTCCATGACACCGGTCGCGGCGCGACGCGTGTCATGGTCATGTCCACGGCGGCCTTCACCGTGATGTTCGCGGTGTGGCTGATGTTCGGGATCCTCGGCCCGTCGATCCAGAAGGAGTTCGCGCTCACCGACGTCGAACTCTCCTGGATCACCGCGGTTGCAGTCCTCAACGGGTCGATGTGGCGCCTGCCGGCCGGGATGCTCACCGACCGCATCGGCGGTCGCAAGGTCACCCTCTTCATGCTCGCGACCACGGCGATCCCGGCCTTCTTCGTGTCCAAGGCCAGCAGCTACGGCATGCTGCTCGTCCTGGCCTTCCTCGTCGGCTTCGCCGGAAACCTCTTCTCGGTCGGCATCGCCTGGAACGCCGCGTGGTATGGCCGGGAGCGGCAGGGCTTCGCCCTCGGGGTGTTTGGGGCCGGCAATGTCGGCGCTTCGGTCACCAAGTTCATCGGCCCCCCGATCATCCTTGGCACCGCGGGCAGCTCGTTCGTCTTCGGGATCCAGGGTGGCTGGCGGCTCGTTCCGGTCATCTACTCGGTGTTGCTGCTGGTGCTAGCCGTCCTCACCTACGTCATCGTGCCGCGCCGCGACCGGATGCCCGGCGCGACCAAACCGATCCGCGAGATGCTTACGCCCCTGCGCCAGGTGCGGGTTTGGCGGTTCAGCCTCTACTACGTGGCCGTCTTCGGCGCCTATGTCGCCCTCTCGGCCTGGCTGCCGAAGTATTACATCGACAACTTCGGTGTCGAGATCTGGCCTGCTGCCCTGCTCACCGCGACCTTCATCTTCCCGGCCTCGTTGCTGCGTCCGGTCGGCGGCTGGGTGTCCGACCGGGTCGGCGCCCGCAAGGTGATGTATTGGACCTTCGGGGTCATGCTCGTCACCACCGGCATCCTGATGATGCCCAACGGCCACATTGTCGTGAGCCACCCCGACGGCACGCAGACTGCCCACCTGGGTTACCAGATCGGCCTGCCGACCTTCGCGATTCTCGTGTTCTTCCTCGGCGTTGCCATGGGCATCGGCAAGGCGGCCGTCTACAAGCACATCCCTGAATACTTCCCCGACAACGTCGGCTCGGTCGGCGGCCTGGTGGGCATGCTCGGTGGGCTGGGCGGCTTCTTCCTCCCGCCGCTGTTCGCCTACAGCAAGGGATGGACCGGCTTCCCGTCCAGCACTTTCGCGTGCCTGTTCGTCGTCACCGCGATCTGCGCGGTGTGGATGCACTGGACCGTCGTGCACCTGCTGCACCACAGCTCACCCGAGCTGGCCGACCACTTCGACACCGAGCACGTGAGCACCCGCGCCTGATGTCGACGCGGGCGGACGCCGCGCACGCGGCATACCCCCGCGAAACCCGTTATCTGCGAACTGAACTGGAGAACCGCACATGAGCGCTACTTCGACCACCCCGCGCTCGCGGGAGTGGCTGGCCGAGTGGGACCCGGAGAACGAAGCCACCTGGGACAAGGGCCTGGCCTGGAAGACCCTGGGGATCACGACGTTCACCCTCACCATGGCGTTCGTCGCGTGGTTCCTGCCCAGCGCTATCGTGCCCAAGCTCAACGCGCTGGGCTATAGCTTCACCAAGGACCAGCTCTATTGGCTGGCGGCGATCCCGGGCCTGTCCGGCGGTCTGCTGCGGATCGTCTGGATGACGTTGCCGCCCATCGCCGGGACGCGCAAGATGGTCGCGCTGACGACAGCGCTGCTGTTCTTCCCGGTCCTCGGCTGGGGCGTGCGGGTGCAGAGCCCGACCGCGCCTTACTGGGAGTTGCTTGTGCTGGCGTTCCTCGCCGGTATCGGTGGCGGCGCGTTCTCGGGCTTCATGCCCTCGACCTCCTACTTCTTCCCGCGGCGGCTGCAGGGCACCGCGCTCGGGCTGCAGGCAGGCATCGGCAACTTCGGTGTCTCGCTCGTGCAGTTGCTGACGCCGTGGCTCGTCGGCTTCGGGATGGTCGGGTTCCTCGGCGCCTCGCAGCAGATCAAGGTGCCGGGCAAGCCGGACGCGACGGTCTGGTATCAGAACGCCGCGTTCTTCTACATCCCGTTTATCATCATCGGCGCGATCCTGGCCTGGACGATGCTCAAGTCGGTGCCCGTCAAGGCCAACATTCGTCAGCAGTTCGACATCTTCCGCACCCAGGACACCTGGTGGATGACGCTGCTCTACATCATGACCTTCGGGACGTTCTCGGGGCTGTCGGCGCAGTTCGGCCTGCTCATGACGAACCTCTACGGCGCCGGAAACGCGGCCATTGTCAAGGGAACTGGCGCCACCGCGCAGATGCTCGTCGCCGGGTATGCCGTGCCCGACGCCGCGAAGTACGTCTTCCTCGGCCCGCTTGTCGGCGCCGGTGCGCGGGTGTTGTTCTCGCCGCTGACCGACCGGATGGGTGGCGCCCGATGGACTCTGGTCTCCGGGCTCGGGCTGGTCGGCTCGATCATCTACACGATGGGTGGGCTGGTGCCGGACACCTCGTCGGCGGAGGCTCTGCAGGCTGGCTTCACCCGGTTCCTCTGGGGGATGCTCGCGATCTTCCTGTTCGCCGGGATCGGGAACGCCTCGACCTTCAAGCAGATGCCGATGATCTTCGAGCGTCGCCAGGCGGGCGGCGTCATCGGGTGGACCGGTGCCATCGCGGCGTTCGGACCGTTCCTGTTCGGTGTCGGTCTCACCTTGATGTCGCCGACGGCCTTCTACTGGATCGGCGTAGCGTTCGCGGTGCTGTGCATCGGGATCACCTGGGTGCGTTACGCCCGGCCGGGTGCCCCCAAGGTCAGCTGACCGCCCCGGGTCTTCGGGTCGGGTGAGCGGAATCGACGTCAGGGTGTCGATTTCTCTCACCCGAGATGGCCTCAGCAGGTCTGGCACCGGGGGCGGAGCCTGGGGCCAGAAGGCGGGCCGGTGTGAGAATGGTTCGATATCAACCAACCTGGCGGGTCATGACTCGCATCACGTGGCAGCCGGGCTGGCAGCCGTGGGCTTCCCCGCCCCAGCCACGCTCACGTGCTATCTCCAGGATCTCGGCAGCGCTGCGGCAAGCCTCGTCGATGGTCTCGATCCAGCCGTATCGGAGCAGGAGCCAGTCGTGCCGCGACGCGAGGTTGGCCTTGCGCCGGTCCGCAGCTCGCCGGGCCCCCTGGGGATAGAGGGTCCCGTCGAGCTCGATGAGCATGCGCAGTTCGGGGATGGCTCGGTCGAACCGACGCCGATCAGTGGACGGCAAGACCGGTTCGCGACGTTGGATCTGCCCGTCGCCGCCTGTCGTGCCGTCCGAGCCGACGTGGGCCATCCTGTGTCCCAGGGCGGCGGCCGGGAACTGGCCGACCCCTTCTGGCAGGCCGTGGCGGCGCAGCACATCGCGCACGAACCGAACCTCCAATGCTCCGACCGATCCAGCCTCGGACGCGCCCAGGAGATCAGTGAGTAACCGTCGCTGCGGATGAGTGCGGAAGCCCTTCAGCGCCAAGGCAAGTCGCGCCTCCGTGGTCCGGCGCCCACGCAACGCCGTCGCCAACAGGCCGGCCAGATCGTCCGCGCGCGGGCTGGTCGCCAGGTCCAGAACGGTCGTCTCGTATGCCGTCCGTGCCGGCCAAGCGGTGACGATCCGACGCCGATCAGAGCGGTGCAACGAGGTGCCAGCGTGCTGATGCGGACGCGCGGCCCGCGGGACAAGCACGTGGATGACCTCTCCCGGGTCGTTGATTAGGCCGTGCACGACCCCCGCGCTGCGCTCGCACAGGGCTGCGGCTTCACCATAGGCCAGCAGGGCGGCAGCCGCTCGGGTCGGCCAGTCCACGGCGCCGCTGCTCCTGAGGTAAACCCCGCTGTGCAGCCGCTGCCAACGACCCGAGTCGACCTGCCATCGCAACGCCCGATGCGTCAGACCCAGGCCATCGCGCTCACGCGGGCGCAGGGCCTCGGCCGTGGTCACCAGGCCAAGGTCGCGAGGGCTGTCGGGGAACTGCATGTGCCAACCATGGCCCCAGCCGGCCCGGACCGGCCCAAGTTATCCACATCCATGATGGAGGGGCCGTCGATGGTCTCGATGCAAGTCCTCAGTGCCTTGGGAAAGGGTGCTGAGCTGGGGTGAGAGGAATCGACATCAGGGGGTCGATGTCTCTCACCCCACGTGGCGGTCCCGCCTTGTGCACGCCGGATCGGGGGAGTCCCGGGGCAGCGTGATGCTCATCGTCGTCCCCATCCCGGCGCCATCGCTGGCCGCCTGGAGTTGACCGCCGTGGGCCTCGACGATCGCCTTGCTGATCGTCAGGCCGATGCCCGCCCCTTGGTCGTCCCCTCCGTCGCGGTGTCGGGCCCGGTCAACCCGATAGAAGCGTTCGAACACATGAGAAAGGTGCTCGGGAGCGATTCCTTCCCCGGTGTCCGACACGCTGAGCAGCACTCCGTCTCGTCGGCAGGTCGCCGCGGCCTGCACCGTTCCTCCCGCCGGAGTGTGGCGCAGCGCGTTGCCCAAGAGGTTGGCCAGCACCTGTCCCATCCGCTCGTGGTCGACCTGAACCACCTCTCGGTATGCCGTCCTAGCACCCTCACCTCGCGAGTCCGGTCCGTGCAGGCGGACTCCCTTTCGGTCGAAGCTCTCGCGAGCGGCGGCGACTGCCGCATCCACCAACGCGTCAACGCGGATCGGATGGCGCTGCAGCACTATCCGGCCCTCTTCGGCTCTCGAGACATCGTCCAGATCGGTGGCCAACCGGCTCAGTCGGCGGACCTGGGCGGCGAGCACTGACTGGGTCTGCTCGGTCCAGGCCACCATCCCGTCGTCGACCCCGTCGAGATAGCCAGACAACGTGGCGATCGGGGTCCGCAGCTCGTGCGCCAGGTCGGACAACAACCGGCGCCGGGTCTCTTCCACGTGTTCAAGCCGCTGCGCCATGTCGTTGAACGAGGTGGCCAGAGCGTCGAGCTCCGTGGCGACCCCATGCGCCACGACCCGTGCCCGGTAGTCCCCTCGGGCCATGGTCGTGGCAGCTTCGGTCAGGTCGGCCAGCGGAGCCCGCATCTTGGCGGCCAGCCACCAGGACGCCAGTGCGGCACCGCCGATCGCAACGGCCAGGGCGATCCCGAGCGAGAGGTAGCTCGCGGCGGCATAGGCCTGCTCGACGTGATCGACACCGTCGGCATCGAGCGTGTGACCGGCCTGGGCCAGATGCTCGTGAAACAGCGGTGGGCCGACCACCCAAGCGACCACTGCCGCGGTGACGACCGTGACGGCCAGCACGATCCCTTGCGCGCCGAGCAGGCGAGCGGCGAAACCACGTCGAGACAGGCCCGTGGCCATGCCGATCACCCCCTCCCTAGTCGGTAACCGACACCACGGACCGTTATGACGAAACGCGGCTCGCTGGGGTCGTCGCCGAGCTTTCGGCGGACATGAGCGATGTGGACGTCGACCAGGTGCTCGTCGCCCACCCAGCCCGAATCCCAGACCACGTCGATGAGAGTGCGCCGAGACCACACCAGCCCCGGCCGCGAGGCGAGCGTGGCCAGCACGTCGAACTCGGTCCGGGTCAAGTCCACCGGCCTCCCGGCGACGTGGACCTCGCGCGCAGCTCCATCGATGCGAAGGCTGCCGACGACCAGCACCGGCTCCTCGCCGGAGGCGCTGCCTGTCGGTTCGGTGGCGGGTGGTGCGCCGTGTCGGCGCGGGCGCCGCAGCAGCGCCTGCACGCGGGCCACCACCTCACGGGGCCGGAACGGCTTGGTCACGTAGTCATCGGCGCCCACGGATAGCCCGACGAGGGTGTCCACTTCGTCGCTCCGCGCAGTCAGCATGACGACATAGCAGTCCGAGAAGGTGCGGATGACGCGGCATACCTCGATGCCGTCCATCCCCGGCAGGCCCAGGTCCAGGACGATCACGTCGGGATCCCACTCGCGGGCGACGGCCACCGCCTCCGTCCCGGTCCCGCACAGTCGCACGGCCAGGCCCGCATGGTCCAGGTAGGTGCGCACGAGTTCGGCCAAGGGCGGCTCGTCCTCGACGACGAGCACCCGAGCGAGAGGTTCGCGGGGCGGCATACCGACAGTGTCGCGCGGGCACCCGCGGTGGTATGCCGCCCGCCCACCTCCCGCCCGAACCTTGACCGAATCTTCGTCAGACCTCAGGGCAGCCTTGACCCGGGTGGGGGAAGGTGAAAGGCATGACCGCTCTGGACACTGCCCGCGACTCCGGGGCTCAGGCCCGCTCACGCCTTCTCGTGCCGTTCGGCCTTATTGCTGTCGCGGCCGCCGTCGTCGGGTGGGTGCTGCCCGACCGAACCGTCGGCACCGGGGCCATGGATGGCATGTCGATGACGCATTACATGTGGCTGCTGTCG
>JBGAQN010000022.1:0-30772 GCA_044220725.1 Dermatophilaceae bacterium
GGCGAAAGGGGTGCCCGAACCGTTCGGGCACCCCTTTCGCATGCGCGCAGAGGAGCGGCGCGTAGTGCTCGTCGCCGGGCTCCACTAGTTCGATCAGCACGCCTCCGCAGTCCTTCGGGTGCGCGAAGTTGACCCGTGACCCGGCGGTGCCACGCTTGGGCTGTTCGTAGAGCATCCGGACGCCGGCCTCGCGCAGTTCGTCGGCAGCCACCTCGATGTCGGAGACCCGGTACGCCACCTGCTGGATGCCCTCTCCGCTGCGCGCGAGGAACTTGCCGATGGGGGAGTCGTCGGACAGGGGTGCGAGGAGCTGGATGCATGAGCCACTGTCGCCCACGGCCATCATTGCCTCCCGGACGCCCTGCTCCTCGTTGACCTCTTCGTGCACCAACTCCATGCCGAAGGCGTCCTGGTAGAAGGCGATCGCCTTGTCCAGATCCCGTACAGCCAGTCCAACATGGTCGATCGCAGTCACAAATCCCATGGCGTTATCGTGGCACTAGGCGTCTATCCACCTACTCAGGAGGTCTGTCATGGCCGGAAACGTGATTGTCGCAGGAGCCCGCACCCCGATGGGGCGCTTGCTCGGGTCCCTCAAGGGATTCTCGGCCGCAGACCTCGGGGGGTTCGCCATCAAGGGCGCGCTGGAGCGTGCTGGCGTCTCGCCCGACCAGGTCGACTACGTGATCATGGGCCACGTGCTGCAGGCCGGCGCCGGCCAGATCACCGCCCGTCAGGCCGCGGTGAAGGCCGGGATCGGGATGGACGTTCCCGCGCTCACCATCAACAAGGTCTGCCTGTCCGGCCTCGACGCGATCGCGCTCGCCGACCAGCTGATCCGCGCGGGCGAGTTCGAGATCGTCGTCGCGGGCGGCATGGAGTCGATGACGCAGGCACCGCACCTGCTGCCGAAGTCGCGCGAAGGCTTCAAGTACGGCGACGTCACGATGATCGACGCGATGGCCTTCGACGCGCTCACGTGCGCCTTCGACCAGGTCGCGATGGGCATCTCGACGGAGAACCACAACGCGAAGTACCCGAACGTCACGCGCGAGGCGCAGGACGCGTTCTCCGCGCGCTCGCACCAGCTCGCCGCGGTCGCGCAGAAGAACGGCGTGTTCGCCGAGGAGATCGCGCCGGTCGAGATCCCGCAGCGCAAGGGCGACCCGATCGTCTTCAGCGAGGACGAGGGCATCCGCGCCGACACCACCGCCGAGTCGCTGTCCAAGCTGCGCCCGGCGTTCGCGAAGGACGGCACCATCACCGCGGGCTCTGCGTCGCAGATCTCCGACGGGGCTGCGGCGGTGGTGGTCATGAGCAAGGCGAAGGCCGAGGAGCTGGGGCTGACCTGGCTCGCCGAGATCGGCGCGCACGGCGTGGTCGCCGGGCCCGACGCGTCGCTTCAGGAGCAGCCCGCCAACGCGATCCTCAAGGCGCTCGGCCGCGAGGGCCTGTCCGTGTCCGACCTCGACCTCGTCGAGATCAACGAGGCGTTCGCGGCTGTGGGTCTCGCGTCGACCGAGAAGCTCGGGATCGACCCCGACAAGGTCAACGTCAACGGCGGCGCCATCGCGCTCGGCCACCCGGTCGGCATGAGCGGCGCGCGCGTGGTCCTGCACCTCGCGCTCGAGCTCAAGCGCCGCGGTGGCGGCCTGGGCGCAGCCGCCCTGTGCGGCGGCGGCGGCCAGGGCGACGCGCTCATCGTGCGCGTGCCGTCGGCGTAGTGGCTCCCGTCCTCGACGTCGCGGACCTGGTCTCCCGGGCCCGCGAGGGTCAGCCGCGCGCTGTGGCGCGGCTGATCTCGATGGTCGAGGACGCCGCACCCGCGATGCGCGAGGCCACGGCGGCGCTCGCGCCGTACTCCGGCCGCGCCCACGTCGTCGGCCTCACCGGTGCGCCGGGAGTGGGGAAGTCGACGTCGACGTCGGCGCTCGTCGCGGCCTACCGCGAGCTGGGGCTGCGGGTCGGGGTGCTCGCGGTCGACCCGTCGTCGCCGTTCTCCGGCGGCGCGCTGCTCGGCGACCGGGTGCGGATGCAGGACCACGCGACCGATCCCGGCGTCTACATCCGCTCGATGGCCTCGCGCGGGCACCTCGGCGGCCTGTCCTGGACGACGCCGCAGGCCATCCGGGTGCTCGACGCCGCAGGCTGCGAGGTCGTCCTTGTCGAGACGGTCGGCGTCGGACAGTCCGAGGTCGAGATCGCGGGCCTGGCCGACACGACGATCGTCCTGCTGGCCCCCGGGATGGGCGACGGCATCCAGGCCGCCAAGGCCGGCATCCTGGAGATCGGCGATGTCTTCGTCGTCAACAAGGCCGACCGCGACGGTGCCGATGCGACCGTGCGCGACTTGCGGCACATGATCTCCCTCGGCGACCGGACCGAGCCGGGCCTGTGGCGCCCGCCGGTGTGCAAGACCGTCGCCGCCCGCGGAGAGGGCATCGAGGAGGTCATGGAGGCCATCGACAAACACGAGGGGTGGCTCGATGCCTCGGGCACGCGGCATACCCGTCGGTTGCAGCGCGCTGCGGACGAGATCGAGGCCATCGCGCTGGCCGCGTTGCGCGCCCGGATGGGTGACCTGCGGGCCGGCCACGGGATCGCCGAACATGCGGCTGCCGTCGTGGCCGGCACCATCGACCCGTATGCCGCCGCCGACGACGTCGTCGCCCACCTCACCTGATCGAGTGCTGGGCTCCGAGACCCGGGCGAGGTCCCGGCGCACGTCCAAGCGAGTGCCTGGCGGTGTGCGTTTGGCGGGGTGATCGTCCCCTCGACCGCACACCGTCGCGCACCCGGACCTGCGAACCCTCGTGCGCCCAGACCCGCGGGACCCGGAAGGGCGATGGCCCCTTTGGGGCCGGTCCTGGCAGGATGGGGGGCGTCCGGCGGGGAGGCCGGCAAGCCGACCGGACGGCATACCCCCTCGTCCAACCCCAGCCACCCGTGAAGGTGACGATGCAGATCTGGCCCGGAAAGCCCTACCCCCTCGGCGCGACCTACGACGGCTCGGGGGTCAACTTCGCGCTGTTCTCGGGTGTCGCCGAGCGCGTCGAACTGTGCCTGGTTGCCGATGACGGCACCGAGACCCGCGTCGAGATGCCCGAGCACGACGCGTTCGTCTGGCACGTCTACCTGCCGACGGTGCAGCCGGGGCAGCGCTACGGCTACCGCGTCCACGGCCCCTACGACCCGGCGAACGGGCACCGCTGCAACCCGGCCAAGCTCTTGCTGGACCCCTACGCCAAGGCCATCGACGGGGAGATGCGCGGCGACCAGGCGCTGTTCGGCTATTCCTTCGACGACCCGGAGCTCGGCCTGTCCGCGGTGCCCAACGAGGTCGACTCGCTTGGGCACACGATGCTCTCGGTGGTCACCAACCCGTTCTTCGACTGGGGCAAGGACCGCTCGCCGGGGCACCGCTATCACGAATCGGTCATCTACGAGGCGCACGTCAAGGGGCTGACCATGCGCCACCCAGACGTGCCCGAGGAGATCCGTGGGACGTATGCCGGCATCGCCCACCCCGCGACCATCGAGCACTTGCGCGGGCTCGGCGTCACCGCGCTGGAGCTCATGCCGGTGCACCAGTTCGTGCAGGATTTCACGTTGCAGGACAAGGGACTTCGCAACTATTGGGGTTACAACACCATCGGCTTCCTCGCCCCGCACAACGGGTATGCCGCCAACGGCACCCGGGGTCAGCAGGTGCTCGAGTTCAAGACGATGGTCAAGGCCCTGCACGAGGCCGATATCGAGGTCATTCTCGATGTCGTCTACAACCACACGGCCGAGGGCAACCACCTCGGGCCGACGCTGGCTTTCCGCGGCATCGACAACGACAACTATTACCGGCTGGTCAGCGGCGACCTCGCGCACTATTACGACACGACGGGCACCGGCAACAGCCTGCTCATGCGCAGCCCGCACGTCCTGCAGCTCATCATGGATTCGCTGCGCTATTGGGTCACCGAGATGCACGTCGACGGGTTCCGGTTCGACCTGGCGGCGACGCTCGCCCGGCAGTTCCACGAGGTCGACAAGCTGTCGGCGTTCTTCGACCTCATCCAGCAGGACCCCATCGTCAGCCAAGTCAAGCTCATCGCCGAGCCCTGGGACCTCGGCGACGGCGGCTATCAGGTGGGTGGCTTCCCGGCGTTGTGGACCGAGTGGAACGGCAAGTTCCGCGACACGGTGCGCGACTTCTGGCGCGGCGAGGCGGCGACGCTGGGGGAGTTCGCATCCCGGTTCACCGGGTCCTCGGACCTCTATGCCCACTCCGGTCGACGGCCGGTCGCATCGGTCAACTTCGTCGTCGCGCACGACGGGTTCACCCTGCGCGACCTGGTCTCCTACAACGACAAGCACAACGAGGCCAACGGCGAGGGCAACCGCGACGGCGAAAGCCACAACCGGTCGTGGAACTGCGGCGCGGAAGGTCCGAGCGACGACCCGGTGGTGCGCTCGCTTCGGCTGCGCCAGCAGCGCAACCTGCTGACCACCCTGTTGCTGGCCCAGGGCGTGCCGATGATCGCGCACGGGGACGAGTTCGGTCGCACCCAGCAGGGCAACAACAACGTCTACTGCCAGGACAACGAATTGGCGTGGGTCGATTGGGAGTTGGACGCCGAACAGGAGTCCTTGCTCGACTTCACCCGCCACGTCGTTCGCTTGCGGGCCGAGCATCCGGTCTTCCGGCGGCGCCGGTTCTTCGCCGGGAGCGCCGACCACGGCGGCGAGAGCGAGCTCGGTGACATCGCCTGGTTCGAGCCCGACGGTCAGCACATGGACGAGGATGCTTGGGCCAACGGCTATGCCAAGACCCTCATGGTCTTCCTCAACGGCCGGGCGATCCGCGAGACCGATGCCCGCGGTGGGGCGATCCGGGACGACTCGTTCCTCGTGCTGTTCAACGCCCACTACGAGCCGATCGACTTCGTCATCCCCGAGGCGTCCTACGGCCAGGAGTGGTTCGTCGAGATCGACACTGCCGGTGGTGATGTGGTCGACGTTGGGGGTGACCTCCCCGCCGGTGCGACTTTGACGGCTAGTGCCCAAGCCGCTCCTCACGCCGGTGCGCAAGCCGCGGCGGGAGCCGACTCTGGGCGGACGTCTAGAGGGACTTCTGGGGCAACTACTGGGGCAACTTCGCGGGGGATCCCGGACCACGTCGAAGCCGGCGCCACCGTCACCGTGCAGGCCCGCAGCATCCTCGTCCTGGGGTGCCCGCTCAGCGACGACGACTGACCGGAAGGGCCGACGGGGCTGATCGGACCCGACCACACGCGCCGCCCCTGCGGCCCGAGCGTGTGGGCGGTGGCAAAACCCCGCGCGCTCGTCGCCACGTCGCCCCTAGCCTGGCCACGTGACCGTCACCCCCATGGACCTCGCCGACGACGCCCTGATGTCCCGGATGTATGCCGTCGTCGTTGCCGTCCGCTCTCATGAGCGGCCCCACTTCGTCCCGGCCCCCGAAGCGGCGGCGGTGGCCGATCTGCGCCACATCGACCCTGGGGAGAGCACCCATCTGTGGGGGATCTGGGCGGATGGCACGCTCGCGGGGGTGCTCACCGCCTGGCTCACCTTGCACGACAACCTCGACACTGTCTGGGCCCAGCTAGACGTGCATCCCGACCATCGACGCCACGGTCACGGGACCCGTGCCATCGAACATCTGGTGGACTTTGCCAGGGCCAACGGTCGCACCCGGATGGTCATGGACTCGCATTACCCGGCCGACCGGGCCGACGACCATCCCTACCGAATCTTCGCTGAGCGCAACGGATTTCGGCTCGGCCAGACCGAGATCGTCCGCCGACTCATGCTGCCGGTGGCCGATGACCTGCTGGCCAAAATTGCGCAGGAGGCGCGAGCGGCATACCAAGGGCGCTATCGGGTCGAAGCCTTCCGAGACGTGCCCCGCGACCTCTGGGCGTCGCTGTGCGCCTGCATGAACCGGGTCGGCGCCGACGCCCCCTCCGGCGAGATCGACTGGGAGCCCGAAACCCTCACGCCCGAGCGTTATAGCGGCTATCTCGCCCTCGACCGGCAGACCGGCCGGGTCCGCTTGACGGCCGTTGCGATCGATGAGCGCTCGGGTGAGGTGGTCGCCTTCTCCGAACTTGCGCTGCCGCCGGGGAACACCCGAGCCCACCAGTGGGGCACCCTCGTGCTCGCCGAACACCGCGGCCACGGTCTCGGCCAGGCCGTCAAGGTCGCGAATCTCATTGCTCTGCAGGCCGATTACCCCGATCGCATCGATGTCATCACGAGTAATGCGCACGACAACCCGTGGATGGTGTCGATCAACGAGCGGCTGGGCTTCCGCGCGGTCGAGCTCTGCCCAGCCTTCTACCGCACCCTCGGCCAGGCGTAACCACCCCGCGTGACGACCGGACGGCATACCGTGTGAGGGTCCGGCACCGCGGCGAACGGGAGGTCAGGGGGTGGTGGGATGATCTGGGCTGCGTTGCGCTACCGCTCCGCGCAGGCGCTGCTGCTCGCCATCCTCACTGCGCTGGTGGTCGGCTGTGCCGCGTTCGCGCCGCTCTATGAACGCGCCCTCGCCCAGTCGCTGCTGCGCGAAGGCCTGTCCCGTATGCCGTCCGCCGCCACCGCAATCGAGCTCACCTCGTCGCGTGAGCCGGGTTTGCGGGTGCGGGCCGAGCCGTTGCGTGCGGCCCTCCCAGAGTCGCTGCACGAGATCTACGGGCCCGGGATCGAGCGGTGGTCCGGGCGGGTGTTGGTCACCGGGTCACAGGGCGTCTCGCCGGTGACCCTGTGGGGGAGCCCGGCTCCGTGCGAGGGGTTGGTGCTCGATGTCGGCCGGTGCCCGCAGGCTCCCTTCGAGGTGCTCGCGTCAAGCACCGAGGCCCGCCTGCAGGGGTGGGCGCAGGGAACCGTCCTCACCGCCGTCGAGGCGCGGGGGGTCACGCCAGGTCCGCCGTTCGCCAGCCCAGTGACGGTCGTGGGCACCTACACGCAGGGCGACGGCTCCGTAGGTCCGTGGGCAGGTGTGCGGCTCGGCGGGCGAGCGGGGACCGTGTCGCCCGGGCTGGCGGCGACGCCGCTCATGGATGCCCTGGTGACCACCGAACGGACGTTCACAGCCGATCTGCAGGCGTCGTCCTACGGGCCTGGAGCCCCAGGGTGGTTCCAGGTCGTCATCAGCGTGACCCACTCCCTGAATCGAGACGCAATCGGCCTCGACGACCTCGACACGATCCCTGCGGCACTGGCCGGTTTGGGCGACGTGGCGGCTCGAACGCAGCCACGCATCGCCGTATCGAGCGCGGTGGCCGACCTGGCAACCGATGTCGCCGAGGGGCGCCGCCAGGTGCTCGTCATCGTCCCGTTGCTCATGGCCCAGCTCGCCCTGCTTGCCGTCGTCGTCCTCGGGTTGGTCGCCGGGTCGGCCGTCGAGCAACGCCGCCCCGAGGCGGCGCTGGCTCGCCTGCGTGGCGGCGGTGCTTCCGGCGCACGGCGGCTGCTGGTGGCCGAACTCGGTGCGGCGGCGACCGCGGGTGCGCCCCTGGGACTGCTCGGTGCGCTCGGCGTTACGGCGCTCGTCCGGACGAACTGGCTGGCCCCTGGCGTCCCGGCCGAACTGCCGTTGACCACGTTTGCCGCTGCCGGCCTGGGCCTCATCCTGGCCTGGCTAGCGATCGTCGTCGCCGTCGGCGGGGTGGTCCGTGAGTCCGTGGCGGCCCTCCTGCGCCGGGTGCCCAGCCGACAACGTGGGCGACGGATGGGACTGGTCGACGCTGGGATCGTCGGGGTCTCGGTGGCCGGGGTGGCGGCCTTGGCTAGCGGCAACCTCGCCGGCCCAGTCGCCCTGGCCACCCCCGCGTTGGTAGCGCTGGCCGTCGGGCTCCTCCTGTCCCACCTCCTCACCCCGGTCGCCACGGCCATCGGGCGGCGCGCGCTGGCCCGAGGCTGGCTGACGGCGACGCTCACCGCGGTCCAGATCGCCCGCCGGCCGGCGGTGCGGCGGATCGTCACGATCATCACGGTGGCGACGGCACTTGCGGTCTTCGCGGTCAACGCGCTCATCGTCGGGCAGGACAACCGCCAAACGCGCTCGCGGGTGGAGACCGGAGCTGCCGTCGTCCTGACGACTGACTCGGACGACCCGGCTCGGGTCGAGAAGGTGCTGCGCCAGGTCGATCCAGCGGCCACGAAGGCCACGCCCGTTGCGTGGATCCGGCAAGGTTCCTCCGAGTCGATCACGACGATGGCGGTGTTGCCGGAGGAGTTCGCCCGGGTGGCGGACCTGGCCGTCGACCCCGCCGCCTTCGACCTGCGGCCCCTCCAGGTGGCCGGCACGCTCCCCCCGACGATCACCGGGACCCGCCTTTCCGTGACGATCGGTTCCAGCGCGTTCGACGAACTCGTCGACGCGAGCGACGCACCGAAGCGCACCGGCGAAGGCCCGATCCTGGCCCTGCGGCTGGGCAAGCCCGGCGGGTCCGAGCAGACCCTGAGCCTTGACCCGATCCCCTTGTCGAGCACCGCGCCAGTGGTGTTCACGGCCAAGGTGGACTGCCCACAGGGGTGCTCGGTGCTCGCGATCGGCATCGACCGCGTCGGCCTGGACTACCGGATCCTGCGAGGTCGGTTCACCATCACCGAGCTGCGGTCCGCCCGCGGCCATCGGCCGCCCGGACACGTGGCTCGGCTCGGGCGTCAAGAGCACCGAGGTGCTCGCCCCCTATGCGCTCCCGGTGGACGTCGGCAGCGCGACCAGCCTGACGCTCGACCTGCTCAGCGACCGGTCCGGCGTCCGGATCAGCGCCAAAGGCGCCGTGGGAGAGCTTCCGGCGTTCGTCGTCGGTGCCCTCCCTCCGGGCACCGCCCCCGCCGGGACCTTCCAGGGGGCCGGCCTCAACGGGATCGCGGTGCAGCTGAAACCGGTCGGCACGCTCCCGTACACGCCCGGCGGCCCGACCAACGTCGCGATCGTCAGCCTGCGCTCGCTGCTGGACCGGGCGAGCACCCTCGCGCCGGTCGTCGGGAGGATGCAGGTCTACCTCGCCGACCCCAACATCGAGACATCGCTGCGCGATGCCCTTCTCGCCCAAGGGATCTCGGTCAAGGACGCCCAGCGGCAGGGTGACCGTCAGGCGCTCTACGACAGCTCCGCGTCGGCCTGGGGGCTGCGCCTGGCCGTGGTCGTCGGGCTGCTCGCCGTCCTCATGGCCGCGCTCGTCCTCGTCCTCGTCGTGACGACGGCCTGGCGCACCCGTTCCCGGGACTACGCCGCGTTGCGGATGGCAGGCGTGCCCGTCTCGGTCCTGCGCCGGGCCAGTGCACTCGAACAAGGGGTCGTGGTCCTCGTGGCCGGGGCGGCCGGCATACTCTGCGGCCTGCTGGCCTCCCGGCTGGCCTTGCCGATGGTGCCGCTGTTCACCCGGCCGTCCGCGACCTATGTCGCCGACCTTCGCCCGGCGTGGACGGCCGTCGGGGGGGCGACAGCGCTCGTTCTCGGGCCGGTCGGCGGCGTCGCCATCGTCGTCGGCACCCGGCTGGTGTCCCGGGCCACCCCTGCCCGACTGCGGGAGCAGCTATGAGCGCCGCTTCTCGGGCCGGTCTAGCGATCACGACGCACGGCCTCGTGCACATCTACCACGCAGACGGGCACGACCTCGCGGCGCTGTCCGGCGTCGACCTTCGGGTCGCGCCAGGGGAGATCGTCGGTCTGCTCGGACCATCGGGCGCCGGCAAGTCGACCCTGCTGACGTTGTGCGGCGGGCTGCTGCGTCCGAGCGCCGGGACCATCCGGGTCGGCTCGCACGACCTGGCCCAGCTGGACGACGCCGCGCTGGACCGCTTCCGGGCGACCGAGGTCGGGATCGTCCTGCAGGGCGCCGACCGCAACCTGCTGCCTTACCTCACGCCGCGCCGCAATGTCGACTATGCCCAGCGCGGGGCCCGCCAGGCCGGGCGCGACCTGCCCGACGCGAGCGAGGTCCTCGACCTCGTCGGCATCCTCCCCGTGGCCAACGCCCCCTTGGTGGCCCTGACCCCGGGTCAGCTGCAGCTCGCCGCGCTCGCGGTGGGTATCGCGGCATACCCAGGGGTGTTGCTCGCAGATGAGCCAACCAGCCAGCTGGACCATGCCGCCCGCGACTTGGTGCTGGGGGCGATCCGCGAGGTGAGCGCCCAGGTGGGGACGACCGTCCTCATCGTCACCCACGACCCGCAGGTCGCGGGCGCGCTGCCCCGGACGGTGACGATCCGCGACGGCCGGGTCGGCGGGGAGGGCCGCAGCGGCCAGGAGTATGCCGTGGTGTCGGCCGACGGGTCGCTGCCGCTGCCGCCCGAGGCCCTCGACCGGTTGCCACCCGGAACGCTGGTGCGGGTGCACGAAGAGCCCGACGGCCGGTGGGTCATCATCTCGGAGGGGGACAGCCATGGGTCGGCATGAGGCGCCCGGTGGCGCGCGCGGGCGGGGGTCCGCGGCCGGGGAGCAGCGCCCGGCGCAGCCGCTGGACTGCCGGGACGTCACGGTGCGGTTCGGCGAGCTGACGGCGCTCGTTGGGGTGTCGCTGCGGGTCGAGCCAGGGGAGTTCGTCGCCGTCACCGGGCCGTCGGGGGCGGGGAAGTCAACCCTGCTGTGGGCCCTCGCGGGGGCCGTGCGACCGAGCGCCGGCGCGGTCATCCTCGGGTCAGCACCCGTCGAGAGCCGCGACCAGACGGCCCGTCTCGCAGTGGCCCTCGTGCCGCAGGGCAACGGACTGGCCGCCGTGCTCACCGCGCTGGAGAACGTCACCCTGCCGCTGCTCGCGGCCGGTCAGGCCCCGGCTGCAGCCCACGCCGCGGCCACGGCGGCCCTGGCCTCGCTCGGGCTGGGCGACTCGATGAACCACCTCGTCGAGGAGCTGTCCGGCGGTCAGCAGCAACGGGTCGCCGTCGCCCGCGGCCTGGCGCTCGGGGCCCCGACCCTGCTCGCCGACGAGCCAACCTCCGAGCTCGACCACGGCAACCGCGAGATCGTCCTTACCCTGCTGCGGGCGCACGCCGACGCGGGCAACGTCGTCGTGATGGCAACCCATGACCCGGAGGCCGCGGCCGTCGCCGATCGGGTGGTCCGACTCGACGAAGGCCTCCTCACCGTCGAGCGTTGAACCTCACAGCCGTGTCCCCGAGCCGGCTCACCACCGGTCGTGGACGTGCCGCCGGAGGTGGTGGTCGTAGATGTCGGCCATCGCGTCCAGCGTCGCCTGGGGGAGCGGGTCGAGGTGCGCAGCGACGACGTTGTCCAGCGCCTGTCGCGCGTTGCGGGCACCCGGGATGACGGCCGAGACACCCGGCTGGTCGAGCACCCACCTCAGGGCCAGTTGAGCCGTCGACCAGCCAGATGGGGTGAGCGCCGCGATCTCCCGCGCTGCCTGCACCCCGGCGTCGTAGGGCACCCCGGAGAACGTCTCGCCGACGTCGAACGCCTCACCGTGCCGGTTGTAGGTCCGGTGGTCGGCGGCCGGGAAGGTGGTCGACTCGTCATAACGCCCCGTGAGCAACCCACTGGCCAGCGGCACCCGCGCGATGATCGCCACGCCCGCGGCCGCAGCCGCCGGGAGCACCGCTTCGAGGGGCTTGCGCCGGAACGCGTTGAGGATGATCTGGACGCTCGCCACCCCGGGTCGCTCGATCGCCGCGAGGGCTTCTGCGCAGGTCTCGACCGACACGCCGTATGCCGCGATGCGCCCCTGCGCGACGAACCCGTCCAGCGCAGCAAAGACCGCGTCGTCGGCGAAGACCGGGGTCGGTGGGCAGTGCAGCTGGACCAGGTCGAGGGTGTCCATGCCGAGGTTGGCCCGGCTGCGGTCGATCCAGGCGGCCATGGCCTCGCGCGTGAACGATTCTGGCACCTGGGGCTGTGCGCGACGGCCGAGTTTGGTGGCGACCAAGACCGGCTCTTCCTCGTCGGCGATCCGTTCCGCGCGCATCGCGCCGACCAAGCGCTCCGAGCGCCCGTCGCCATAGACGTCCGCGGTGTCGAAACAGGTCACGCCCGCATCGGCGGCGGCGTGAAGGGTCGCGAGAGCGTCGGCGTCACTCACGTCACCCCAGTCCGCGCCGAGCTGCCAACACCCCAACCCGACCACTCCGAGCTCGCGCCCCAGCCGTCCCCACCGTCGTTGCTCCATGTCCCTCCTTCGTCCGTCCACACGGTGACGCTATCGGGGACCGCGACGGGGGCGCTGCACAGCGCTGGGCCAGCGGCTGCGTGAGGGTGTGCATGAGGGGCTGCGCGGGAGGGCGGCATACCTGCGGGTGGTCGGAGCGCGCTAGCCTGCGGCCGTGCCCTTGTCGTTCGATCCCATCCGCCGGGCCGCCGCGCTGTGGCGGGCCCGTTGGGGGCCGCGCTCGCAGGTGAGCGCGATGGCGGCGGCGACTTCGGTCATGCGGGTGCAGCAGGCGCTGCTGGCCGAATACGACGCGATCGTCGGCGAGCACGGGCTGACTTTCGCCCGTTACGAGGCGCTCGTGCTGCTCACCTTCACCCAGTCGGGTGAGCTGCCGATGAGCAAGATCGGACAGCGGCTCATGGTTCATCCGACCTCCGCGACCAACATCGTCCAGCGGCTCGAGGCGGCGGGTCTGGTCGAGCGGCGGCGCAACCCGCGAGACGGGCGAGGCACCCTGGCGGCGATCACCGCCCGCGGACGCGAGGTCATGGAGGCGGCGACGGCCGACCTGGTCGCGGCCGGGTTCGGGCTCGGCATGCTCAGCGAGACCGAGCAGAGCCAGGTGTTCGAGCTGCTGCGCCGAGTGCGCCTCGCCAAGGGGGATTTCCTCGACGGGGCCGGCGACCGAGTCGGCTGAGCCGGCGGGCCCGGTCGGAAGCGCCGGGGAGCCCTCGAGAAAGTAGTAGGACGTCCTAGTATCTGCCTCTTCCGCCGGGTACCATCGGCCCATGGAGCAGACCTCAGGTGCGGCCCGCTGGCAGGCCCGCTACGACAAGGCGACGGCGCGCGGCCAGGTCCGGGACGCGGACTTCACCACCTTGTCCGGTATGCCGCTCGAGCCGGTCTACGGGCCGGGGCTGCACGGCATACCGGAGCCGCAGACCGACGCCGAGCGAGAGCGGATGGAGCGGATCGGTTGGCCGGGGGAGTTCCCGTTCACCCGTGGGCTCTACCCGACGGGTTATCGCGGGCGGACCTGGACGATCCGGCAGTTCGCCGGGTTCGGCAACGCGGTCCAGACCAACGAGCGCTACAAGATGATCCTCGAGCGCGGCGGCGGTGGCCTGTCGGTCGCCTTCGATATGCCGACGCTCATGGGCCGCGACTCCGACGATCCGCACAGCCTCGGTGAGGTCGGGCACTGCGGCGTGGCCATCGACTCGGCGGCCGACATGGAGGTCTTGTTCGGCGGCATCCCGCTGGGCGAGGTGACCACCTCGATGACGATCAGCGGCCCCGCGGTGCCGGTCTTCTGCATGTACCTCGTCGCCGCCGAACGCCAGGGCGTCGACATCGGCATCCTCAACGGGACCCTGCAGACCGACATCTTCAAGGAGTACATCGCCCAGAAGGAATGGCTCTTCGAGCCCGGCCCGCACCTGCGGCTCATCGGTGACCTCATGGAGTTCTGCACGCAGAAGATCCCCAACTACAAGCCGCTGTCGGTGTCGGGCTACCACATCCGCGAGGCTGGGGCGACGGCCGCCCAGGAGCTGGCGTTCACCCTCGCCGACGGGTTCGGCTATGTCGAGCTCGGGCTCTCCCGGGGGTTGGACATCGAGACCTTCGCCCCGGGGCTGTCGTTCTTCTTCGACGCCCACGTCGACTTCTTCGAGGAGATCGCGAAGTTCCGTGCGGCGCGGCGCATCTGGGCCCGCTGGATGCGCGATGTCTACGGCGCCAAGACCGACAAGGCCCAGTGGCTGCGGTTCCACACCCAGACCGCCGGCGTCTCGCTCACCGCTCAGCAGCCCTACAACAACGTCGTCCGCACGGCCGTCGAGGCCCTGGCCGCGGTGCTCGGAGGCACCAACTCGCTGCACACCAACGCGCTGGACGAGACCCTCGCCCTGCCGACCGAGCAGGCCGCCGAGATCGCCCTGCGCACGCAGCAGGTGATCATGCACGAGACCGGCGTGACCAACGTCGCCGACCCGCTCGGCGGCTCGTGGTACGTCGAGGCCCTCACCGACCGGATCGAGGCCGAGGCGGAGGCGATCTTCGCGCGGATCAAGGACCTCGGTGTGCTCGGGCGGCGGGCCGGTGCCAGTGGCCACGTCGAGCACGAGATCGGCCCGATGACCTCCGGCTTGCTGCGGGGCATCGAGGAGGGTTGGTTCATGTCCGAGATCGCCGACGCTGCGTTCCAGTACCAGATCGCCCTCGAGAAGGGCGACAAGAAGGTCGTCGGGGTCAACTGCCTCACCGACTCGGTCAGCCACGACCTGGAGATCCTGCGGGTCAGCCACCAGGTCGAGGTCGACCAGGTCGCCGACCTCACCAGTCGCCGGGCCGCCCGCGACGAAGGCGCTGTTCAGGCCGGGCTTGCCGCCATGCTGGAGGCCGCTCGCGGCGGGGTCAACATGATCCCGGCGATGCTCGACGCGGTCCGCGCCGAAGCCACCCTCGGGGAGATCTGCGACGCGTTGCGGGCGGAGTGGGGCGTCTACCGGGAGCCTGCCCGGTTCTGATCGCCGCGCCACACCCAACGGGTATGCCGCGTGCCCTGGCGGCGCGCGGCATACCGCTGCGTCCGGGCCTGCGGGTGAACCTGGGATGGGCTGAGATTTGGTGACCGTGGGGGCGCTGCGCCTACCCTGGACGAACCCCACCGGGAGGAAAACCCTTCATGTCGTCCGTTCACCATGCCCGCCGCGTCCGTCGTTCGGCTCTTGCCGCCGGAACGCTTGCCCTCGTCGTCGGCAGCCTGTCGGCCTGCTCCTCCGCGCCGAGTTCGACAGCGTCCGCGACAAGCCGGATGAGCCAGCGGGTCACCTCGACGATCAGGCCGACGGCCCCGACGAGCAGGGCGACGTCGGCATCGGCCGTGGGCGCCGAGACACCCGAGAAGGCTGCCGCCGAGGTGGCTCGGCTCCTCAAGGACCACGCCGCCGCAGCAGCTCAGCCCGGAGCTGCCGGGAAGGGGCTGCGAGAAGGCGTCTATGTCGGGCAAGCACTCGAAGCCGCTACCGCACAGGGCAAACTCGTTTCCACGCTGTCGGCTGAGGCGAAGGCAGATCTCGCGCTCAGCCCAACCGACCCGGTTGTGCTCGCCGTCTCGCGGACGGCGGCATACCCGCGGGTGATCCTGGCCAAGGCCGCGCTCGCCGGCAGCGGCGGCCCGGTGCTGCTGATGATCACCACCCCTGCGGCCGACACGTCCTACCGGATTGCCGCGATCACCCGGATGTTGCCTTCCGCGACTGTGGGCAAGTTCGACGGCATCTCGTCCGGCTCACCGGTCGTCGGGGACGGCGCCGGTCTGGCCATCGCTCCGGATACCCTGCTCTCGGCATACGCGGCGGCGGCGGCCTATCCGGCCCCTGCCGCGACCGACCAGCCATTCACGGAAGACGCCTTCCTTGCGGCGATCCGCAAGAACGCCGCTGACCAGGCCACCGCGCTGGGCCGTGGGGTCACCCTCAAGCAGACCCACACCCCTGTGGCCACCCTGACGGCGTTGTATGCGGCCAAGGGTGAAGGCGCCTACGTCGTTGCGGTCCTTGAACGCAAGGACACGCTCACCGAGAAGACCGCCAACGCGCTCACTCCCTCGAAGGCCGTCACGATCCTCACGGGCAAGTCGACGCTCACGAAGTCGGCGGTGCTGCGCGCATACGAGTTCGTCGTCGTCCATATCCCAGCCTCCGGCAAGGCCAGCGTGGTTGCTGCCGCCGACCAGCTGTATGCCGCCTCCGGCAGTTGAGCAGGCCCGTCGCCGAACGAGCGCGACGCCCCTCGACCCCCCGGCGGGGCCGCAGACCTGCACGAAGCACCCTGGCGGATCGGCGAGAATGACCGTATGAGCAAGCCGCCGTTCACCGCTGCTGCCCTCCGAGGGGCTGTCGACCTGTCCGCCTTCAAGCGTCCGGCTGCAGGGGCCGGTGGATCGCGGGCGAGTTCCGCCGGGATGGCCGGTGCTGGGGGGGCCGGTGGCGGGGGAGCGGGCGGGGCGGCCGGGCCGGGTATCGGGGCTTCGGCCGGCGCGCCGGGCGGGGCAACACACGGCGAGTTGGTCATCTCGGTGACCGATGCAACGTTCCAGGACGTGGCCTCCGCCAGCCTGCGAGTGCCGGTCGTCGTCGTTCTCTGGTCGTCCCGGTTAGCGCAGACCGCGTCCTTTGTCGGCGTCATGGCCGATGTGGCCCGGGATAGCGGGGGCCGCTTCCAGGTCGCTTCGGTCGACGTCGACACCAGCCCCGGCCTGCTGCGGGCCTTCCAGATCCAGTCTGTGCCTGCGACCGTTGGATTGATCCAAGGGCAGCCCGTGCCGCTGTTCGTCGGTGCGTTGCCCCCGCACGAGATCCAGCCGTGGATCGATGAGTTGCTCAAACTCGCTGTGCAGATGGGTGTCACGGGTCGAGTGTCGGTCTCCGATGCCGGCTCCGGGTCGGCCGACCCTGGCGCTGACGCGGACGTCGAAGGGGGCGGTCCCGACGAGGCGGACCTGCCTCCGTTGCACCAGGCGGCCTACGACGCGATCGAGCGGGGGGATCTCGCGGCGGCGATCGCGGCATACGAGCAGGCGCTCAGGGAGAATCCCACGGACGGCGAGGCCGCGCTGGGGCTGGGACAGGTGCGGCTGTTGGCGCGCACCGAGGGCGTCGACCCGGTGTCTGCCCGGGCGGCTGCTGCCGCCGACCCGCTCGACGTCGCGGCGCAGACCGTCGTCGCCGACCTCGATGTGCTCGGCGGTCATGTTGAGGATGCATTCGCGCGTCTGGTCGACACGGTGCGGAACACGGCTGGCGATGATCGGAATGCCGCGCGGCAGCATCTGCTCGGGCTCTTCGACGTCGTCGGGGCCGGCGATGAGCGCGTTGTCAAGGCCCGTAAGGCCCTGATGAGCGCGCTGTTCTGAGCGCGCTGTTCTGAGCGCGCTGTTGTGAGTTGGCGGCGTTGTTGGACCTGTCGGCAACCTGCTTGGCAGGGCCCGGGTCAGTCCTCTCCGGCGACCCACCAGCGCCGGGGCTCACCGCGCAACCGACCCTGCAGCCACCAGATCGCCTCGATGGCTGCCGCGCCCGCGAGCCCGACGGTCAGACCCGTGCGCATCATCGCCGCGTTTCCCGCGTCGAGGAGGAACAGCGACTGGGTGAACGGGATGAGGAAGATCGCGACGTATGCCGCCGCCGACACCACGAGCAGCGCGACTTTCCACCACTCGTAGGGACGGGCCACGACCGAGAGCACCCAGGTCGCCACGACGATGAGGCACGCCAGCGAGGCGGTCGAAGCTTGGGTCCGCACGGCTTCGGCGGCGCCGACGGGCGGTCGGCACAGTAGGTAGGTGGTGAACGTGCAGGCCGCCACGACGACCCCGCTCGGCAGCGCCAATTGGAGGACGCGACCGGCGAACCCCGGGCGGGCGCGTTCGTGGTTGGGGGCCAGCGACAGCAGGAACGCCGGCACGCCGATGGTGAACCAGCCGGTGATCGTCACGTGGATCGGCTGCAGCGGGAACGGCAGCTGCCACAGCCCGACGAGCAGCGCGAGCAACACCGAATAGACCGTCTTGGTGAGGAACAGGTTGGCCACTCGTTCGATGTTGCCGATGACCCGACGACCCTCGGCCACGACGTAGGGGAGCGTCGCAAACTTGTTGTCCAGCAACACGATTTGCGCGACCGCGCGGGTGGCCGGTGATCCGGCGCCCATCGCGACCCCGATGTCGGCCTTCTTCAGGGCGAGCACGTCGTTGACCCCGTCGCCGGTCATTGCGACCGTGTGGCCGCGGCTCTTGAGGGCCAGGACCATCGCGCGTTTCTGATCGGGGGTGACTCGTCCGAACACCGTATGCCGTGCCACGGCGTCGATGAACCGTTCCGGTAGGTCGGTGCGGGCTTCTCGGGCCCCGCCGCCGACGAAGCCCACGGCCGGTGCCGAGAGACTGCTGGGGGGATGAGAACCTGCGCCAGATCCGATGCCACGAGCAAGGTCGGCGCTCACCGGGCTAGGCGCGTCGTCGGCCGGGTCGTCATGCTCCATCGACAGGGTGCGGGCGTCCACCGGATCGGCGCCACCGACGACTCCCAACTGGGCGGTGACGGCGCCGACGGAGCGAGCGTTGTCGCCGGAGATGACCTTGACCTGGACCTGCTGCTCGGCGAAGAACTCCAGCGTGGCCCGGGCGTCGGGGCGGACCCGTTGTTCGAGCATGACCAGGGCTGCGGGCGTCACCTGGCCAGGCGCTGCCGGGTCGGTCACCGCTAGCGACCCCTCAGCGAGCAGGAGCACCCGCAGCCCGGTGGACCCGATCTCTTCGGCGGCGTCCCGGGCTGGCGAACCCTCAGGGGCCAACACGTCCGGAGCCCCCAGGACCCAGGACCCCTGACCCGCGAAGGTCGACCCCGACCATTTACGGGCCGAGGTGAACGGCGCGTGGTGGGTCTCGGTCCAGATCGCTGTTGGTGGGTCGATGGCCTCCGAGATGGCCGCCAGGCTGGCGTTGGGGTTGGGCTCGGTCGCCGCGAGCTGTGCGAGGATCTCGGTGACTTCGGCTGGGGCCGGGCCGGACGGCATACCGGAGCCGTCGAAGCCGCGCACCTCGGACAGGCCCATCCCCGACTCCGTGAGCGTGCCGGTCTTGTCGGCGCAGACGACATCGACGCGGGCTAAGCCCTCGATGGCGGGCAGTTCCTGGACGAGGCACTGCCGTTGGCCCAGGCGAATGACACCCACCGCGAAGGCGATCGAGGTCATGAGGACCAGACCCTCGGGGACCATCGGGACCAGTGCCGCGACCATGCCGGTGATGCCGTCGCGCCAGGGCTGGCCGAGCCCGAAGAGCTGGGTCCAGATGGTGAGCAGGCCGACCGGGACGAGCAGCCACGAGACCACGAGGAGGATCCGGTTGATGCCGTCGCGTAACTCGGAGCCGACCAGGGTGAACTTGGCGGCCTCCTCGACCAGGCGGGCGGCATACGCCTCGCGGCCGACTTTGGTCGCGCGGTAGGCGCCGGAGCCCGCGACGACGAAGCTGCCCGAGAGCACCTGGTCGCCGGGCTCCTTGATGACGGGGTCGGCCTCGCCGGTGAGCAGCGACTCGTCGACCTCAAGCGAGGCGGCCTCGAGCACCTCGCCGTCGACGATGAGTTGGTCCCCGGGGCCGAGCTCGATGAGGTCGTCGGCGACGATGTCCGTGCGGCTGACCTGGGTGCTGACGCCGTCGCGGCGCACGGTGGGGCGGGCTTCACCGATGACGGCGAGGTTGTCCAGGGTTCGTTTGGCGCGCAGCTCCTGAATGATGCCGATCGCGCTGTTGGCGATGATGAGCAGCCCGAACGCCGCGTTGATGAGCTTGCCGGTCGTGAGGACGATCGCCAGCAGGATGCCCAGGATCGCGTTGATCCGCGTGAAGACGTTGGCTCGGACGATCTCGCCGGTCGTGCGACCGCTGCGGGCGGGCAGGTCGTTGGTGCGGCCGTCGCGCACCCGCTCGGCTACTTCCGCGCTGGTCAGGCCAGGATGGCCCGCGTGCCCCGAGACCTGGTCCATAGTCGCGATCCTAGGTGAGCTGGGTCGTGGCGGAGGCACGGCTCGGTCCGGGCGTGGCTGTTGGCATAGATCTGTCACGCTCGAGCGTCATCGTCGGCGTGATGGCAACCGTGCGGTCGGACGTGTCGGACGCGCAGGAGGGGCGGGTGTCACACTGCAGCATTGCTGTGGTCGTCGACGCGACCTCCGGAACGCTCATGGGCAACAGCCTTGAGTGCCCCTCCCCATTCGAGAGTGGCAACCCGTAGGCCCTGCCATCCGGCCCTTCACGGCAGGCTTTGTGGAGTGATGGCCACACTCTGCTGTGGCTAGCACTCCACAAACCGCCGGATCGTTCGGTCGGTGGGAGTCGGCGTCAGCGGTCCGGCATGGGGGAGCCGATCGGCCACTCGACCAGCGTGCCCGAATCGGTCCGCCAAACTGCCACCGTCAGACCGGAGTTGGCCAGCAGTTTCTGGCAGCCCGGGCACGGCGGGTGGGTGATCGCGATCCAGCCGCCGCGCCGTCGCACCGGGTCGGCGAACAGCAGCGCATTGGACTCGGCGTGGATCGAGATGCAGAACCCCGGCGATGAGGGGTCCTCGTAGGGCGCATCAGGCGGCAACTCGTCGTGCCCCAACGAACCCCGTGGGCAGCCACCTTCCAGACAACCGAGTCGCCCGGCCGGCGCTCCGTTGTAGCCCGTCGAGAGGATCCGGTTGGCCTCGTCGAAGACCACGGCACCCACCCGCCGCCGGGTGCAGTCGGCACGTTGGGCGACGGCATACGCGATGCCGACGCCCCAGTCATGCCACCCAGGGCGAGTGGTGAATTCCGTGACCACCCGCGAAGCCTAGTTGCCCCGCGTGCCGACTCACTGCTCACCCGGGACTGCCCAGGGTCCCTCACCATGACTGTCAACCAGACCCTGGGCAGACTCCTGCGGAAGCGGATGCGGCGAGCGCTTCGCCGAGGTCCTCACCATGACTGTCAACCAGACCCTGGGCAGACCCGTCAACCAGACCCTGGGCAGACCCCCCACCCGCCCACCTACCCGCCCACCCTCCTGAGTTTCGCCGCCATGGCGGTCATGCTGGTGGAAGGCGGTCACATCTGGCCGCCATTCGACGAGTTTGGCCGCCATGGCGGTCAAACTCGGGAACGACCCCCGGGGAGGCGCAGCTCGGCGACCCCAAGGTTGTGGATAACTCGGCCGTCGATCAAGGCGAGGCTGCCATCCTGCTTGCATGCGCGACGATCTCTCGACGGTCTTCGACCCTGGCCACCTGCGGATGGGGGGCGTTCTGCGTGCGGCAGGCGTCGAGCCGCGACTGGATCCCCGTTTCGTTCGGGTGCGGCATGGGGTGTGGACCGATCGGGTGATCTGGGACGGCCTCGCGCCCGGCGCTCGGCACGCCGCTCTGGTCCTTGCGACGGCTACTCAGTGTCCGAATTCCGACCGCCTGGTCTTCTCGCATGCGTCGGCAGCCGCCCTCTGGGGTATGCCGCGAATCGAGGACTGGCCGACGACCGTCGACGTGCTCGTCCCGGATATCCGGATCCGGTCCTCGAAGGTGGTCTGCAAGCACGTTGGTCCGCCGGCAACGACCACTGTTCGCGACGGTCTGACCGTCACGAGCGCGGCGCGAACCGTGGTGGATGTCGCCAGGACATCCAGCCTTGCCACCGGCGTGGCTGCCGCAGACTTCGCGTTGCGGGCGAACCTCTGTACCTCGGAGGAGCTGGCCGCCGAGGTCGGCAGCCTGACCGTCGGTAGTCCGGGAGTGCGTCAGGCGCGAACGGTGGTCGGCTTGGCTGACCCGCGCTCCATGTCGGCCGGTGAGAGCTTGTCTCGAGCGCAGATGTTCCGGTTGGGACTTCCGAAACCAGAGCTTCAGGTGTCTTACTCAGATGCGGACGGGCTGATCGGCGTGGTCGATTTCGATTGGGAGGGCCTCGTCGGAGAGTTCGACGGCAAGGTCAAGTACCGAGTCCCCGAGCACGGGGATCCCGTCGACGCTCAACGAGTCCTTTGGCTGGAGAAGCAGCGGGAGGATCGCCTTCGCCGACGGGTCAAGGACGTGGTCCGGTGGGACTGGGCTACCGCGATTCACGACGGCAGACTGCTCAGACGCCTCGCCGAGCATGGCCTACGACCTCAACGCGGCGGGAACACCTCCTGGTTTGAGGACCGCCCGAAGGCAAGTTAGCCGACCGGACCCGCTCATGAGCCGTCCGCGCGACACGTCCCCGCTGCGGACCCCGTCTGTTTGGACGCCATGGCGCCCAAAGTGGTCGATGGCGTCGAAATATGAACGCCATCGACGAGTATCGCCGCCATGGCGGCCAAACTCTCGGAGTCCTGCCGCCATGGCGGTCAAACTCTGGGAGTCCTGCCGCCATGGCGGTCAAACTCTGGGAGTCCTGCCGCCATGGCGGTCAAACTCTGGGAGTCTTGGCGCCATGGCGGTCAAAGTGGTCGATGGCGTCGAAATATGAACGCCATCGACGAGTATCGCCGCCATGGCGGTCAAACTCACGGGATGCCGGAGCCGAGACGAGTGGAGAACTGCGTGGTCACCCGCCGAGCGCCGCGCTGACGACCTCGCGCGCCTCGGCCTGCACGGCGGCGAGGTGCTCGGGCCCGCGGAAGGACTCGGCGTAGATCTTGTAGACGTCCTCGGTGCCCGACGGCCGAGCCGCGAACCAGGCCGACTCGGTGACGACCTTGAGCCCGCCGATCTTCGCGCCGTTGCCCGGCGCCTCGGTGAGCTTCGCCGTGATCGCCTCTCCAGCAAGCGAATCCGCAGACACGTCAGCGGGCGACAAGGCGCCGAGCTTCGCCTTCTGCTCCCGGTTGGCCGGGGCGTCGATCCGCGCGTATGCCGGTGCGCCGTGTTTCGCGGTGAGCTCGGCATAATGCTCGCTCGGGCTACGGCCAGTGCGGGCGAGGATTTCCGACGCAAGCAACGCCAGCAAGATGCCGTCTTTGTCGGTCGTCCACACCGAGCCGTCCATCCGGGCGAACGAGGCACCGGCCGACTCCTCCCCACCGAACGGCCCGGACCCGTCGAGCAACCCCGGGACGAACCACTTGAAGCCCACCGGAACCTCGACCAGCCGACGCCCGAGGTCCGAGGCGACCCGGTCGATCATCGACGACGACACGAGGGTCTTGCCGATGAAGCCGTCGGCCCGCCAACCCGGCCGCGCCCCGCCATACAGATATTGGATCGCCACCGCGAGGTAGTGGTTGGGGTTCATCAGCCCGCCGTCGGGCGTGACGATCCCGTGCCGGTCGGCGTCGGCGTCGTTGCCCGTGGAGATCGCATAGGCGTTCTTGTTGGCGATGAGCGACGCCATGGCCGACGGCGACGAGCAGTCCATCCGGATCTTGCCGTCCCAGTCCAGCGTCATGAACCGCCAGGTCGGGTCGACGAGCGGGTTGATGACCGTGAGGTCGATCCCGAGCCGTTCGGCGATCGCGCCCCAGAACCCGACCGACGCACCGCCGAGGGGGTCGGCGCCGATCCGCACGCCGGCCGCCCGGATCGCGTCGATGTCCACGACGTGCGGTAGGTCCTCGACGTAGGTCCCCACGAAGTCGTATGCCGTCGCCGCGCCTCGCGCCCGCGCGAACGGCACCCGCTTCACCCCGGCCAACCCGGCCCGGATGTAGTCGTTGGCCGCGGCCGCGATGACCTTGGTCGCATCCGTGTCAGCGGGCCCGCCATGTGGCGGGTTGTACTTGAACCCACCGTCCGAGGGCGGGTTGTGCGACGGGGTGACGACGATCCCGTCGGCCAGCCCGATGCCGCCCGGCAGGTCGTCGACTCCGCCGATCTTGCCCCGGTTGGCCCGCAGGATCGCGTGCGAGACCCCCGGCGTCGGGGTGTAGCCGTCGTGGTCGTCGACCAGCACGGTGACCTCGTTGGCAGCCAACACCTCCAGCGCGGAGGCCCAGGCCGGCTCGGAAAGCCCGTGGGTGTCCCGACCGAGGAACAGCGGCCCGTCGAAGCCCCGCGAGCGCCGGTAATCGACGATCGCCTGGGTCGTGGCCAGGATGTGGGTCTCGTTGAAGGCGGTCCGCAGGCTCGAGCCGCGGTGCCCGGAGGTCCCGAACGCGACCTGCTGGTCGAGGTTGTCCGGGTCGGGAACGCCCGTGTAGTAGGCGGTGACCAGATGGGCGACGTCGACGAGGTCGGCCGGGGTGGCGAGAATGCCAGCGCGTTCGTGGGTCATGGGATCAGTCTTGCGGGATCAGCCACACGGTGGACAGCCGCGGGACGGTGACGTTCGCGGCATACGGCTGACCGTCCCAGCCCTCGTCGTCGGCCTCGATGACGACTCCCGCCGAACTGGGTGCGTCCGGGTAGAAGCCGGCCGTGTCGAGGACGACCTTCCACCGGCCGCCGCGAGGGAGGCCGATCCGGTAAGGCTCGTGGGTCTGCCCGCTGAAGTTGACGACCGCGGCGAGCACCGGCCCGGTCGCGCCGAGGTCCTTGTCGCCGAAGCGCAGGTAGGAGAACGTGTTGGCCGCCGCGTTGTCGGCGTTGAGCCAACGGAAACCCGCCGGGTCGTGGTCCAGGGCCCACAACGCGGGGTTGGCCCGGTAGATCGCGTTCATCTCCTTGACCTGGGCGTGGATCCGGTAGTGCAGCGGTTGGTCGAGCAGCCACCAGTCCAGGCTGCGCCCGTCGGACCACTCCGACTCCTGGCCGAACTCGCACCCCATGAACAGCAGCTGCTTGCCCGGCTGGCTCCACATATAGGCGAGGAACGCCCGCAGCGTCGAGATCTGGTCCTCACGGCTGCCGCGCGACTTGCGCATGAGCGAGCCCTTGCCATGGACGACCTCGTCGTGGCTGATCGGCAGGACGAAGTTCTCGCTATAGGCATACATCAACGCGAACGTCAGCTTGTTGTGGTGGTACTGACGATAAATGGGGTCCGTTCCGAGATAGCGCAGGGCGTCGTTCATCCACCCCATGTTCCACTTGAACCCGAAGCCGAGCCCGCCGGACGAGGTCGGGTGCGACACCCCTGCCCACGACGTCGACTCCTCCGCGATCATGACGACACCAGGCGTGCGCTTGTATGCCGTGGCGTTGGCTTCCTGGAGCAGCGCCACCGCGTCGAGGTTCTCCCGGCCGCCGTGGACGTTGGGGATCCACTCGCCCGGTTGGCGGGCGTAGTCGAGGTAGAGCATCGAGGCGACCCCGTCGACCCGCAGGCCGTCGATGTGGAACTCCTCCAGCCAGTAGGTCGCGTTGGCGACGAGGAAGTTGCGCACCTCGTGGCGAGCGAAGTCGAAGATGAGCGAGCCCCACTCCTTGTGCCAGCCCTTGCGCGGGTCCGGGTGTTCGTAGAGGGCCTCCCCGTCGAACTTGGCCAGGGCCCACGGGTCGGTCGCGAAGTGCCCCGGCACCCAGTCGAGGATGACGCCGATCCCGTTGCGGTGCAGGTAGTCCACCAACAGGCGGAACTCGTCAGGCGTCCCCCATCGCGACGACACCGCGAAGTAGCCGGTGACGTGGTAGCCCCACGACGGCACATACGGGTGCTCGCTCACCGGGAGGAACTCGACGTGGGTGAACCCCAGGTCCTTGACGTAGTTGACCAGGTGCTCGGCCAGCTGGGCGTAGCTCTGCCCCTGGCGCCATGACCCAAGGTGCACCTCGTAGATGCTCATCGGACCGTGGTGCACGTCGCGCTCGCGTCGCGCCGCCATCCACTCGTCGTCGCCCCACTGGTAGTGCGACTCCCAAACGATCGAGGCCTGCTTGGGCGCCACCTCGGCATACCTGGCCATCGGGTCGGCCTTGAGTCGGGCCACGCCGTCCTGCCCGCGGATGAGGAACTGGTAGTTCATCCCCTCGTCGGCACCGGGCAAGAACAACTCCCACACGCCCGAGGGCTGCAGGTTGCGCATCGGGTGCGAGAGCCGGTCCCACCCGTTGAAGTCTCCGACCACGTGCACCGCCGTCGCGTTCGGCGCCCACACCGCGAACGACACACCGCGGACCTCGCCGAGCGGCCCCGGATAGGTGCGCACATGCGAGCCGAGGACGGTCCACAACTGTTCGTGGCGGCCCTCGTTGAACAGGTGCCGGTCGATCTCACCGAGGGTCGGCGCGAAGCGATAGGGGTCGTCCTGCTCGTGCCCGAACCCGTCGCCATAATCGACCATCAGCCGGAAGTCCTGACTGTGGTTGATCCCCGGCGTCGTGCCCGACCAGATGCCACCCTTGACGTGCGGCAGGTCCAGCAGGGTGCCGTCGGCGAGCCTCGCCCGCACGCTCGCGGCCATCGGTCGGTAGCACGTGATCGTCAACCCGCCCGGGCCGAGGTGGTGCCCCAGCAGGTCGTGGGGCTGCGAGTGCCTCCCCTCGAGGAAGGCGTCGACGGCGCTGTAGTCGGCCACGAGCGCGGCGGTGGGGACGGGTTCCATGACGGTCCTTCGTTCGGCGGGAAGGGGACTGGGTTCGACGGGGGAGGACACCGCGACGTCGGCGGGCCGATGCGGCTCGGTGGGGGAGAGCGGCTCGGCCTGCGCGCCCGTCGGCGCCGACTCGACGTCGAGGTGCTCGACGTCGCTGTCCGGGGTGGGCACCTCAGCCACAGGGTATGCCGTCCGCTCACCGACCCCGAGCAACTCTCGGACCGCGGTGAGCGGGATCTCCAACCAGGTGGGTCGGTTGCGGGCTTCGTAGACGATCTCGTAGAGCGCCTTGTCGAGCACGAGTGCCTCAAGCAGCTCGGAATGCTCGGGCTGGTCAGGGGCTGCCGCTCTATATCCGGACAGAAATTGTCGTTGACACCGTCGCGCCCAGTCATTCGCCGCAGCGATTTCTTCGGCGTCGAGCTCAGGGTGGGCCTGCAGATGGCTGCCGACCACGTAGTCGAACGATCTCAGCATTCCGGCCAGGTCGCGAGTGGGTAGATCGGGGCGGGAGCGCTCCGCCAAGGCGCGCATCGGCTCGCCCTCGAAGTCCACGACGATCCAGCCTCGTTCAGGATGGGCCAGGACCTGGCCGAGGTGCAGGTCGGCGTGGATCCGCTGCAGCCGCGGCCACGAGGCTTGCAGGGCCAGGTCGTAGCGGGCGTGCACCGCGTCGGCCAACGGTCTCAAATCGGGCACCTCCGCGGACGCGGTCCGGAATCGGCGCCGCATCTCGGTGATGACCCGGACCCGGTCGTTGACCGACGCGGACGCCGAGGGGAAGCTCGCAGCCAGGATCTGGTGGATCTGCGCGACTACCGCACCGAGCGCGGCGGCTCCGCCGACGAGGTCAGCGCCAGCGGCCACCGAGTCGGCGGCCACCCGCCACGCGTCCTGGGCGCCGGAAAGGAACTCCTGCGCGAAGGCCAGGTGACCCTCGTCCAGCCCGTCGTCCCATTGGCCGCTCACCCAGCCGAGCGTGTTCGGGACGTGCGTGCATCCTGCGGCGGCCAGAGCGGGCTGCAGGACGATGTCAGGATTGGGGCCGGGGGCCAGGGCGCGGAAAACCTTGACGATCACCGGCCCGGTGCCCGAGACGCCGACGACGATCGAGGTGTTGGACTGCTCCCCGCCGAGCACCCGCGACGCGGTGACATCCCCGGGGCGGGGGGCGGCGGCATACGGCGCGGGAACGGTGTGGCCCGCGAAGGCGGGTTCGAGGGTGTTGCTGGCGGTGGCCGCCTGAGCGAAGGCGCGGCCCTGGATCAACCGCCAGAGGGCGGCGACGTAGACCGGGTCGTGCGGCGCATCGTAGACGTAGCGCGTGCCGAGAACGCTGTGCTGCATCGTGCCGACCAAGGCCGCCTCCGCGCCTCGCAGCGGGGCGTCGCGATAGGTGACCGGCACGTGGTAGACGGTCGGGTCGGGTGTCGTGTCGTCCCGCACGATGAGGGTCTCGATGCCCACCCGCCCGTCGGGGTCGTCGAGTCGGAAGCCCCGCAACCGGGTGAGCTCGGGGGTGTGGCCCTTGGCGGCATACCAGCGCTGCGACCCGATCCACGCGGCGACCAGGTCGACCTTGCCGGGGGTGAGTGTCGCATCGAGGAGCTCAGCCACGGGCGCGCCCGATCGCCAACCAGTAGTAGCCGCGCGGCCCGAGCGTCAGCGCGACCCGGCCGTCGGCATCCAAAGCAGGGAAGTCCGCCCCACCGAACAGGTCGGTGAGGGTCGCCTCGGCGTGCTCGGGGGTGAGGTCGATGGTGGCCGATTGCGGCACGTCGGAGAGGTTGGCGACGCACAGCACCGAGCGGGCGCCGGTGGGGGCGCCGGGCGCGTTGCGCGAATAGGCAAGCACTGCAGGGTTGTCCGCGCGTGCGACGACGAAGTCGCCAAGCCCGAAGACGGGATGCGCCTTGCGGATCGCCAGGATCCGGCGCATCCAATGCAACAACGATGCCGGCGCCGCTTGCGCCGCCTCGACGTTGACGGCGTGGTGGTTGAAGGCCAGCGAGGCGATGACCGGGAGATAGAGCTTGCCGGGGTCGGCGGTGGAGAACCCGGCGTTGCGATCGGGCGTCCACTGCATCGGGGTCCGCGAGGCGTCCCGGTCGGGCAGCCAGATGTTGTCGCCCATGCCGATCTCGTCGCCGTAATAGAGGCACGGCGAACCGGGCAGCGACAGGACGAGGGCGTTGATGAGCTCGAGCTGGGCGCGGTCGTTGTCCAACAGCGAGGCCAGCCGCCGCCGGATGCCGACGTTGGCGCGCATCCGTGGGTCGGGGGCATACCAGCGGTACATGTCGGCCCGCTCCTGGTCGCTGACCATCTCGAGGGTGAGCTCGTCGTGGTTGCGCAGGAACGTGCCCCACTGGGCACCCGGCGGGATCGGCGGGGTTGCCGCGAGGACGTCGATGATCGGCGCAGCGGTCTGACTGCGCAGCGCGTAGTAGATCCGCGGCATGACCGGGAAATGGAAGCACATCTGGCACTCGGGGGCTTCGGGTGTGCCGAAGTAGTCGACGACCTCGGCCGGCAGCTGGTTGGCCTCGGCCAGCAGGATTCGCCCCGGGTATTCGCGGTCGACCATCGCCCGCAACTGAGCCAGGAAGGCGTGGGTCTTCGGGTGGTTCTCGCCGCTGTGCCCCTCCTCCTCGAACAGGTAGGGCACTGCATCCAGCCGGAACCCGTCGATGCCCATGTCCATCCAGAACCGGACGACATCGAACATCTCGTCCTGAACCCGGGGGTTCTCGAAGTTGAGGTCGGGCTGGTGGGAGAAGAACCGGTGCCAGAAGAACTGCCCGCGCACCGGGTCGAAGGTCCAGTTGGACGCCTCTGTGTCGACGAAGATGATCCGGGTGCCGGCATACCGGGTGTCGGTGTCGGACCACACGTAAAAGTCGCCGTAGGGGCCGCTCGGGTCGGTGCGGCTGGCCTGGAACCACGGGTGCGCGTCGCTCGTGTGATTCAGGACGAAGTCGGTGATGATCCGTATGCCGCGCGCGTGCGCCTGGGCGACCAGCTCGCGGAAGTCCTGCACCGTGCCGAACTCGGGCAGCACCGCCCGATAGTCGGCGATGTCGTAGCCTCCGTCGCGCAGCGGTGAGGCGTAGAACGGCGGGATCCACAGGCAGTCGACGCCGAGCCACTGCAGATAGTCCAGCTTGCCGATCAGTCCGGTGAAGTCTCCCGTCCCCGATCCGGTCGAGTCGGCGAACGCGCGCACGAGCACTTCGTAGAAGACCGCGGTCCGCAACCAGCCCGGGTCTGCCGGCAGGCCCGGGCGGGACGAGTCGGACGCTGCGGTCGATGGCGCGATCGTCACGAGCGCGCTGCTCCTTTCCACGGTGGGTGCGGCGCGTGGTTCACCAGGGCAGCACCTTGAGGACGTGGACCGGCTCGGTGTCGGCCCCGAGCCGCACGTAGTTGAACTGGCCCCATTCCCAGACCTGGCCGGTCACCAGGTCGCGGACCCGGAACCCGGCACCCCAGTCCAGGCCGAGCGCGGGGAGGTTGAGGTCAACCTGGGTCTCGCGGGTCGAGTGCGGGTCGAGGTTGGCCACGACGATGACCGTGTCTCGCGTCCCGTCGGGCAAGACCCGGCTCTTGGAGAAGCAGGTGATCGCGTCGTCGGGGGCGTGGTGGAAGACCAGGTTGCGCAGCCAGTGCAGGGCCGGGTGGGCCTTGCGGGCCGCATTGAGCATCGCCAGATAGCCCGCCAGCGACTGGCCCTCCTTGGCCCCGCCGGGCTCGTAGTCCTCCCAACGGCGGTCCTTGAACTCATACTTCTCGTTGTCGATCTGCTCCTCGACCCCCGGCCGGGCCACGCTCTCCATGAGCTCGTAGCCCGTGTAGATCCCATACGTCGGCACGAGCAGCGCCGCCAGGGCGGCTCGCAGCTTCCACGCAGTCGGCCCGCCGTATTGCATGAACGGGGTGAGGATGTCGTGCGTGGTCGGCCAGAACGATGGCCGCATGTATGCCGCGGCGTCACCGGCCAGCTCGCGGCAGTAGTCCTCCAGCTCCCACTTGAGGTTGCGCCACGCGTAGTAGGTATAGGACTGCTGGAACCCGGCCTTGGCCAGGGTATGCATCATCGCCGGCTTGGTGAACGCCTCGGACAGCCAGATCACCTCGGGGTGCTCACGGGCCACGTCGGCGATGAGCCACTGCCAGAACTCCACCGGCTTGGTGTGCGGGTTGTCGACCCGGAAGATCGTCACCCCGTGGTCGATCCAGACCTGGATCATCCGGCGCATCTCGGTGTAGGACCCGACCGGGTCGTTGTCGAAGTTGAGCGGGTAGATGTCCTGGTACTTCTTCGGGGGGTTCTCGGCATACGCGATGGTGCCGTCGGCGCGCGTGGTGAACCATTCCGGGTGGCTGGCCACATAAGGGTGGTCGGGGGAGCACTGCAACGCGATGTCCATCGCCACCTCCATCCCGAGGCGCGCGGCCTCGGCGACGAAGGCGTCGAAGTCGGCGAACGTGCCGAGCTCGGGGTGCAGCGCGTCGTGCCCGCCATCAGGGGAGCCGATGGCATACGGGCTGCCCGGGTCACCCGGCAGGGCGGTGAGGGTGTTGTTCTTGCCCTTGCGAGCGGTCGTGCCGATGGGGTGGATCGGGGTGAGGTAGACGACGTCGAAGCCCATCGCTGCGATGG
>JBGAQN010000023.1:0-34548 GCA_044220725.1 Dermatophilaceae bacterium
GGCATCGGCGGCGACCCGATCATCGGGACGACCCACATCGACTGCCTCCAGGCCTTCCAGGACGACCCGGACACCGATGCGATCGTCATGATCGGCGAGATCGGCGGCGACGCCGAGGAGCGGGCTGCGGCATACATCGCGGCCAACGTGACCAAGCCGGTGGTGGGCTACGTCGCGGGGTTCACCGCCCCCGAGGGCAAGACGATGGGCCACGCCGGTGCGATCGTCAGTGGCTCCAAGGGCACCGCGGCCGCCAAGGCCGAGGCGCTGGAAGCCGCGGGCGTCAAGGTCGGCAAGACCCCGTCGGCCACAGCCCAGCTCATGCGCGAGATCATGCAGGGTCTGCGCGGCTGACCCACCAGCCTTGCCGCGAGGGCGCGTTCGAGATCACCTCGGCGCGCCCTCCGGCGTGTCCGGGCTCGCCCAGGCCCCGATAGGGAGGATGAGCCTGCTCGATCGCGTCCGATCGACGGTGTCCGCCAGCCGCGACGCCGTCGAGACGTGGCGTTCGCCGACCGAGACGGGCCGCCCTTGGGGTTACGGCGCGCTCGCGGTCGGTCTGCCCTGGTTGGTCCTGGTGCTGCTCTGCAGCGTTGTGTGGACAGCCAGTCCCGGCAGCGACACGACCTGGGCCCAGGTCATCGGCTTCGCTAGCGGCTGCTGGTTGCTCGGCACGGGTGCGACGGTGACCGTGGACTCAGTCGTCGTCGGCATCTCCCCGATCCTTGTGTGGCTCCTGGCGTCGGCGGGGACGGCATACCTGCTGGGCCGCCTGGTCCGTCGCACGGGTGAAGCTCCGCTTCGCCTCCTTCCGGGCTTTGTCGGCGGGTATGCCGCAGCTGCCGGGCTCGTCGTGCTCACCGCCCTCGCCGGACCGATCCGGCCAACCTGGGCTGGACTCGTCGGGGCGCTGTTCGTCCCGCTGTTCGGCATCGCGGCCGTCCTCCTGCGCGAGGACAAGGGCCTGGACCACTGGTTGCCTCCCTGGGCGCGGCGGGCCCAGCCCCCGGTCGGCTGGGGAGTGGTCGCCCTGGCCGGGCCAGCCAGTCTGGCAGTCCTGGGCATGCTCATCGCTCGATGGTCGACGGTCACCTCGGTCGACGCCGCGGTCGGGGCCCATGGGGCCGGCGCCGTGGGCTTGTTCATCGGGCAGGTGCTGTTTGCGCCGGATCTCGTGGTGTGGGCCTTGAGCTTCATCGCCGGGCCGGGCTTCCAGGTCACCGACGGGGGTCTGGTCAGCATCTCGGGTTCGGCTCCCGGGCTGTTGCCGATGATCCCGGCGCTCGGGGCGGTCCCACCGGAGGCCCACTATCCCGCCTGGGTTGCCTTCGTGCTCATCCTTCCGGTCGGTGCCGGGGTCGTCGTCGGGTGGCAGTCGCAGCGCCAGTGGACTCGCCTGGCCAGATGGCAGGATCGGTGTCTGACGATGCTGGTGGCCGTTGCGACCCTCGGCGCGCTGGTGCTCGGCGTCGGCCTCTTGGCCAGCGGCCCGGTCGGGTCCGGTCGGCTGGCCCACGTCGGGCCCAACCCGTGGGCCCTGGCTGTGGCGGTGTTCGGCGAGCTCACTGTCGGCGTCCTGCTCGTCGTGGCGATCGGTGCGGCAAAGCGTCGATGGGGGCGTTGACGCGCGGCGCTGGCCGGGCCTCCGGCTCGGGTAGTCTGTGCCTGCTTCCTGGTCCAGAGGGTCTCTGCCTCGTCGAAAGGCCGTGTCTGGCGGGCCGACTGGCGCAGGAGCGACGATCCAACCGCACACCAGGTGAGGGCCTGCAGCGACGATGAGCGACACGGCGATCTTTCAGTCTCCCGGTGCCGGGGGTGGATTGCTCGACGTCTTCCGGCGGCGGTATTTGCTCCGATTGCTTGTCCACAAGGAGCTCAAGGCCCGGTATCACGGGTCTGTGCTGGGGATGTTGTGGTCTTACATCAAACCTGCCGTGCAGTTCGGGGTCTTCTACTTCGTCATCGGTGTGTTCTTCAAGATGAACTACGCCGTCGACAGTTACGCCGTCTACCTTTTCTCCGGCATCATCGCGATGAACTTCTTCAGTGAAGCGTTCGGCAACGCCACTCGCTCGATCACCGGAAACTGGGCTCTGGTCAAAAAGATCTACCTACCTCGCGAGTTGTTCCCCGTGGCCTCGCTCGTGGTCTCTTTCACGCACTTCATTCCTCAGGTCGCGGTTCTGCTCATCGGGTGCCTGGTCACCGGGTGGCACCCGACCGGATGGCAGGTGCTCGCCGGGATAGGTGGATTCCTCGTCCTGGCGGTCTTCGCGCTCGGGCTCGGCCTCATCTTCGGGGCCCTCAACGTCGTCTTCCGCGATTTTGAGAACGTTGTCGACCTCATCCTCATGGTGGCAACCTGGGCGTCGCCGGTCATCTACACCTGGACCGCCGTTCGGGACGCCCTCGGCGATGGGGTGCTCTGGTGGCTCTACCAATGCAACCCGCTCACCACAGTCGTCGAGATCTTTCACTGGACCTTCTGGTATCCCACGACGGACGGCACGGCCCCGCTGCCCAACCAGATGCCGGCCTTCATCGCCGTGGCCACCGGGCTGGCCGTCGTCGTCCTCGCCATCGGTCAGTGGGTCTTCCGGCGTTTCGACGGCCGGTTTGCCCAGGAGCTCTAGGTGGACGGCCCCCGAGACCTCGATCGGATCAGGATCGAGCACGTGAGCAAGTACTTCACGTTACGCCACACCCGGGCGGTGAAGGAGATCGTCGTCAAGGGTTTGCAGGGCCGACGCAGCGAGCTTTCCGAGCGTTTCACAGCCCTGCACGATGTCAACCTCACGGTGGCCGAAGGGGAGGCCATCGCCCTGCTGGGCAGGAACGGCTCGGGTAAGTCGACACTCCTCAAGCTCATCTCGGGGGTGATGGGTGCTGACGAGGGTGGCATCGGGGTCCGCGGGAACGTCGCCGGTCTCATTGACGTCGGAGCTGGCTTTCATCCCGACCTCACCGGACGGGAGAACATCTTTCTCAACGGAGCGATTCTTGGCATGACCGAGGCGAAGATCCGCCATGAGTTCGACCGGATCGTCGCCTTCAGTGAGATCGAGGAGTTCATCGACACGGAGGTGAAGTTCTACTCCTCAGGCATGTTCCTGCGGCTGGCCTTTGCTGTCGCCGTGCACACGGACCCGGACATCTTCCTTGTCGATGAGATCCTCGCCGTCGGTGACGAGCCGTTCCAGCGCAAATGCCTCGACCGGATCCGCGAACTTCGAGACGAAGGGAAGTGCCTCGTGATCGTCAGCCACGACTTGGACATGGTGTCGCGATTCACCGAACGCGGGATCGTGCTCGAGCGGGGCCGGATGATCCATGACGGACCCATTGGGGAGGCGGTCGCTCTGCTTCGTCAGCGATCCGAGGGTTGACCGGCCCGTCGCACTGAAGGCGCCCGAGCCCACGGCATACAGTGGGGTTCCATCCCGAGAAGCGAGAAGGCGAGGACCGTGACCGACTTCATCCCCTTCGCACTGCCGGATATCGGTGAGGCGGAGATCGAAGCAGTCGTCGCGACGATGCGTTCAGGCTGGTTGACCACGGGGCCGAACGCCGCAGCCTTGGAGCGGGAGTTCGTGGCGGCGATGGACCCCGGGGGCCAGGCCGGCGACGCCCCCGTCGCGGGCGTCGCCGTCAACTCCGCGACGGCCGGTCTGCACCTTGCCCTGGAGGCGTTGGGCATTGGGCCCGGCGACGAGGTCATCGTGCCGACCTGGACATTCACGGCGACGGCCGAAGTCGTCCGTTACCTCGGGGCCACGCCCATCATTGTCGATGTCCAGGAGGACACCCTCGGCATCGATCTGGACCAGGCAGCCCAGGCCGTGACCTCGCGAACGAAGGCGGTGATGCCGGTCCATTTCGCTGGACTTCCCGTCCCTCGCACGGCGCTGGCCGACTTCGCGGCCGCCCACGGGCTGCGGGTCGTCGAGGACGCGGCGCACTCGCACCCGGTCCAGTCGGCCGGTGTGCCGATCGGGTTCGGTGCCAGCGACGCCGTCGTCTTCAGTTTCTACGCCACCAAGACGATGACCTCCGGGGAGGGTGGCATGGTGGTCAGCGCCGACCCACAGGTGCTGGGCCGGATGCGGACGATGCGCTTGCACGGCATCAGCCGAGACGTCTTCAACCGCTACACCTCAACGGCGCCTTCCTGGCACTACGAGGTCGTGGCGCCCGGATTCAAATACAACCTGACCGACGTCGCCGCGGCCATGGCGCGGGTCCAGCTCACTCGGTCGGTGGCGATGCGCGAGCGTCGGTCGGCCATCGCGGACCATTACGACCAGGTCCTGGCCGACCTACCGGTGCGCTTGCCTGCGCGGCCCAGCGAACCGGACACTCAGCATGCCTGGCACCTCTACGGGCTGCGTTTGGCGGCAGATGCTCCCATTGGGCGGGACGAATTCATCCAGCGGATGTCCGATGCTGGGGTGGGGTGCTCGGTGCACTTCATTCCGCTGCACCACCACCCCTATTGGCGCGACCTGCGCGGTGCGGATGCCCCGGCCCTGAGGGTGGCCGACGCGCAGTTCCCCCTCGCGGTGAGCATCCCGATCTTTTCGGGGATGACCGATGCTCAGGTGCAACGGGTCGGTGAGACGGTCCGGGCGGTGCTGGGCGGCCGCTCGTGAGGCCCCCCTTGGATGTGAAACGGGCCTTCGACGTCGCTGTGTCCGCTGGGCTGTTAACCGTGCTCGCGCCCCTGCTCGCTGTCGTCGGTGCCCTGATCAAGAAGGACGATCCGAGCGGCCCCGTCTTGTTCACCCAAGAGCGGGTCGGGCGGGGCGGCATACCGTTTCGGATCCACAAATTCCGGACCATGCGGCCGGGCGCCCCCGGTCTGCAGGTGACATCGGACGGGGACCCCCGGGTGACCCCCATCGGCGCCATGCTGCGTAAGACCAAGCTCGACGAGCTCCCGCAATTGTGGGATGTCCTGAGGGGTCGGATGAGTTTGGTCGGGCCTCGTCCCGAGGTGCCCAGGTATGTCGCCCTGTGGCCCAGCGAGCAACGCGAACTCATCCTTTCGGTCCGGCCCGGCATCACCGACCCGGCCAGCGTGCACTGGCGCAACGAATCGGAGGAGCTAGCCCGAGCCCAGGACCCTGAGGCGCATTACGTCGAGGTCGTGCTCCCGCACAAAGCGGCCATGTATGCCGAGTATGTGCAGACTCGCTCGTTCTGGGGCGACGTCATCGTCCTGCTCAAGACTGCAGCGGCCGTCGGGCGCGGCTGACCCGCGAAAGAGATCGCCATGACGGTTCGCATAGCCCCGACAGCCGATGTTTCGCCAGAGGCACTGGTCGGTGACGGCAGCGCCATCTGGCACTTGGCCCAGGTGCGCGAGCACGCCGTGCTTGGGGCCAACTGCATCGTGGGGCGCGGTGCCTACGTGGGCACGGGTGTCGTCCTCGGCGACAACTGCAAGATTCAGAACTATGCCCTCGTCTACGAGCCGGCCCGGCTGGGCGCCGGGGTGTTCGTCGGACCGGCTGCGTGCTTCACCAACGACCACTTCCCCCGGGCCGTCACACCGAGCGGTGACCTGAAGACCGGCGCCGACTGGGAGCCCGTCGGCGTGACCTGCCTTGACGGATGCTCCATCGGTGCCCGAGTTGTGTGTGTGGCCCCAGTGACGATCGGTCGTTGGGCGATGGTGGCCGCAGGGGCAGTGGTCGTCACCGACGTCCCCGACTTTGCCCTGGTCGCTGGCGTGCCGGCGCGACAACTGGGCTGGGTAGGACGCGCGGGTGTGCCGTTGACCCAGGCCGGACCCGGCCGGTGGACCTGCCCGCGCACCGGCGCGGCATACCTGGAGCTCGACGGACAGCTCACGGAGGCGAACCCATGACCGAGTTCATCCCACCTGCCAAGCCGATGGTCGGCGACGACGAGATTGCCGCGGTCAGTCGGGTCATCCGTTCCGGGATGCTCGCGCAGGGGCCGGAGGTCAAGGCATTCGAGGAGGAGTTCGCGGCACATTTCCGCCTTGGTCGTCCTGTTGTCGCCGTCAACTCCGGCACTGCCGGATTGCATTTGGGATTGCTGGCCAGCGGCGTTGGCGTGGGCGACGAGGTCATCGTCCCGTCGTTCACCTTCGCTGCAACGGCCAACTCGGTGGCACTCACCGGAGCGACCCCGGTCTTTGCCGACATCGAACGGGACACCTTCTGCCTGGACCCTGCGTCGGTGGAAGCGGCGATCACAGAGCGAACAGTCGGGATCCTGCCCGTGCACCTCTACGGTCACCCGGCCAGCATGACGGGCTTGCGCGGGGTGGCCGACCGGCACGGCGTGCGCCTCTTCGAGGACGCAGCCCAAGCTCACGGGGCGTCGCTGCACGGGACCCCGGTCGGCGCGTTCGGGCACTTCGCGATGTTCTCCCTCTATCCCACCAAGAACATGACCTCAGGCGAGGGTGGCATGGTCGCGGTGGCCGATGCCCAGACCGAGCGGCTGCTGCGTCTCTTTCGCAATCAGGGCATGGAGCGACAGTACGAAAACGAGGTCGTGGGGTTCAACGCCCGGATGACCGATGTGCACGCGGCCATCGGCCGGGTCCAACTGACCAAAGTCGCCGCCTGGACGGCCCAGCGGCAGGCGAACGCGGCATACCTGTCCGAGCATCTCACCGGAGTGGCCACCCCGACGGTCCGACCGGGTGCAGTCCACGTCTACCACCAATACACGATCCGGGTGCCGTCGGACCGGGACGGGCTGGCCAAGGCGCTGCGTGAGGAGTATGCCGTCGGGTCTGGGATGTTCTACCCGGTGCCCAACCATCGGTTGGCCCCGTTCGGCCACGACGTCGACGTGCCGGAGACCGAGCTAGCGGCCCGCGAGTGCCTCTCGTTGCCGGTCCATCCGTCGTTGTCGGCCGCCGATCTCGAGCGCATCGTCACGGCTGTCAACGCCCTCGCCCGGGCCGGATCCTGATGGGAGTCGCCGGCGAGTTCGCCGGGCCGGTGGCTTTCGGCCTTCTGGTCTGGGTGCTGGGATTCGGCGCGACGATCCTTGCGGGAGTGCGGGATTACCGGCTCGCGGTGGCCCTCGGCGTTCCGGTCACGGTCTTGGCCGTCATGGGATCGACGCTCGTCCACATCGTCTTGCCCCTTCGCTTCGGCTGGGCCACGCCCATCGCGGTGCTCGTGCTGGGCGCCGGCGCCGTGCGCCTGGCGTTCCGCGGCCGGGCGCTCGGCTCCCGGCGGCAGGATCGGCCCGGCCCGGACGGGGGCTCCGCGCCAGGTGGGCGATCGCAGCGCCACGCTGCTGCGGCACTGCGGTTGGCCCTCGTGCTCAGTGTCTGCTTGTCAGGGGCCTACCTAGCGGTCTTCCTGGCCTGCGGACAGAGCTGGGAGACCGTGTCACAGACCTGGGATGCGCTCTTCGACGCGAATGCCACCCGGGCCGTTCACCAAACGGGAGTGGTGGACCCCCTGCGGATCTCGGACTTCGCCTATCCCGCCCCCATCCACACGTATTACCCCTCGACCTTCCATGCCCTCGGCTCGTTGCAGATGACGCTGACCGGGTCTGATGCCGTCGTGGCAACCAACGTCGTCGCCGGGTTGTTGGCCGGCGGCCTCTGGCCGAGTGTCGCCGTGCTCGCCGCCTGGGTCGTGCTGGGGCCGGACAACCCCCGCCCGGAGATGGTGGCGCTGCTCAGCGGGGGCTTTTGGTCGATGCCGTGGGCGCCACTGGGCTGGGGCGTTCTGTGGGCCTCGGCGTTGTCCGCGGCGTTTGTCCCGCTCGTCGCAGCCGGGGTAGTTGCCGTCCTGACGGGATCTCCCGTGCTGGGTCGCCGGGGCGCAGGTGTGCTGGCGGTCGCCGGCCTGCTGGCTGTGGCGGTGCTCCATCCCCGGATCGGCATCATTGCCGGACTGTTGGTGTTCGGCACCGGGATCTGCTGGGCCGTTCCGCGGGTGTTGACCTTGGCGCGGGCCCGGGCGTGGGGTTGGGCCATCACCTTGGCCAGTGCGGTCCTGGTGTCGTCGGGGGTGTTGTTCGTCTTCTTCCGCCGATTCGGGCGCGGCAGTAGCCAGTTTGACGGACGGCTGTGGCCAGTCGAGCGACCTGCCGTTTTGGAAGTGCTCGGCTATCTCATCAATGGTCCCGGGGGGTCCGTTCCCCACATCGTCACCGCTGTCGCCATCGCTATCGGCACTGCGGTGGCCTGGCGTAAACCGGCGCTGCGGCCGTTGGCCGTCTTCGCTTCGGGGGCCGTCGTGCTCGACATCCTCACGGCCACGGTCCGCCAGGTCTGGGTGTTCGACATCGTCGCGCGGTTTTGGTACAACGACCGGGTGCGCACCTCGGCCGTTGCTGCCGGCGGGCTCGTCGTCGTCGCGGCGGTGGGGTGGCGCGCGATGACCGGGTGGTGGAGCGAGCGACAGCGGGATCGGTCAGCGCGGTCCTGGCGGGGCGCCGCGGCATACCCAGCCGCTGCCGCCGCGCTCGCCTTTGTCCTGGGGACCGGGTTCGCCGTTCCCTACCTCTCACTGCGATACGTGGACTCCGCCAACGACCCCTCGCTCAGTGTCGTCACACAGGAGGAGATTGAGGCGTTCCGACGGGTGGCCGAGATCGTGCCAGAGGGTGACCGGATCCTCAACAACGCCAACGATGGTTCGGCCCTGCTCTACGCCTACGTCAACCGCAAGCCGACCCTGCTCATCGCCGGGCTGGCCGGTAGCACCCCGAACTCGGAGTACCTGCGCGACCAACTCATCCTCCTAGAGCCATCGAACATCTGCAAAAGGATGCAGGACGACGGGATCCGATGGGTCATCAACAATGGCCGAGCCTTCGCCAACGGAGTGATCGATGAGGCGACGTCCCCTCGCCTGCAGATCCCACCGGGCTTCCCGTTGATGACCGAACGGATGCGGATGGGGCATACGGTGCTCTTCGAGCTCACCGGCTGCCGGGCCTGAGCACACCGGGGTGCCCCGACCCACCCGCGACCGGGCGGTAGCCTTGGCGCCGTGCCCACGACACCGCAGAGTCCTCGACCGGCGACGTCATCGACGGGGCAGACCGACGCATCGTCGGCGACCGACGTGGTCGACATCGTCGGTTACCTCGCGAGACTGCGACGGTATGCCGTCCCCGCGCTCCTCGTCGCGGCGCTCGCCTTCGCCGGAGCCTTCTTGCTGTCCGGCCGCACGGTCGAGACGAGTGGCACGATGGTCGACACCAGGATTGCAGTCCTGCCTCCAGCCGGGAAGGCCGCCGACGTTGCCTTGACCGACGTGCGCGTTGTGGCCGCCTCGTACGCCGCGACCCTGGACTCCACGCCCCTGCTGGTCCAGGTCGCGGCCGAACCCGGTCGCAACTGGACGCCGTCCAGGGTTCAGGGCGCGATGACTCGGGTCTTGCTCACCGATTCGCTGCTCATCGACCTCCACGTGCAAAGCGCGAGCATCGAGGACGGCATCGCGATGAGTAGGGCCCTGGTCGCGGCGTTGGAGGAGCAGGCCCCCAAGCAACTGGGTCTGACCCTTGCCGGCGCCGCACCGGAGGTGAGGGTGGTCTTCGGCCCGGAGCGCGCGCTGGCCCCCGCAGCCACGAGCCGGTCAAGTCTCCAGTCGATCATCCTGGCCGGGTTCGGAGCCGCGGTCGCGGGGTTCCTCGTGGCTGCGGGTTTGGCGGCCTGGTCGGACCGGCGCAGGGTCACCCGCTGATCCGGGTTGTCCTAGGTCGAGCCTTCCGAGGCTGCACGAGGCTGGCTGCCGTGACGATGACCGTGACGAACACGTAGGGCAGCAGACGGCTGGCAACGACGCCAGTGACCGGGAGCGCAACGGCCAGGGCGAGCACCCCGACGTGGGCCCAGTCATGCGAAGGTGTCCGGCCAAGGCCCACGTCGCGCACGAGAGTGAGCCACCACCCCAGGGCGACCACGAGCCCGATCACACCGAAGTTCAGGGCCACTTCGAGGAGCACGTTGTGGGGATCCATGAGAAGCCCAGGGTATGCCGCCTCGGTCACCACTGCGTAGTGGGTCGCCGACCCGTAGCCGACCGTGGCCGCCCACGGGTTGGCCGCCCACAACGTGAATGAGTTGTCCAGGATCGCTTGGCGGGTCGCCGTGCTGTGGTCTTGGACATAGGGACTAGACCACAACCACACCGCGATCGGTGTCAGGACCAGCAGGACAATTCCGACCCGACGAGGGCTGACCACCCTGGGGCGGACTCTACGGACTGCCATGACGGCGACGAGGCCGGCCGCGAGCGCTCCGGCGCCCAGCGCCCCGCGCGAGCCCATCACCAACACCAGCGCGACCGACGAACCGAGAACGCTCCATCGGGCCAACCCGAGAAAGGGGTGAACCCGGGGGACGAAGATGATGTGGGCGAAGAGCAGGACGGCAAGCATCGCCAGCGCCAGGCAGTAATCGTTGTAGTTGCTGTAGACCGCCATAGTCACCCAGCGGCTGGCCGCGGCATGTTCGGCCATCGAGGATGCGGGGCTGAGCAGCACGATAAGTTTGATTCCGGTGACGATCTCGGCGACTCCGATGGCCCAGACCAGCACCAGGCCCCCGGTCAGACCGGTGACAAGGCGCCGGACCTGTCGCCACGGGTCTGGCGTGGCGAGCACGCCCAGGACGAAGAGGCCTTGCGCCGCCACCGGCCAGAGATAGCTCGAGCCGAATCCTGCGGCGGATCCCTCCACGACCGTGGCAACCCAGGCCGTCGCCGCGCACACGGCATACACCAGGGTCAACGGGCCGGTGCCGAGCCGGACCGTCGGTGACCGGACGAGCAGGGCGGCGCCGAGGGCGGCATACGCCCAATCCACGCCCGGGACGCGCAACACGCCGAGGGCGACGACCATCGGGACAAGGGCGTGAACCGGGACACGGGAGTGGGCGGCGCCACGGGAGTGAACCGGGACACGGGAGTGAAGGGGGACGTGCTCGGAGGCGGGCGTCGCGCAAGTGACCCGATCTGGCCCTCTCGTCACAGGTCACCTCGGGATGTCAAGCTCGCCTCATCGTTGGCATTGCCGAGGACGGCCTCGTCCACACCGGCCGCCCCCGTGCGCAACCACTGGCGAGCCATGGCAAACCCCATCGCGGCACTGCCGTCGGTGGCTGGCTCATGACGGCGCGGGTGATCTCGGCGACGGGCCAGGAACTCGCCGAGCATGGTTTCGGCCCGGAAGAACTGGCGCAAAGCAGCTCCTCGGACGGGCGATCGGCTTTGCCAGTAGCGGACCTTGGACACGCGGGAGAAGTAGATCCGCACCGCGGGACGGCGGCGCATGCTCGTCCCACCTTCATGTTCGAGCCGGCCATCGACGGGCACCTCGACGACCGCGATGTCATGCGCGAGAGCTCGGTCGGTGATCTCGACGTCGTCCATGAAGAACAGGTCCGGCCGCAAGAACTCGCCGTCAGCCGCGAGCACGCGCAACGCCCCTGCGTTGACCGCCAGCAGGGCTCCCGAGAGGAAGCGGTCCGCTGGGCGGCGGGGGGTGGGGTGCCAGTCGCTGCGGGTCAGGTAGTGGCCCATGACCAGCAGCGCGCCGGCACGCGGACGGAAGCCATAGGCCAGCTGGCCTCCCTCAGGGGCCGCGAGGACCGGGCCATCCCACCCGGCCACGATCGCCGCCAGGTGGTGCAGGGCACTGACCGGCCCGACGATGTCGGGGTTGACCACCAGGACCGCGTCGAGGTCATCCGGCAGCGCTGCCAACCCGGCGTTGACGCCGGCGGAGTAGCCGACGTTGCGACCAGGGGAGACCACGCGTACGTCCGGCCCGCCCTCAAGCAGGTCTCCCGAGTTGTCGACGACGACCGTCGGGCAGGTCCGGGCGAACTCCGCGACGATCTCCGGCACGACGCTGGAGCCGTAAAGGACGCAGACGGCTCCAGCGCGGACCCCGTCCGCGGGAGATGGGGCGAGTGGTGGCACAGTCACACCGACCTCCTTCCCGGGCGCCGCCTCGTCACCACCCTATCCGCCGCGCGCGGCGCGCTCGCGATGCGCGGCGTCTGCTCTGCTAGCCTCCCCTGAGGATCCGGTGGACTTGCGACAGAGGGAGATCCGGGGTGTCGAGTACCGCTGCGACACCCGCGGACCGGTTGGCCCGGAACACGGCATACAACGGGCTAGCGCAGTTCCTTCCCCAACTGGTGGGGCTAGTGACCATTCCCTTCCTCATCAGTGCGCTGGGGCTGGCGGCCTACGGGGTGTGGGCGCTGGTCAACACGATCGTCGTCGTGTTCGTCGCGCTCGATGGCGGGATCAGCGTCTCAGCGCAGCGGTTCTATGCCCTGTATGCGGCGCAGCGCGACGAGGATCGGGCCGTGCGGCTCACGGTGAGCGCGCTGGTGCTGTTCATCGGGTTAACCGCCGTGCTCCTGCTCGTAGGTGGGCCGTTCGCCTCGGTCGTCCTGGCCATCGCGGACATGCCCAGCGAGGTCGCCGATGGCGCCGATTTCCTCCTCCGGCGGCTTGGCATCGTCGTCGGGCTCCTGCTCGTCGGCAACCTGCTGCTGGGTTACCTGCGGGCACACAACCGATTTGCCCTCATTGCCCTGGCGACCGCGCTGTCCCAAGCCGCCTTGGGCTTGGTCTTGTGGCTCCATCGGGATTCCCTGACGCTGGCCACGATGCTGCTCGTTCTCGTGGCCCAGTTGGGCACCTATGTGGCCGTGCTCGCCATGGGTGCGCTGAGGCACCTGTTGGCGCTGCGCCCCCGGTTGGTCGGTCGTGAGCAAGGGCAGCAATTCTGGGCGTTCGCGAGTCGGTCGCTGGTCGGCAACGTCAGCGGGCTGGCGCTGCTGCAGGCCGGACCGTTGTTCGTCGCCGCGTTCGCCCCCATCGAACATGTCGGCTTCCTGGGGGTCGCCAACCAACTCGCCTCCGCGGTCCGCAGTTTCCCGATGTTCACCCTCCCGCCCATCCTCACCGTGGTCACGAGGACATTTGGCTCCGCCGGAGAGGCGGCCGCGGTCCGGCGCGCCAGCGAGTTCAATCGCGGGTGGGTGCCGGTGGTCCTGGGGTATGCCGCCGTGAGCTCAGCGGGGATGTGGTTCGTCACTCGGGGGTTCGCCGGTGCCTTGCCGGTCGCTCAGGCCGCGGCGGTCCTGCTCACGGTCGGGTTCGCGGCCAACCTCGTCACGGGGGTGAGCACCGCCTGCCTCAATGCCGTCGGCCGACCGGGCGTGGCCGCGCGCTACAGCGCGGTCAGTGCTGTCGCCACGGTCGTCGTGACGGGGCCGGCCGCCCTCTTCGGCGGAGCGGTCGGCGCGGCTGGGGCCGTGGTGGTCGTCCAGGTCGGTGCGCTGGCCTACTTCCTGCGGCTGCTGCGGGCGACCCTGCCCGAGTTCGACCGTGGCGGGTCTTCGGTGCACCCAGGTGCGGCCGTCGCCGCGGCAGCGGCCACGCTCGCAGCGAGTTGGCCAACCCTGGGGTTGGCCCCCCGAACGCCTTTGGCGCTGGTGGCCTCACTGGCCGCCGTCGGGCTGGGATTCCTCGGGTATGCCGTGCTCGGGCGGCGTTGGCTCGGCCCGCTGCGTGGACTGCTCCGCGGCACGTCCTAACCACATCAGCCGGTCTATGGCTCGGTCAGCCGGTCTGTGGGGTCACCGCGTGGGACCGGCACCAGGTCATCGCGGACTGATGATCGGTCACCGTCGTCGCCGGCAGCAGATCGTCGCTGAGCGGCTCTACGACAGCGCTGGTGACCAGGGGGTTCTTCGTCGGGGCCAGGGATTCGGCCTGGGCAACGAGGTCCTCGGTGAGCTTCTCGCCCGGGCGAAGCCCGGTGTAGTCGATCCGGACATCCGAGCGGCCGGACATCTTGATGAGGGCCCGAGCGACGTCCACGATCCGCTGTGGCCGACCCATGTCCAGCACCATGACCTCGCCCCGTCCGGGCGCAGCCGCAGCCGCCTCGAGGACGAGTTGGCAGGCCTCGGGGATGAGCATGAAATAGCGCTCGACATCGGGATGGGTGACGGTGACCGGGCCGCCGCGCTCGATCTGCGCGGTGAAGGCGTGCACGACCGAGCCCCGCGAGCCCAGGACATTGCCGAAGCGGACCGAGACGAACCGGCCCGGGTGGTCCACGGCATACCCGGCAGTGAGCCGCTCAGCGACCCGCTTGCTGTAGCCGAGCATGCAGGTCGGGTCGGCGGCCTTGTCGGTGGAGATGTTGACCACGGTGTCGACACCACTGGCAGCGGCGGCAGCGAGCACGTTGAGGGTGCCCAGCACGTTGGACTTGTAGGCCTCGTAAGGGAACTGCTCGAGCAGCGGCAGGTGCTTGAGGGCTGCGGCATGAAAGACGATGTCGGGGCGGATCTCGTCGAACATCAGCGCGAGGGCCTCACCGTCGCGGATGTCGACCAGCAGCGAGCCGTCCCGCTCGAACAGCCCTGGGCGCTTGAGGGATAGCTGGACGGCGTGCAACGCCGACTCATCGCGGTCCAGAGGATAGAGCGCCGCCGGCCCGAAGCGCATGATCTGGCGACACAGCTCGGATCCGATCGACCCGCCGGCGCCGGTAACGAGCACCCGTTTCCCGGAGATCGTCTTGGCGATCGCCGAGGTGTCCAACGTGATCGCCCGCCGACCGAGCAGATCGGCCAGGTCGAGGTTGCGCAGGTCGCCCAAGGACGGCCGGCCAATGAGCTCGGAGACTGGGGGAAGGACGAGAACATCCAGGCCGACATGGTCGGCGCGCTCGCTGAGGTCCCGGATGAGCTCGGCCTCGGCCGAGGGCATGGCGATGGCCAGCACTTGAGCGCCGTATTCGTCGGCGACATGTTCGAGGTCGGCTCGGGTGCCCCGGACCCGGACGCCCTCGACGCTGAGTCGCTGTTTGAGCTGGTCGTCGTCAAGGATGGCCACGGGCAGATAGGTCCGGCTCCGATCGCGGACCATGGCCCTCACCAACTGCCGACCGCCTTCGCCAGCCCCGAAGACAAGCACTCGTCGGGCCCCTTCGGTGGCCTCAGGATCGACCCCGACCGGGTTGCGGATCTTCCATGAGCGCACCAACAGGCGCAAACCGAGCATCGCCACGAGGGCGAACGGTCCGGCGATGAGCGGGACGCTCTTGGGCACGAGGATCGGTAGTGCCACAAACACCGGGATACACAGGGCAGCGGTGGTGACGGCAACCGTCTTGGCCAGGTCGACGATTTCCTCGAAGGACCCTCGCATGTGTCCGATGGCGTAGGGCCCGAGCAGGAACCCGAAACCCAACTGCAAGATCACGGCCAGCACCGCAGCGATAGCAAACCCGCGCCAATCGATAGGGGTGAAGCTCAACTCATATCGCAGGTAGGTGGCGCCGACGAGGGCGGCGACCCACACGAGGCAGTCGACGACTGCCCAGGCAAGCCGGAACGGGTGATCGGTCGGTGTAGTTCGTGGAATCGGACGACCCCCGGATCAAGGCCTCGGCGTGGCGAGGGCGGATGGACTCCCCAACGGTACCGAACCGTTGCGATACGCGCGGAGCCTCCCACGCTGCCGACCCGGTCGCTTGGGGTCGACTAGCCTGGTCCTCATGCCGGCCCGCCATTCTCGCGTCCAGCCGGGGGCCCGGCCGGCCAGCCCGCGATAGGCGGCTGCCATGCGGATCGCCGTCGTCAACAACTTCTTCCCGCCGCGGGTCGGCGGCTCTTCGCACTTGTCCGAGGCTCTGGCCATGGGGTATGCCGGCCGCGGCCACGACGTGGTCGTGGTCACCGCGGCATACGGGCAGGCGCCCGCGCGTGAGGAGCGGGATGGGCTGCGGATCTTCCGGCTGCCAGCGGTGATGTTGCCCGAGACCCGGTTTGCGGTGAGTTTCGACCTGTCCTTCGCCACCCGACCGTCGCTGCCCCGCGATGTGGCCAGGCTCCTGGATGGCTTCGGACCCGACGTCATCCACCAGCACGGACAGTTCATGGACCTCAGCTGGGCCACTGGAGCCTATGCCCGCCGTCGCGGCATCCCGGTCCTGTTATCGGTGCACACCCGGTTAGAGAATCCAGCGGCGCTCTATCGGCATACCTTCCGGACCCTCGATGCCACCCTCGTGGCGCCGCGGTTGCGCCGCAATCGACCGCGAATCGTCGTCATGGACGCGCACATGCGCGACTACATCACCAGCAGGTATCGCGGCGGTTACCGCGATCTCGTGCCGATCCCGGTCGGAGTCGACCCGAGTTGGGTGCGCGGCGGCGACCCAGCGCGCGGCCGGGCCTTGGCCGGGGTCGGCGATGCGCCGATCCTGCTGTCCATCGGGCACGTCATCCCGCTGCGTGATCGAATGGGACTCATCGAGGCCCTCCCGGCTGTGCTGGCCCGACATCCGCAAGCGCGCCTGGTCGTCGCCGGGAAGGTCTACTACGACGTGTTCCTCCGTCGCGCGCACGAGTTGGGCGTGGCGTATGCCGTGCGCCCCTTGGGCGCTGTGCCCAAGGCGAGCATCCCGGATCTGTTGGCTGCGGCCACCCTGGAGAGCCATGAGCAGGGCGATGGGATGGGCACGGCGACCCTGGAGGCGATGGCGGCCGGCGTTCCGGTCGTCGGCTGGGGGAGGCTGGACAATTTCCCGGCCGTGCCCTTGCGCGACGGTGGGGAGGTGCTGCTTACTCATCGCGGCGACGTCGCCGGGCTCGCCGAACGGTTGATCCGGGTGCTCGACGACCCCGGGGCCTCTCATGAGATGGGCCAGCGCGCCAGTGCCCTCGTCGATGCTCACTTCACGCTCGACCGGGTGCTTGAGTCCCACCTACAGACGTGTGCCGACCTCGTGCGGCAAGCCGAGCGCGGCGGCGACCGGCGAGGGGGCTAGGGGCCCGCTGATAGCATCGACGGGCCGAATGATCCCCAAGGAGTCCGCATGCCCCGCACGGTGCCGCTCGGCCAGCCGACGGTCGGGGAGCCCGAGCTCGCGGCGGTTGCCGAGGTTTTCGCCTCGGGGTGGCTCTCCGGCGCCGGCCCGGCATGCCTTGCCTTCGAGGCTGAGTTCGCGGCCGTCGTCGGTGTCGCTCAGGCCCTGACCACGACCAACTGCGGGTCGGCCCTGCACTTGGCTTTGCAGGTCCTGGGCGCGGGCCCCGGTGACGAGGTGATCGTCGGCGACTACACCTTCCCGGCGACCGGGCATGCCGTCCTGTGGACCGGGGCGACCCCTGTCTTCGCCGACGTTCGACCCGACATCTGGTCGGTCGCCCCGGCTGCGGTCGAGGCTGCGATCACGGCCCGAACGGTCGGCATCCTCGCCGTCGACGTCTTCGGCCAGCCTGCTGACTACGACGAACTGCAGTCTATCGCCGACCGGCACGGGCTTTGGCTCGTCGAGGACGCCGCCTGCGCGGCCGGGGCGACCTACCGCGGCCGCCCAGCTGGCAGCCTGGCCGACCTCGCCGCCTTCAGTTTCCATGGCCGCAAGGGCATCACCGCCGGGGAAGGTGGGGCTCTGGCCGGCGACCGCATCGATCTGCTCGACCGGGCCCGGAAACTGCACACGTATGGAATCGCCCCCGCGCTGGCCCGCGAGGGCCAGGCCACCCTGCCGGTGCCGACCTTCGACGAGGCTGGCCACAACTACCGACTCTCGGACGTCCAGGCCGGCATCATGCGCGCCCAGTTGCGTCGCCTGCCCGAGTTGCTCAGCGCGCGCTCGCGGGCTGCCCAAGGGTATGCCGCGGGCCTGGGCGACCTGGACAGCCTCACCCTTCCGGTGGCTCTGGACGACCGGACTCACCCTTGGCAGTCCTACGTCCTCACTCTCGATCCGGCGTTGGACCGGGGCCGAGTCGCGCTCGCGCTCCGCGAACAGGGGGTGGGCTGCAACTTCGGCACCTATGCCTCGCACCTCCAGCCGGTCTATCGGGTCGGCCCCGAGGCCGCATGTCCGGTGTCGGCCGAGCTCTTCGACCGGCACCTGGCCATCCCGATGCACGCGAACCTCTCTGACGACGACCTCAACCATGTCATCGACACGGTCCGGGCCGTGGTCGGCTCGGCCGCCGTCCGTCACTAACCACCCCGGCGGCGCGCCGGGCGGTCGTGGCGCGCACCCGGCATACGAAAGGAACCGCGGACACCATGAGCAAGGGCGAGACCGTCTTCTTCACCGGAGGGGCTGGCTTCATCGGCCTGCACGTCGTGCCGCTGCTGCTTGACCGCGGCTACGACGTGCGGATCTTCGACAATATGTTCCGCGGCGACCGCGCCGCCGTCGAGGCCTTGGCCGCCGCCCACCCCGGGCGGGTCGAACTGATCGACCAGGACGTCCGTTACGGCGGGGCCGTTCATGCGGCAATGCAGGGATGTTCTGCGGTCATCCACGCTGCCGCCGTGTCGATCAACAAGAGTCAGGCCGACCCGCACGAGTCGATGTCGATCAACACCATCGGCTCGCACAACGTCATCGCTGCGGCAGCCACCCACGGTGTGCGTCGGGTGGTGTTCTGTTCGTCGGCCAGCGTTTACGGCGACCCGAAGCGGTTGCCGATGAGCGAGGACGACCCGTTGGACCCGCAGACCCCCTACTGCATCTCCAAGCGGACGGGTGAGGACCTTCTCGCCTTTTACCAACGCCGATCCGGGTTGTCGTGGATCGCGCTGCGCTTCTTCAATGTCTACGGACCTGGGCAGAAGACGACGGCCTACTACACCTCCGTGATCAACCACTTCGTCAACCGACTCAAGGCCGGAGAGCCACCGGTCATCGACGGCAAGGGCGAACAGTCGATGGACTTCATTCACGTCCACGACATCGCTCGGTCGGTCGTGTTGGCCCTGGACTGCGAGCAGGACAACGTGCCAGTGAACATCGGCACGGGGATCGACACGACGGTGGCCGAGTTGGCTCGCATCCTGATCGACGCTGTCGGGGTGGAGGTCGAACCACAGTTCAGCGGACGAGATGTCATCGCTAGCCGCCGCGCCGCGGACACCGCCCGGGCCCGGGAGGTGCTCGGCTTCGAGCACACCATCGCGGTCCGCGATGGGATGACCGAGCTGATCCGCGACGGCGGCTGATGACTCTCGACCCGGGCTCGAGATCGCCGCTGGCATCGTCGTCGGCGGCCCTGCCGCCCAATCCGTGGAACGAGCACGCCTGGGTCGTCGGCGAGCCCGTCGTCGGCGCGGGCACCTGGATTGGGGCGTTCACCGTGATCGACGCGTCCGGCGGCCTGAGCATCGGGGCCGGCTGCGACATCTCCTCAGGCGCCCAGATCTACACCCACTCGTCAGCCAAGCGCTGTGTCAGCGGACGCCGATTCGATGTCATCGAGCGGGCTCCGGTCGTCATCGGCGACCGGGTGTTCGTCGGCGCAGGTGCCGTCATCCAGATGGGGGTGACGATCGGACACGAGGCAGTCGTCGGCGCCGGGGCCGTGGTCACTCGCGACGTGCCAGCTCGCGCGATCGTGGCGGGGGTGCCCGCACGCGTCGTGGGGCACGTCGAGTTCGACGCGGACGGCATACCCCGCCTTGGTATGCCGCCACCCGACTGAGCCGCCCGGACCCTCTGGCGGTCGAGGGGCCCGCCTCCGCTGGCGGAGGTGCTGCCCGGAAGTCATGGTCCTGGGCAGTCACCGTTCCTGGTGCTCACTGCTGGGCCGTCTGCTCGAGCAACTCGGCCATGTCGGCGACGTTGCGTCGCCAGTCGTAACGAGACGCTCCGGCGAGCCCGGCCCGGCGAAGCGCCCGGCGGGTGTCGAGGTCGCCTCCGACCTCGGCCATCAGTCGGGTCAACGCCGCCGCGTCGCCGCGAGGGTAGAGCCTGCCGTAGCGGCCGTGGTCGAGCACTTCGACGAAGCCGGGCGCGTCCGATGCGAGCACGGGGATGCCACAGGCCATCGCCTCCACCGCGGCCACGCCGAAACTCTCCGTTTCACTGGACAGCAGGAAGACGTCCATGGCGCGCAGCGCCTGCGGGACGGCGGCGTGCGGGATGGCCCCGTGGAAGGTGACCTGATCGCTGATGCCACGAGTCGCGGTGAGGGCGCGCAGGTCCTCAAGCAGCGGTCCGCCGCCGTAGATGTCAAGGCTGGCCGCAGTCGCTTCAGGACTGGCGAGGTAGGCGGCGAAGGCCTCGATCACCAGGTCGATCCGGTAGTGCGCCTCCATCGTCTTGACGATGCCGAAACGCAGCGGCCCGTCAGCCCGATCAGGCATCGGCCCGGGCTGGAAGAGCACTGTGTCGACGCCGAACGGGATCACCCGAGCGGTGACCTTGCCGTTGGTCACCGTGGCGATCCGGTTGGCCATCACCTCGCTGGACGAGGTCACCGTGCGGGGGAAACGCAGGTTCGTCGTTACGAGCCGGCGGTGGATCGGGCCTCGGTCGGGAAACTCGAACACGTCACTGCCCCACGTCGACAGCACGGAAGGCTGCTGCCGCGAGAGCATGAGTGTGGTCCCATAACCACTGGCGTAATGGGCGTTGATGACGTCGGGATGCAGCCGATGGGCCAGGCGAGCGACGGCTGGCGCCTGGCTGAGATAGGCACGCTGCCCTCCGCCGGGCAGGGGGTGCAGGATGACCCGGTCATCGATGGTCCCCGGTGGCGCGCGGTGCTCGGTCAGGGAGGCCAGGTGGACCTCGATCCCGAGGTCAGCCAGGCCGTTGGCCCACCGTTGGGCGTGGACGGCGCTGGCGGGTGCCAGCATCAGCAGGCGCAGGCTCACTTGACCCTCAACGCCTTGAGAACCCCCCAAACCGCGATGTGGAAGGCGGAGCGAGGGACTGAGAGGTGCTCGATGTCCCGGTAGAGGGTCCAGTGGTAGCGCACGAGCGACCATTTGTTCGCCGAGATGGAGTTGGCTCGCACCCGATAGCTCATGAGCACCTCGGGCATGCCGAGGATGTATTTCTCTTTCTTCAGCATTTGCAACCAGAGCGCATCGTCGTTGCGTTTACGAATGTTCGGCACGACGAAGATGCCTAGGGCGGCGGCGTCGAAGAGTACGGTGGAATTGCCGATCGGGCAGGTGAGCAGGACGTCGTGATAGTCGGCGCGGTGCTTTGGCGTGAGCACCCGCCCGATCGGGCTGCCGGCTTCGTCGATGTGGTCGTATGCCGTGCAGACGATCCGTCCTCCGGTTTGGTGCAGGTAATCCAGCTGCTTGGCCAGCTTGTCCGGGCGCCACAGGTCGTCGCTGTCCAGGAAGGCGATGTAGCGGCCGTTGGCCAACTCCATGGCAACGGTTCGTGCCACCGCTGCCCCGGAGTTGACCTCGAGTCGGTGGTATCGGATTCTGGCGTCTTGGGCCGCGAGGCGCGCGACTAGGTCCTCTGTCTGGTCGGTGGAGCAGTCATCGAGGACCACGAGTTCCCACTCCGCGTAGGTCTGGGCTTGGACCGACCGGATCGATTCCTCGATGAAGTCTGCGCAGTTGAAGGTGGGCATCACGACACTGACCAACGACGCCTGGCGTTCGTTCATCAGACGTCCCGGCCGAAGGCATCGCGGGTATACAGCTTGTCCCGGACCGCGGAGAGCTCGGGCGCCGCCCGGTTGCAAACAATGACGTCCGAACGTGCAGTGAACTCGTCGAGGTCGTTGACGACCTCGGCCCCGAGGAAGGTGTCGGTGACCACCAGGGGTTCATGGACGAGCAGCGTGACCCCCGCCGAGGCCAGTCGGTGCATGACGCCTTGCACCGACGAGGAGCGAAAGTTGTCCGACCCAGACTTCATCGCCAGCCGGTAGATGCCGACGGTGGAGGGCTTGGCCGCCAGGATGTCCGCGGCGATGAAGTCCTTGCGCGTCGTGTTCGAGTCGACGATCGCCTGGATGAGCACTTGCGGCACGTCCCGGTAGTTCGCCAGGAGCTGTTTGGTGTCCTTGGGGAGGCAGTAGCCGCCATATCCGAAGCTCGGGTTGTTGTAATGCGTGCCGATGCGCGGGTCCAAGCCCACTCCGCGAATGATGTCGCGAGTGTCCAGACCGTGCTGCACGGCATACGTGTCGAGCTCGTTGAAGTAGGCCACCCGCATGGCGAGGTAGGTGTTGGAGAAGAGCTTGATGGCCTCGGCCTCGGTGGATCCGGTGAACATCACCGGCGGTTCGGCGTCCTCGGCTCCCTCGACGAGCAAAGCCGCGAAGGTCTGCGCGTCCGGCCCGGGGTCGGCAACGATGATCCGGCTCGGGTGCAGGTTGTCGTAGAGTGCGTGCCCCTCACGGAGGAACTCGGGGGAGAAGAGGATTCGAGCACCCGGATAACGGTCCTGCATTCGCCGGGTGAACCCTACGGGGATTGTCGATTTGATGACGACGATCGCCGAGGGCGAGATGGTGAGGACATCGGCGATGACTGTTTCGACGGTCGAGGTGTCGAAGTAGAGAGTCTCGGTGTTGTAATCGGTCGGAGTGGCAATGACGACGAGGTCGGCGTCACGGAAGGCAGCGGTCTTCTCGGTCGTTGCGGCCAGGCGCAGCGATGGGGTCGCCAGGGCGGCCTCGATGAGGTCGTCGACGATCGGTGAGCGACGATTCCGGACGAGGTCGACTCGCGAAGGGTCGATGTCGAAAGCCGTGACGTCATGGTGCTTGGACAAGAGGACGGCGTTGGCCATACCGACATACCCCAGCCCCGCAACAGTCACCTTCATGATGAGAGGCTATCGGTCACCGATGGCCAGGACCGCGTCGACAACTTCGTGGGCAGGCAGGATCGAGGCGCGCTCGGCGTCGGCATCGACTCGCCCCTCGATGAGATCCACGAAGTGGGCCAACTGGGCCACGAGGGGCTCGACCCCGAGGATCTCGGGCACCTCGATCTCGGTCATCTGGCGGTAGCCGCCGCGGCCGAGTTGGCCCTCGATGGTGGTATGGCGGTAAGCCGTCACGCCTCGGCGCAGGAGGTCGACCTCGATCATCCGGTCGAGTTCCTGAATGACCATCGAACGCACCTTCCGTTGTCCGATCCGACTCGCGGACACCGAGGCAATGCCCGCTCCGGTGAATCGCAGGGTGGCCTCGACGACGTCTTCGGCCCCGGGCTGGGACGAGGGGTGGAATTGGCCCACCTGGACGGCGACTGAGGCAGGAGCCGATCCCCCGAACGCCCGCACCACGAGGTCGACGTCGTGGACGAGCAGGTCCCAGCCCACCCCCGTCGTGATCCGCGCGGCATACGGGGAGTGTCGTTCGGCCCGGACGTAACACGGACTCTCGACCATCTGCAGCGCGGTGACCACCGCGGGGTTGAACCGCTCGAGCAACCCGCACTGCAGCGGTGTCCCCGCTGCCCGGGAGGCTGCGACGACGTCCTGCGTTTGCGCCAACGACGGGCACACCGGCTTCTCGATGAGCAGCGGGAGGCCAGCGGCGATGATCGGCAGGGCCAGGGCGTGGTGATGCTCGGTCGACGCTGCGACGACGGCAGCGTCCACGCCGCCGAGGGCATCGAGCGAGGGTGCCCACCGGGCACCGTGCCGTTCCGCGGCAGCCCGCCCGGCCGTCTCGGAGGGGTCGATGACGACGGCGAGCTTCGTGCGCGGGCCAGCGGCGATGACTCGGGCATGGTTGAGCCCCATCGAGCCCGACCCGACAAGGGCCACCGCGAGCGGCGCGGTCATGAGCTTCCTCCTGTGGTCGCCGATGACGATCTCGGCGGGTGCGTGGGCCAGACTAGTCCCGTGACCGAGACCGCTGACCCCCGAGTCCTCGACGGGCTGGCTTCATCCGGTATGCCGTGAGCCGCGCCCGGCTGCTGGCTGTGGGGCGGGCGACGCTCCTGGTCCTCGTGCTCGTCGCAGCAATCGTCGCCCTGTGGCGCAACTGGACCGACGTCTCGGCGACGCTGGCTTCTCTCGCCGTACGTACCTGGCTGCCCTCCCTACTGGCTGTCCCGCTTGGCATCGTCTGCGCGACGATGAGTTGGCAAGTCTTCGTCGACGACCTGGGGACACCGGTCGGTCCGGCCCGCGGGGGCCAGATCTTTCTCGTCGGTCAATTGGGCAAGTACGTCCCCGGCTCGGTGTGGGCGTACGTTCTGCAGCTCGAGCTCGGTCGGCGTGCCGGGATTGCCCGGACGCGGATCTTTACCGCCACAGTGTTTTCGCTGGCCGTGGCCGTGGTCGCCGCCCTGTCCGTGGGGTCCCTGGCTATCCCAGCGGTCGTCCACGCCAATCCAGGCCTGGACCGGCTCCGCTGGCTTTATGTTCTGTTGCCTCTCGGAATCGTCGGCTTGCACCCGCGGATCTTGTCGTGGGCGGCGGGGCGCGGGTTCCGACTGCTCGGCCGACCGGCGCCCGACCACCCGATCCGCAAACGCACGGTGGCGCGTTCCTTGGGCTGGGCGGTGGCCTCCTATGTCTCTTTCGGCGTTCACGTCTGGCTCCTCACCCGTGAAGTCGTCGTCCCGACGATCGAGAACCTCGGGCTGACCGTCGGGGCGATGGCGTTGGCCATGATCTCCGGACTGTTCGTTTTCCTGCTGCCCTCCGGGGCCGGAGTGCGCGAGACGATCCTGGTGAGCGCGCTGGCTCCAGTGGTCGGCACGGGGCGCGCGGTGGCCTATGCCGCCATTTCTCGGGTCTTCCTCACCGTCGGTGACCTGTCCATGGCCGGTGCTGCGGCCGCGCTCGCGGCCCGCGAACGGCGCCGCAGCGGCCCCTACCAAGGCGATCCGGGCCTCGAGGCAGAGCCGGGTGTGCGGCGGTCCGGCAACTCCGACCCGTCCGGATAGGCTCGGCGGGTGAGCACGATCGGGGTCGTCGGTGGCGGAATCGTCGGTCTGGCGACTGGTCGGGCGCTGGCTCGCAGCGGTCACGAGGTCATCCTCATCGAGAAGGAGCCGGCTCTCGCCCAGCATCAGACCGGGCGCAACTCGGGGGTCGTCCACGCCGGGCTCTACTACGCCCCAGGCAGCCTCAAGGCTCGGATGGCCGTCGCAGGCTCAGCGTCGATGTATGCCTACGCCCGCGAGAAAGGGATCGCTCACGATAACTGCGGCAAGCTGGTCGTCGCCTGCAACGAGTCCGAGCTGCCCGGCCTCGCCACGCTTGCTGAGCGCGCGGCGGCCAACGGTGTTCCCGCCACGATGCTGACCCCCGAGCAGGCCCGCGAGCACGAGCCGTACGTGCGCTGTATCCAGGCGTTGCACGTCCAGACGACGGGGATCATCGACTACCCGGGGGTATGCCGTGCCCTCGCCGACGATCTCGTGGCTGCGGGTGGCGAGCTGCGCCTCGGCGTCGCCTTCGAGGGCGCGGAGTCGGTGGGCGGCATACCCGACGGGGGCGGTGCTGGCGTTGGAGGGTCAGGCGCGGGCGGGAGGGCGGCAGGAGTGCGGGTCGCCACATCGGCGGGGGAGCTGCGGGTCGACGCATTGGTCGCCTGTGCGGGCCTGTATGCCGACCGCGTGGCCACCGCGTCCGGTCTCACTCCCGAGGCGCGGATCGTGCCGTTCCGGGGCGAATACTTCGAGTTGGCGCCCGAGAAGCACTACCTCGTCCGCGGGCTGATCTACCCGGTCCCCGACCCGCGGTTTCCCTTCCTGGGTGTGCACCTCACCCGGATGGTCCGCGGCGGCGTCCACGCCGGGCCCAACGCCGTGCTCGCGCTGCGCCGCGAGGGCTACACGTGGCGGGATGTCGACCTCGCCGAGTTGCGCGAGTCGCTGGTCTGGCCGGGCTTGTGGCAGTTGGCCAAACGCAACGTCGTGCCGGGAGCCCGCGAGGTCGCCCGCTCGCTGTCTCGGCGCCAGTTCGCCGCGAGCCTGTCCCGCCTGGTCCCTGGGATCGAGGCCGAAGACCTGCACCCCGCGCCCTCCGGTGTGCGTGCCCAGGCGCTGCGCCGGGACGGCTCGATGGTCGAGGACTTCCTGGTCCAGACCCACGGCCGCCAGGTGCACGTCCTCAACGCGCCGTCGCCCGCGGCGACTGCAGCCCTGGAGATCGCCGACCACCTCGCTGACCAGGTGGGTCGGGTCGCTACCCGATAGGTTGAGCAGGTGAGACTGCCGCGGTGGGCGATGCAACCAGCCGTGGCAGCCGTTCTGGTCGTCGTGGCCATCAAGGGGGCGGTTCTCGGCCTCGTCCAGCTGCGCACGGGCGAGCTGCGTGGTCGGCTGGTCGCCTTCGACGGACAATGGTATGCGTCGGTCGCGGAGGGGGGTTACCAATGGCCCGTGCCTGAGGGCACCCTGAGCAACCTGGCGTTCTTCCCCCTCTACCCCTTTGCCGCGCGGGCGCTCTCGGCGATCACATCCATGCCGATTCGAGGCAGCCTGCTGCTGATCGCGTTCCTGGCTTCTGTCGTCGCCATTGTGGGAATCGTCCACGTGGGTCGCCTGGTGGCCAACGCTCAGGTGGCGCTTCTGCTGGCGGTCCTGTGGGGGATCAGTCCACGCAGCCACGTGGTGGCCATGGCCTATACCGAAGGTTTGTTCACGGCAGCTGAGGCCTGGTGTGTGGTGGGCGTGCTCCGGCGACAGTGGTGGCTGGCGGGTGTCGCAGCGGTTGTGGGAGCACTCGCGCGCCCGACGGGAATTGTGCTTGTGGCGATCCTCCTGCTCTATGCCGGCAAGAACTGGCTTGCCCCGCACCTCGCCCGCGGGTCGGCCGAGGCCACTGCGGGGTCGGTGACCGGCCCTGCCCTTGCCGGGCTCTGCGGACTCGCGGCATGGGCGGGTTACCTGGGCTACGTCGGGATGCGCGTCGGTCGCCCCGCGGGCTACTTCGACGTGCAGCGTCAGTGGGGGACCACATCGGGGACCCCCCGCGAGTTGCTCAACGAGTGGCGGTCGGTCCTTGAGGCTCATCCGATCGACTGGGTCTTTGGAATGCCCGTTGCCCTTGGCCTGTTGGCCTATCTCCTGCTGCTGGTTGTCATGGTGTGGACCAGGGAACGCCGACTCCTCATCGGGTTGGTGGGTGCGCTCCTGGCGCTCGCCGCGTCGACGCAGGGCTACTTCCACAGCAAGCTTCGGCTGATGATTCCGGCCTTCCCTGCCTGGCTCCCCGTGGCGCGAGGTCTGGCCAGGCTCCCGATCACTGTCCGGGTCGGTGTGATGCTCACCTTTGCCGCCCTCTATGTCTTCTGGTCCGCGGATGTCATGGCGACAGGCCCATACAGCCCCTGACGTCATCGGGCCCTCCGGCGGCACTCGGATACCCTTACGTCACGTGAGCGCCACTCCGATCGTCGTCCTCGTCTCGGGGACCGGGTCGCTGCTGCAGGCTCTCATCGACGCCAGCGCCGACCCCGCCTACGGCGTCCAGGTCGCCGCCGCCGGAGCCGACCGGCCCGGGACCCTCGGCCAAGCGCGGGCGGAGGCGGCCGGCATACCGACCTTCGTATGCCGCGTCGCGGACTTCCCGTCTCGCGCGGACTGGGATGCGGCGCTGGCCGACACGATCGCGGCATACCGGCCGGCGTTCGTCGTCTCGGCGGGATTCATGAAGCTGCTCGGGACGGCGATGCTGGCGCGGCATACCGTGGTCAACACCCACCCCGCGCTGCTGCCGGCCTTCCCCGGCGCGCACGCAGTGCGGGACGCGCTGGCTTACGGCGTGACGGTGACCGGCACGACGTGCCACCTCGTCGACGCCGGGGTCGACACGGGCCCGATCATCGAGCAGCACGCCGTCCCGGTCGAGCCCGGCGACACCGAGGACAGCCTCCACGAACGGATCAAGGTCGTCGAGCGGACCATGCTCGTCGACATTGTGGGCCGACTGGCCCGCCAGGGTTTCACCGTCACCGGCAGGAAGGTCACCATCCCGTGAACGCCACTGCACCCGCCACCGGGCACGCTCCCGTGAGTGCCCCCGGCCCGACCCAGGACGTGCGATCCGTGCGCCGGGCGCTGGTCTCGGTCTACGACAAGACCGGCCTGGAGGAGCTCGTCCGGGCGCTGGCCGACGCCGGTGTCGAACTGGTCTCGACCGGCGGGTCCGCTGCGTTGATCGCCGGGCTTGGCCTGCCAGTGACCAAGGTCGAGGACCTCACTGGGTTCCCCGAGTGCCTCGAGGGCCGGGTCAAGACCCTGCACCCGCGGGTCCACGCGGGGATCCTCGCCGACACCCGCAAGCCCGATCACCTCGCCCAGCTGGCCGACCTTGGCGTGGCGGCCTTCGAGCTCGTGGTCGTCAACCTCTACCCGTTCGCGGCGACGGTCGCCTCGGGCGCCACGCCCGACGAATGCGTCGAGCAGATCGACATCGGCGGCCCGTCGATGGTCCGGGCCGCCGCGAAGAACCACCCGAGCGTTGCGGTGCTCACCAACCCGAGCCAGTATGCCGCGGCGCTGGCTGCCGTCCGCTCCGGCGGCTTCACCCTCGCGGCCCGGCAGCGACTGGCGGCTGAGGCGTTCGCCCACACGGCGGCATACGACGTCGCGGTGGCGTCGTGGATGGGAAGTGGCGCCTACGCGGACACCTCGGACGGGACAGGGTTCGCGGCATTCGCGGGAGCGACCTACGCGCGCGCGACGGGGCTGCGCTACGGCGAGAACCCGCATCAGCGGGCCGCGCTTTATCTCAGTGGCGGGCCGGGCATCGCCTCGGCCACCCAGCTGCACGGCAAGGAGATGTCCTACAACAACTACGTCGACGCCGATGCGGCGTTGCGGGCCTGCCGCGACCACGGTGACGTGCCGACCTGCGCGATCATCAAGCACGCCAACCCTTGCGGTATCGCGGTCGGGACCGAGGCGGGTGGGATCGCGCAGGCGCACCGACGGGCGCACGCCTGCGACCCGGTGTCGGCCTTCGGTGGGGTCATCGCGGTGAACCGGACGGTGACGCTGGAGATGGCCGAAACGGTCAAGGACATCTTCACCGAGGTCGTCGTGGCGCCGGGCTACGACGAGGATGCGCTGGCGGTGCTGACCGCCAAGAAGAACATCCGGCTGCTCACCGTCGACTTCGTGGCCCTCGACGCGGCGGGTGCGTTTGACGCGGCGGGTGCGGCGGGTGCGGTGGGTGCCGAGGGTGTCGAGGGCGCCGCGGGCGCCGCTTCCGGGGGAGGGCAGCTCGAATCCCGTCCGGTATCAGGAGGATTGCTCGTGCAGAGCGTCGACCGGGTCGAGGCAGTCGTGCGCGACGACACCGGCACGGCGACCGGTGGTGACGACCCGGCATACTGGCAACTCGCTTGCGGCGACCCGGCGGACGAGGCGACCTTGGCCGACCTCGCGTTCGCCTGGCGGGCGGTGCGTGCGGTGAAGTCCAACGCCATCCTGCTGGCTCGCGACGGCGCCTCGGTGGGGATCGGCATGGGTCAGGTCAACCGGGTCGACTCGTGCCGACTGGCGGTTTCGCGCGCCGGCAGGGACCGGGCACGTGGCGCAGTCGCCGCCTCGGACGCGTTCTTCCCGTTCGCTGACGGTCCGCAGATCCTCATCGAGGCCGGCGTCCGGGCCATCGTCCAGCCGGGCGGGTCGATGCGTGACGCCGAGACGGTGGCGGCGGCCGCGGCGGCAGGCGTGACGATGTATCTGACCGGGACTCGGCACTTCGCCCACTGATGAGCGCCGAGCCGGGGCCCATGGCGGCCGTGGAAGGATTGTCGGCATGACGGCACAGATCCTCGACGGCAAGGCAACACTGGCCACGGTCAAGGCCGAGCTGGCGGCGCGGGTGGCCGTTCTGGCCGCGCGCGGGATCGTTCCCGGCCTGGGCACGGTGCTTGTCGGTGACGATCCGGGCAGCCATTGGTACGTCGGGGCCAAACACCGGGATTGCGCCGAGTTGGGCATCCGGAGCATCCGCCGGGACCTGCCGGCGACCGCCACGCAGGCCGAGGTCGAGGCCGTCATCGACGAGCTCAACGCCGACCCGGCGTGCACGGGCTTCTTGGTGCAGCAGCCGACCGGGCTCGACGAGATGGCGTTGCTCTCGCGGGTCGACCCGGCCAAGGACGTCGACGGGCTGCACCCGACGAACCTCGGGTGGCTGGTGTTGGGGCGTCCGGCGCCGTTGCCGTGCACGCCGATGGGGGTCATCGAGGTGCTGCGCCGGTTCGGGGTGCCGATCGCGGGTGCCAAAGTGGTCGTCGTGGGACGCGGGCTGACGGTCGGGCGGCCGCTAGGGCTGATCCTCACCCGCAAGAGCGAGAACGCCACGGTCACGTTGTGCCACACCGGGACTCGTGACCTGGCCGCAGAGGTGCGGCAGGCGGACATCGTCGTCGCCGCTGCCGGGGTGCCCGACATCATCACGGCCGACATGGTCAAGCCGGGCGCGGCCGTGCTGGACGTCGGCGTCAGTCGGGTGACCGACCCGACGACCGGGAAGTCGCGGGTGGCGGGGGATGTTGCTGCCGGGGTCGCCGACGTCGCGGGGTGGGTCAGTCCCAACCCGGGTGGCGTCGGGCCGATGACCCGGGCGTTGTTGCTGTCCAACGTCGTTCTGGCCGCCGAGCGACAAGCTGCGCCCGGATGATCGACGCCCGCGCGGCCCTGGCCGCCTCCCGACGGTTGGGGGTGTGGTGGGTGACGGCGCTGTTGGCCGGCCTGGGTGTCGTGGTGATCGGGTTCGGTCACCTGCGGGCGGGTGGCTACGTGCTCGCTGCCGGATGCGCCGTGGGGGGTGTGCTGCGGGCGGTCCGGCCGCTGGGGCGCGCGGGCGGGCTGGCCGTGCGTCGGCGCTCGGTCGATGTCGTCTTGTGGCTCGGGCTGGCGGGCCTGGTGGCGATCGCTTTCACCCTGGTGCGGCTCTGACCGGTTTCGCGTGGCGTCACCAACCTCATCCAAGCCGCTGCCGCAGGGCTGCACCGAGGCCAGAGGCGGACGCGCGAGAGGGGTATGCCGCGCGGCATACCCCCTCGGCGGTCTCGCCTGGCTGGGCGGCGAGGGTGCGCAACGGCCCCAGGTGAGCGTCACCTGGGGCCGCGCATGAGGCTCGGCTCAGATCAGGCCGAGGGCCTTGACCTGGTCGCGCTCGGACTCAAGGCGAGCCACGGACGCCTTGATCCGCTCCATCGAGAAGTCGGACAGCTCGATGCCCTGGACGATCTCGTAGCCGCCGTCCTTGCAGACGCACGGGAACGAGGAAATGACACCTTCGGTGAGGCCGTAAGAGCCGTCGGACGGCACCGACATCGACACCCAGTCGCTCGTGCCCAGGGCCCAGTCGCGCATGTGGTCGATCGTCGCGTTGGCGGCCGAGGCGGCCGAGGACAGGCCGCGCGCCTTGATGATCGCCCCGCCGCGGGTGGCCACGGTCGGGATGAACGTGTCGGTGATCCATTCCTCGTCGACCAGGTCGGCCGCGGTCTTGCCGTCAACCTTGGTGTTGTAGAGGTCGGGGTACATCGAGTCGTCGTGGTTGCCCCAGATCGCCAGGTTGGTGATCGAGTCGACGGGGACGCCGAGCTTCTGGGCCAGCTGGGTCTTGGCGCGGTTGTGGTCCAAGCGGGTCAGCGCGTTGAAGCGCTCGCGCGGGATGTCGGGGGCGTTGGACATCGCGATGAGGGCGTTGGTGTTGGCCGGGTTGCCGGTGACGAGGATCTTGATGTCGTCGGCGGCGACCTTGTTGAGCGCGGCGCCTTGGCCGGTGAAGATCTTGCCATTGGCGGCCAGCAGGTCGGCCCGGTCCATGCCCTCCTTGCGCGGCATGGCGCCGACAAGCATGGCCAGGTTCGTGCCCTCGAAGACCTTCTCGGCGTCGTCGCCGATCTCGACACCGGCCAGAGTCGGGAACGCGCAGTCGTCGAGCTCCATGACGACGCCTTCGAGCGCCTTGAGGGCGGGCGTGATTTCAAGCAGCCGCAGCTGGACGGGGGTGTCCGGGCCGAGCAGCGCACCACTGGCAATGCGGAACAGCAGGCTGTAGCCGATCTGACCGGCGGCGCCGGTGACGGCCACCTTGACGGGGGCGGTGCTCACGGGATCTCCCTCTCGCGACGGGTGGTTGGGGGTCGGTCCGACGCTACCAGCAGCCGTCGCCGCACCTCTTGGCCGAGTCCCACGCAAGGGGTATGCCGTGGATCACGGACCGTGGCCTGGCGGGCTGTGGCGGGCTGCGGCGAGCTGCGGCGGGCTGTGGCGGGCTGTGGCGGGCTGTGGCGGGCTGCGGCGGGCTGCGGCGGGCTGCGCGTCCCCGCCACCCTGAGCCCCCGCGGATTTCCTCACACTCGCGGGTGGTTTCGGGTCGTCGGGGCCCGGGGTGGCCTGATTTCCTCACACTCGCAGGTGGTTTCGGGTCGTCGGGGCCCGGGGTGGCCTGATTTCCTCACACCCGCCGACGATTTCGGGGGAAGGCTCGCGCAGGCGGTTGCCGTGGCTACCACTAACGAGATGGAGTGCCCCCGGGACTACGGTGCGGCGCGGCGGGTCGAGCTACTCGGAACTACTCGGGCTTGCCGAACCGGGCGCAGTGTCGCCGGAGCCCGAGCCGCGGCGTCGACGTCGACGGGGACGGCGGGCAGCGGCTCCGTCGCCCGTGCCAGCGCGTCCACCCGCTGCCGGTCCAGCCTTCGACGCCTCGCCAGAGTCTGAGCCAGCGTCCGACCCCAGCGAGGAGCCCGAGACACTCCCAGAGTCACCATCGCCCAGGGGCGTGCTGCGCTCGCGCGAGCCTGAGGCCTCCGCCCCTTCACCGCCACGAGTCCGACGGCGGCTGCGCTGACGACGCGGCTGATCCGACCCAGCCCCCGACCCAGCCCCCGACCCAGCCCTCGGACCAGACCCGTCTCCAGCACCAGCGTCGACACCAGCAGCGCCGGAGTTCGTCGCGGAGGTGCCGCGGGCGGCATACCCCTCATCGCCACGCGAGCCCTCGCGACGGCGACCGTCACGCTCGCCATCCCGACCGCGCCCCCCGCCTCCACCAGAGCGGCCACGAGAGCGACCATCCGACCGGCCGCCAGCCGACCGGCCGCCAGCATCGCCGCCGCCAGAACCGCGACGGCCACCGGACCGTCCGGTCTCGCCGAGGTCCTCGAGCTCCTCGGCGTCCAGCCCCGCCCGGGTGCGCTTGGCGCTCGGGAGATAGCCCGAGATGTCGGTGGGGATATCGAGCTCGGCATACAAATGCTCGGAGGAGGAGTAGGTCTCTACCGGCTCGGGGATCCCGAGGTCCAGCTGACGGTCGATCATCGACCACCGCGGCATGTCCTCCCAGTCGACCAAGGTGATGGCGATCCCCGTGTTGCCCGCGCGGCCGGTCCTGCCGATCCGGTGGACGTAGGTCTTCTCGTCCTCGGGGCACTGGTAGTTGACGACGTGGGTGATGTTCTCGACGTCGATGCCACGCGCGGCCACGTCCGTCGCCACCAAGACATCGACATTGCCGTGCCGGAAGGCCCGCAACGCCTGCTCGCGAGCACCCTGACCGAGGTCCCCGTGGATGGCCGCAGCCGCGAACCCGCGCTCGACCAGGTCGTCGGTGACCCGGGCCGCAGCCCGCTTGGTCCGGGTGAAGATCAACACGAGCCCGCGGTCGCGTGCCTGCAACACGCGCGACAGCAACTCGACCTTGTCCAATGAGTGCGCGCGATAGACGAACTGCTCGATCGCCTTGACCGTGTGGGCGTTCTCGGTCTCGTCGCCCATGGCGCGGATGTGCGTCGGCTGGGTCATATACCGCCGCGCGAGCGCGACGATCGCCCCCGGCATGGTCGCCGAGAACAGCATTGTCTGGCGCCCGGCAGGCGTGAGCGACATGAGCGTCTCGACGTCGGGCAGGAAGCCCAGGTCGAGCATCTCGTCGGCCTCGTCGAGCACGACGATACGGGCCTGCGACAGGTCCAGATGCCCCTGCTTGGCCAGGTCGATGAGCCGCCCCGGCGTGCCGACGACGATCTCGACGCCGCGCTTGAGCGCCTCCACCTGCGGCTCGTAGGCCCGACCGCCATAGACCGTCAGGACCCGTATGCCGCGCTGCTTGCCGGCCCGCTCGATGTCCCCGGACACCTGCACCGCCAGCTCGCGCGTGGGCGCCACGGCCAGGGCCTGGGGCTTGCCGGGCCTGGCCAGGTCCGCCCAGCCCTCGTCCCCAGGCGCGACGACCCGCTGGATCATCGGCACGCCGAAGCCCAGCGTCTTGCCCGTCCCCGTCTTGGCCTGGCCAATGATGTCGTGCCCGCCGAGCGCAACCGGCAGGGTCATCGCCTGGATGGGGAACGGGTGGACGATCCCCGCGTCGGCCAGCGCGGCGACGATGTCGGGGTGGACGCCGAAGTCGGCGAACGTGGGGTCGGCCTCTTGAGGCACCAAAGGAGTCACGCGAAAGTGTCGCTTCCGATCGGGCCGAGATCGCGGGGGCGCAGCGTGCGCGGCCGATTCGGCGTGAGGGGCCGATCGGAAGTCTTCGTGGAGATCGCCGAGCCACTCGGCGGGGGTCGATTCGGGCCGATCGGGCACCGTGGTCGCGCTCAGTCTAGCCCGTGCCCGGCGATTCCCCGGTATGCCGCCCCGCCGCCCCACGCGCGGTCAATCCGTCGCGCCGCCCCGCCCGAGCTCGTGCGGTCAAGCCGCCGCGGCGTTGCGCTCTCGTCGCAGGGTCGTCCTGAAACCTCCGTGGGCGCCGGTATGCCGCGCTTTGGTGCCACGACGGGATCGGGTCGTTGAGTGCTCGGGGAGCACTCTCCTGCCGACG
>JBGAQN010000024.1:0-37299 GCA_044220725.1 Dermatophilaceae bacterium
GCTGGCCATGGCGATCGACACGTCGGGGTTCTTCACCGAGAACGTCCCGCCGAACCCACAGCACTCCTCCTGGTGTGGCAGGTCGATGAAGGTCAACCCGCGCACCGCCTTGAGCAACCGCTGCGGCCGATCCCCCACCCCGGCCACCCGAACCGAGTGGCAGGTGGGGTGGAAGGTCACCCGATGCGGGAAGTAGGCCCCGACATCGGTGACCCCAAGGACGTCGACGAGGAACTCGGACAGGTCGTAGACCTTCGGGGTGAGGGCGTCAACGGCCCGGGTGAGGGAGGGATCGCCCGCCCCCGCCGCCAGGTCGTGGTGCTGGTGGCGGATCGCCCCGACGCATGACCCGGTCGGGGCCACGACCGCGTCGTATGCCGCGAACGTCTCGACGAAGCCGCGCACGAGCGGTAGGGCTTCGGCGGCATACCCGGTGTTGGTGAAGATCTGACCGCAGCAGGTCTGCTTGCGCGGGAACTCCACCCGGCACCCCAGCCGCTCGAGGATCTTCACCGTGGCGATGGGGGTGCCGGGCCACATCGTGTCGTTGTAGCAGGCGGCGAAGAGGGCGACCTTGAGCCCCTTGGCGACCGCTGTCACGGGCGCGGTGCTCATTTGCCGAACACCGGCAGGATGAAGGAGAGCACGGTCGACTGCAGGCCGACGAGGATGCACATGGCGATGATGAGGCCGACGCTCCACAGGACGACCTTGCGGAAGATGTCCGACTCGCGGCCCACCAGACCGACCGCAGTCGCGGCGATGGTGAGGTTTTGCGGGCTGATCATCTTGCCGACGACGCCGCCGGAGGTGTTGGCCGCCACCAGCAGGGTCGGGTCGAGCCCGGCGCCCTTGGCCGCGGTCTGCTGCAGCGTGGCGAACAGGGCGTTGGCGCTGGTGTCCGAGCCGGTGACCGCCGTGCCGATCCAGCCGAGGATCGGCGAGAAGAAGGCAAAGGCCGCGCCGGTGCCGGCGATCCAGGTGCCGACGGTGATCGTCTGGCCGGACAGGTTCATGACGTAGGCGAGAGCGAGCACGGAGGCCACGGTGAGGAAGGCAAAGCGCATCTTGTATGCCGTGTCCTTGAGTTCCTTGCCCCACGCCGCCATTGAGACGCCATAGACCAGAGCCGTGATGAGCGAGCAGATGAGCAGGCTGGTGCCGGGGCCCGAGAGCCAGGGCAGCGTGTAGATCGTCGAGCTGTTCTTGGCGCCCGATGCCGTGAGGACGTTGCCGTCCAGGCCCGGCCAGGGGATCTTGACGTCGGTCGTGGCCAGCCAGGCCTTGACTGGGGCGACGAGCTTGGCGACCGAGAAGATCGCGATGACGATGAGATAGGGGAACAGAGCCATGGTGATCCGGCCGGCGGTGAGGCCGCGGGCCCGGGTCTCCAGCTCGCTGGCGGACACGGCATACTGCGCAGCCGAGCCAGCCCCAGCGCCGCCGGCGCCGGACCCGCCTCCGACGAGGGCGAGGTCGCGCTCCCGCTCGACCGCGAGGGCGGCGTGCGCGTCGTCCTTGCCGACCGGCTTCCAGAACTTGAGGAAGACGACGGCGGCCGCCAGACCGACGAGCGAGGCGATGATGTCGGTGAGCTCGACCGAGATGTAGGTGGCGCTGATCCACTGGGCGATGGCGAAGGCAATGCCGACGACGACGGCGACCGGCCAGGTCTGACGGACGCCCCGCTTGCCGTCGACCATGAGGACGAGCAGCAGCGGCACGAAGACGGCGATGAACGGGGTCTGGTGCCCGACGTAGGCGCCGATCTCGGTGTAGGGGATCTTGGTCAGCGAGCCGGCCGTGATGATCGGGGTGCCGATGGCGCCGAAGGCGACGGGAGCGGTGTTGGCGAGCAACACGACGGCCGCGGCGCGCAGCGGGCTGAAGCCCAGAGCCATGAGCATGACGCCCGTGATCGCGACCGGGGCACCGAATCCGGCGAGCGCCTCGAGCAGCCCGCCGAAGCAGAAGGCGATGATGATGGCCTGGATCCGGGGGTCGTCGGAGATGAGGTGGAAGGTGGCCCTCAGGTCCTCGAACCGGCCGCTCACCACCGTGATCTGGTAAAGCACGATCGCGGTGAAGACGATCCACATGATGGGGAACAGGCCGAAGACCGCGCCCTCGGTGGCCGACAGCACGGCCAGCCCGGCGGGCATCCGGTAGGCCAGCACCGCGACGAGGATCGCGACGCCCACGGCGGTGAGCCCCGCCCAGTGCGCCTTCCACCGCAGCCACCCGAGGGTGACAAACACGGTGAGCAGCGGGATGAGCGCAATGAGAGCTGAGGCGACCAGGCTTCCGCCGACGGGCGCGAGCTCAGGTTTGTAGGCGTCGGTGATGATGCTCAATGCGGGAGTCATGCGGGCATCTCCTCTTGCTGGGGGCCGGCACTGCGTCGGGTCGAACCTCCAGTGGTCAGACCATTTTCAGGTACTGCCAGTTTGGTCGGACCAATGGGTTGCCTTCACGGTAAGGTCTGACCATTAGCCCGTCAAGAGATAGCCGGCACCAGCACTCTCGGTTCGCCCGCGGGTGAGCCGAGCGGTCGATCTGCTGGGCCGAACGGTCGGTGGACGGCTATGGCCAGACCACACTCCGGGGACAATGAAGGCGCAAGCACACCGACGAGAGAAACGACCCGTGTCCGACGACCGAGCACCCGGCGCGCCCTCGACCCACCGCGCGGCCGACGGCGACAGTGCCGACATGTCCGGGCGAGGGGGCATGCGGGCCTTCGAGGTCGTCCTGGCCTGGGTGGAGAACCGCATCCTCGCCGGCGAGCTGAGCGTCGGTGACCAGTTGCCGGCCGAACGCGAACTCGCCCGGCAACTTGAGGTGAGCCGGGCCGCAGTCCGAGAAGCGGTGCGGACGCTGCAGGCCCAAGGCGTAGTCCGCTCGTCGGTCGGGGCAGGCGGCGCCGGTGGAACCACCGTCACCGCTGTCCCCGCCCGGGCCCTCATGCGCCTGCTGCGCCTGCATGTGGCTTTGGCCAACTTCGCCGTCGACGACGTCATCGAGGCTCGAATCGCCTTGGAACGCCTCAGCATCCGCCTGGCGACTCAACACGCCCGAGCCTCCGACCTAGCCGAGATGCGCCGGGCTATCGCCGTGATGGAGGCCCCCGACATCGACCGGCCGCGCTTCAACGACGCGGACACCGCTTTGCATGTGGCCATCGCCGAGGCCGCCGGAAACCGCTTGGCCGCCGACCTCACGGTCGCCATCCGCGAGTCGATGCGCCTGCCACTGCTCGAGGCATTCCGCTACGTCACGGACTGGGAAGACCTTGTGGACACCCTCCGGTCGGACCACCGTGCCCTGTATGCCGCCATTGAGACCGGCGACGCCGATCGCGCCGAGGCCCTGGTCGAGACGCACATCCGCAGTGCCTGGCAACGCGTCAGCGCCGCGGTCGTCCAGGCCGAGCAGGTCCGGCAGGCCTGATGGGTGCGGGCGCGGCCGATCGGCCCCTGGCCGGCCCGAACAGTCACGGTCCGGCGGCGCCAACGACGACGGTAGACTGCCCCGGATGATCTGGACGGTGCCCGGCGCGCGAGATCCGCGCGGGCGAAGGAGCGCGTCGTGACGGTGACGGTGTTGCACCTCTCCGATCGAGAGCACGACGACTTCGTCCGGAATCACCCCAACGGCCATCTCATGCAGACCGTGGCTTGGGGGAAAGCGAAGGAACCCACGGGCTGGACCTGGCGGCGGGTGGCCATCGGACGGCATACCGCCACGGGCCACGAGGTCACCGGGGCCGCTCTCCTGCTCTTCCGGCGCACCCCGCTGCTGCCGATGGCGCTGTGCTACTGCCCGCGCGGGTTCGTCGTCGACTGGTCCGACGAGGACAGCCTCGACGCCCTGCTGGCCGAAGTGCGCCGAGTCGCCACAGCCAACGCCGGGGTGACCCTGCGGATCGACCCCGCGGTGCGGATCGACGACACCCACCTGCTCGCCGCATTGACCGCGCGCGGGTTCGCCCGGACCGATCCGGGTGAGGACGCGGCCAAGGCGCTCTCGCAACCCGCTGTCCGGATGGTCACCGACATCTCCGACGTCGATGGCCTCCTCGCGCAGTTGCCGCAAGGCACCCGGTGGAGCATCCGCAAGGCGCAGCGCTCCGGATTGGTCTACGAGTCGGCCGGGCGAGCGGGTCTCGTGGCCTTCCACGACCTGCTGCGCACCACTGGCGAGCGGGACGGGTTCGGGGTGCGCAGCCTGGGCTACTTCACGTCGCTGTTCGACCTCCTCTCCCCCACCGATGACATCACCATCTCGTTGGTGCGCCTCGACCCGAGGCTGGCTCGAGCCGCAGCCGAGAAACTCGAGGCCGAATCGACGGCGCAGCTGGCCAAACTGACCGCCAAGCCGGCCTCAGAGAAGCAGGAACGCCAGATCGAGACCCTCGAACAGAGCATCGCCAACTGTGCGGCGCTCGTGGCCGAGATGACCGCGATCGAGGCGGTGACCCCCGACGGCCCCTACCTCGCGGGCTCGGTGTTCGCCACGTGCGGTGCGCGAGGCAGCTACCTGTATGCCGCCTCCTCGAACGACTACCGCAACCTGCGACCCAACTACCTCATGGTGTGGGAGTTGATGCAGCGAGCGGCGCGACGCGGCGTGGCGACCTTCGACTTCGGCGGCATCGACGCCTCCGAAGGGCTCGAAGAGTTCAAACGGCAATGGAACCCGCAGCGGTTGGAGTATGCCGGGGAGTTCACCCTGCGGCTGCGACCGGTGGCAAGTCGGCTCGTGGAGGCGCTGGTCCGTGCGTACAAGAACAGGTAAGTCGGGCCTGACCGGCGCACCCGAGTTCGTCCCGGTCGTCCTGGGCGGGCACGTCGGGGCGTACTCCCTGGTCCGGGCGTTCCACGAGGGCTACGGAGTGCGCTCCTATGTCGTCGCGAGCGCGGGCACGTGGGTCACCGACCACTCCGAGATTCTCGAACTCGTGCCGTGCGCCGACCTACTCGACGAGGACGAGCTGCTGCGGACATTACGCGGGGCGCCGTTCGCCGACATCTCCGTCCCCTTGTTGCTGCTGGCCACCTCGGACACCCTCGTGGAGAAAGCCGTGGCCATCGCCGACCGCCTCGACGCGCGGTTCCGGGTGCCCTACGTCAGCGCGGACGTCTTGGAACGAGCCACTCGCAAACACACCTTCGCCGAGCTGGCCGACACGGTGGGACTGAGCACGCCAGCCACCGTTGTCATCGACCTGGGCCAACCGGGCTGGGAGGACGTGCGTGCGCCAGGGGTCTTCCCCCTCATCCTCAAGGCCACCAGCCCAACGGCCTGGCACCGGGTGAGTTTCGCTGGACAGGCCAAGGTCCACGAGGTTGCCTCGGACGACGAGTTGCGCGAGTTGCTGCGCCGCATCCACGCCGCCGGCTATCGGGACGCGTTGGTGCTTCAGGACCGAATACCCGGTGACGACACCGGAATGCGGATCCTTACCTGCTACTGCGACAAGGACTCTCGGGTTCGGTTCGCCTCGTGGGGCCAGACCCTCATCGAAGAGCACTCCCCCGGCCAGCTGGGGGTGCCGGCGGCCATCCTCACCGGCGTCAATCCGGAGATGGTCGCCCAGGCGACCCGATTGCTGGCCGAGTTGCGCTGGGTGGGGTTCGCCAATTTCGACCTCAAGTTCGATCCGCGCGACGGGGTGACCAAGTTCTTCGAGCTCAACCCTCGATTGGGCCGGTCGAACTACTACGTCACTGGCACCGGACACAACCCGGTGTCCTACTACGTCGACGAATACGTTCGCGGGGACCTCGGGCCGTTGGGCCCGGTCGTGCAGACGACGGCTCAAACGGTCTATTCGGTGGTCCCGGTGCGCACCATTGTCTGGGCCTTGCAGCGCCATCCGGAGTTGCTGGCCACTGTCAGGCGGGTCATCAAGGGCGGCGGATTGCGTAATCCACTGCACTACCGGGCCGAGCGGGATCCCCGACGCCGGGTCAAGGTGGCCCTCGGCGGGATCAGCTACGACCGCAAGTTCCACCGCTACTACGACCCGGCCAGTGGCGGCGGAGCCGCCTTGTGACCGCCCCGGGGTGGCGCAGCCCCATCGTCGGGGTCATGGGTGGCCTCGGGCCGGCCGCCACGGTGTCCTTCCTGGACTTGCTGGTCCGGCTCACCCGGGCCGACCGCGACCAGGATCACCTGGACGCCATCGTTCTGCAACATGCGACGGTGCCCGACCGGACCGCTGCTCTACTCGACCCCAGCGCCCCGAACCCGACCCCCGCCCTCGTGGCCGACGCCGTTCGGCTGCAACAGATGGGTGCCGACTTTGTCGTCCTGCCGTGCAACTCCGCCAACATCTTCACCGAGCCGGTGCAGCGGGCCCTTGAGATCGACCTGCTGTCCATCGTCGAAGAGACCGCCGCGGTCGCTGTCGCCGCGACCGCGGGGCCCATCGCCGTGTTCGCCACCGAGGGGACGATCCGCGCGAGGACATACCACGACGCCATCGCCCGGCGGGACGGTCAGACGTGGACACCGCCGACCGCCCTCCAGGACACCATCTCGGCGATCATCTACGACCAGGTCAAGGCCGGGCGCCACGTCGATCTCGCGTCACTGCACCGCAGCGTCGACACCGCCCTGGACGCTGGCTGCGCTGCAGTGATCTTCGGGTGCACCGAGTTGTCCGTGGTCTTCGACCGGGAGCACCTGGGGTTTCGGTCGGAGATCGTCGACTCGCTGCGCACGCTGGCCGAAGCAACGATCCGACGCGCTGGGCGGGACGCCGACTCAGCTGACCGAGCCGACCCAGCCGACCCGCCACTTGCCGCATCGCCTGGGTCACCTCGGTGACCCGAGTTGCCCAGGCGAGGACGAGGAAGACGATGGCGAACAGGACCGTTCCCGCGCCGAGGGCGATGAGCTGCAGGAGCCACCGGCTCGACGGCGCCGCGATGTATGCCGCCGCACCCCAGGCCACCAGCCCCGCGACCGCCGAGGCCACCGTCAACCGGGCCCAGAGCCACCAGACCCCGCGCAGGCCCAAACCGTCGAGCTGACGCCGAGCGACCAGCAGGAACAGACCGGCAGCAACGATGTTGGACAGCGTCCCACCGGCGGCGACGACGGCGACGACGAACTCGGGGGGTGTGGCCACCATGGCAACGACGGCCGTGACCAGGTTGCCCAGGGTCATCACCCCGACGAGCCAGAAGTTGAGCCAGCCGTCCCCTCGAGCGAAGCAGTAGCGCTGTTTGAGCGCGGTGATCCCGAAGGGGAGGACACCGACGGCCATCAGCGCCAGGACCAGGGCGACGTCCCCCGGTTCGTCGACACCCAACGGGACATCGACCCGCAGCCCGGGGTAGAGCGTGGAGGCCATGGGGCGGCCCAGCGCGATGAGCAGGGTCGTTGCGGGGATGACCAGCACCGCCGGAGCGGTCAAGCCGGAGACCACCCAGCGCCGTAGGGCAGCGAGATCACCGTCCTGAAAGGCTCGGGACATCGCCGGGAAGAGCGCTGTGACGATCGAGACGGTGACCAGCGAGTGCGGGAGGATGTAGAGGCTGTAGGCGTATTGCTGGATTCCATTCCCGGCGACATTCGGCGCCTGGCTGGCTCCCACCGTCATGGCTCGTGTCGTCACGAGACCCCCGATCTGCGAGACGGTCAGGGCCCCGATCGTCCAGCCGGCCATCCGAGAAACGTCACCAAAGCCATGCCCTCGCCAACCGAACCTCGGCCGGTAACGAAAGCCACTGCCCACCAAGGGGACGACCAGGCAGATCCCTTGAACGACAATCCCCAGGGTGGTGGTGCCGGCCAAGACCCAGACCATCACCGGGGTCCACGTGTCCACTGACGGCTGCTGGCCCCATTCGCGGATGAAGTACCCCAGCCCGCCGATCTGCACGACGTTGGCCCACGCCGGGGCCCAGGCGTATGCCGTGAACCTCCCATAGGCGTTGAGCACTTGGCCGAGGATCGAGTACATCCCATAGAAGAAGATCTGCGGCAAACACAGATAGGCAATCGCCGTCGTCAGGGAGAGGAACTGCGGGCTCTTGTTGGCGCTGAGCAGGTCGACGATCCACGGCGCCAGTGGCATGCAGACCACGGTGACGCCAGCCAGGACGAGGAATCCCAGGGTGAGCAGCCGATCGGTGAACTCCTGGGAACCGTCGCTGCGGGCCATCGCCTTGGTGATCTGCGGGACGACCAGAGCCGACAGGAGCCCCCCGTTGACCAGGACGAAGACCTGGGTCGGCAGCGAGTTGGCGACGGTGAACGAGTCGGCCGCCAGCGCGCCGCCGACGACCGCCGTGAGCATTGCTGTGCGCACGAAGCCCAGGACGCGCGAGCCGAGAGTGCCGACCGCCATCGCCGCGCTGTGCCTGGCGACTGATCCACCCGCCGGCCGACCGTTGCGAATCCCCTTGGCGCGCAGGCTGGCTCGGGTCTCCGGAGCCGCTGCAGGGGCCGACACGGGAGCTGACTCCAGGGTCGGCTCCGGCGAGTGCTCCGGCGCGGGCGGCATACCTCAGCGCAGTCCCACGCGACGCAGGGTCTTCAAGCCCACGGTCAGGGCCGCGGCGAAGCGTCGGTCGTCCAGCCCGCCGAAGGGGGCAATCGGGACGAGATGCTGCGCCGCGATCGTCTGACTTTCGGTGTATTTGGTGATCCCCTCGGCACCGTGGCGTCGGCCGATCCCGGACTGGCGCATCCCGCCCATCGGCGCACCCGAGGCACCCCAGGCGGCGCCGTAGCCGTCGTTGATGTTCACGGTCCCGACACGCAGCCGTCTCGCCAACGCCCGTGCCCGACGCACGTCGCGGCTCCAGATCGACGCGTTGAGCCCGTATGCCGTGTCGTTGGCCAGGTCGACGGCTTCATCGTCCGAACCCACCCGGTAGATCGACACGACCGGGCCGAAGGTCTCCTCGTCACGGCAAACCATCTGCGACGTCACCCCGGACAGCACCGTCGGATCGTGAACGAACGGCCCGAGGTCGGGGCGCGCCCGGCCGCCGGCGAGGACCTGCGCCCCCTTCGCAACGGCGTCCGCGACGTGTGCTTGGACCCGGTCCAGCTGTCGTTGCGACACCAGAGTGCCCATGTCGAACCCATACTCCAACCCGACTCCGACCCGCATGGCGGCGACCGCTGGCACGAACTTCGCCAGGAAAGCGTCGGCGATCGATTCATGCACGGCGATCCGCTCCGCGTGCACGCACAGTTGTCCAGCCGAGCCGAAGCACGCCCGGATCGCGCCGGGAACGGTCCGGTCCAGGTCGGCGTCGGCCCGGACGTAGAGGGTGTTCTTGCCACCGAGTTCCAGCGAGGAGGGCACCAAGCGGGCCGCGGCGGACTGTGCGACCGCCCGGCCGACTTCGGTCGACCCGGTGTAGCAGACGAAGTCGGTCAACTCGACGACCGCTTGGCCAACGCTCGGGCCGTCGCCGGTGACGACCTGGAGCACCCCGTCGGGCAGGCCAGCGTCGTGCAGGATGTGCGCACCGAACAGGGCGGTGAGGGTCGCCTGTGGATCTGGTCGAAGAACGACCGCGTTGCCGGCCAGCAAGGCCGGCAGACTGTCACCGATGGGCAGGGTGAACGGATAGTTCCATGGGCTGACGATCCCCACGACGCCGTAAGGAACCCGGATCGTCTCGGCCCGGGTGAGGACCGGGAAGGCACCCCAGACCTGCCGGTCGGCCAGGTGCCGAGCCCCCATTCGCCCATAGTGCCGCGCGACGAGAGCGATGTCCGCGACCTCCTCGAACGCCTGCAAACGGGTCTTGCCCGACTCCAGCTGCATGAGGTCCAACAACTGCACCTGGCGGTCCAGGACGAGATCGTGGACCGCCAGGATGACCCGCGCTCGATGCTCGACCGAACGCTTGGCCCAGGCACGTTGAGCGCTGCGGGCCTGCGCCACGGCCATCTCGACATCGGCCCGGGTCGACAGGGGCAACTCATAGAGCCCCTGGCCGGTCAGCGGGGTAGGCACCAGACGACGGTCAGCCCGCGGGCCGGTCACCGCCCGGCGGGTGAGGTCGGCGACCAACGGGGCCGGCACGGCATACCCATCGGGTATGCCGTGCGCCGCCGTGGTGCCGGACGAGGCGGATTGGGCGGATGCGGCGGTCTCGACGGGCAGAGCGGACATGGCGGTCCTTGCTAGGCGTGGCTGTGGGGCGCGACGACGACCTCGACGCGCTGGAACTCCTTGACGTCCGAATAGCCGGTCGTCGCCATGGCGCGGCGCAGCGCCCCGATGATGTTCGTCGTGCCGTCGGCACTGCGGCCGGGGCCGAAGAGGATCTCCTCCAGGCTGGCGCGGAGGCCGACCTGGACCCGTTCGCCGCGGGGCAGGAACGGGTGGTGGGCCTCGGAACCCCAGTGGAATCCGGTGCCCGGAGCCTCGGCCGCCCTGGCCAGGGCCGCGCCGAGCATGACCGCATCGGACCCGCAGGCAATGGCCCGGACGATGTCGCCGGAGGTCCCGACCCCACCGTCGGCGATGACGTGGACATAACGCCCGCCCGACTCGTCGAGGTAGTCCCGGCGTGCGGCTGCGACATCGGCGATGGCGCTGGCCATCGGTGCGTGAATGCCCAGGGTGCGCCTGGTCGTGTGCGCAGCGCCCCCGCCGAAGCCGACGAGCACGCCCGCCGCGCCGGTCCGCATGAGGTGCAGAGCGGCGGTGTAGGTGGCTGCGCCGCCGACGATGACCGGGACGTCGAGCTCGTAGATGAACCGCTTGAGGTTGAGCGGTTCGGCCCGGCTCCCGACGTGTTCGGCCGACACCGTGGTGCCGCGGATGACGAATAGGTCGACGCCGGCGTCAAGCACGGTGCGCCAATGGGCCTGCGTGTGCTTGGGGCTGAGCGCTCCGGCGACGGTGACCCCGGCCTCGCGCAGCTCACGCAGCCGCTCGGTGACCAGCTCGGGGCGGATCGGCTCGGCGTAGATCTGCTGCATCCGAGCCGTGGCGCGAACCGGGTCGAGCTGGGCGATCTCGTCGAGGAAGGGCTCGGGGTCGTCGTAGCGGGTCCACAGGCCCTCGAGGTCGAGCACCGGCAGGCCACCGAGCCGCCCTAGGGCGATCGCGGTCGCCGGTGACATCACTGAGTCCATCGGGGCGCCCATGACCGGGATGTCGAAGTGGTAGGCGTCGATCTGCCAGGAGACCGATACGTCCTCGGGGTCGCGAGTGCGCCGCGAGGGCACCACGGCGATCTCGTCGAAGGAGTAGGCCCGGCGGCCGCGTTTGCCGCGACCGATCTCGATCTCGCTCACCGACCCAGGCTACCGGGCTCCGCGGCAGCTCCCGGCGGCACGGCATACCCCGCGCTGTATGCCGTTCGGCTGGGTCCCGCGCGTCCCTCCGCCAGTGTGGTCGGTCGCGCGCGACGGGGGGCTCAGCGGGTGACGTAGTTGGGTGCCTCGACGATGCCCTGGACGTCGTGCGGGTGGCTCTCTTTGAGCCCGGCCGAGGTGATCCGGACGAACCGGCCGCGGTCCTTGAGCTCGGAGATCGTGCGGGCGCCGACATAGAACATCGACTGGTGCAGGCCGCCGACGAGCTGGTGGATGACTGCCTTGAGCTGACCGCGATAGGCGACCCGCCCTTCGATCCCCTCGGGAACGATCTTGTCGTCGGTGTCGACGTCGGCCTGGAAGTAGCGGTCCTTGGAGAAGGACTTCTTGCCCCGGGAAGCCATGGCGCCCATCGAGCCCATCCCGCGATAGGTCTTGAACTGTTTGCCGTTGACGAAGACGAGCTCGCCGGGGCTCTCCTCGCACCCCGCGAGCAACGACCCAACCATGATCGTGTCGGCTCCCGCGACGAGGGCCTTGGCCAGGTCGCCGGAGTATTGGACGCCGCCGTCGGCGATGACCGGGACGCCGGCCGAGATGCAGGCCTTGGCCGCTTCATTGACGGCCGTGATCTGGGGGACGCCGACGCCGGCGACGACCCGAGTCGTGCAGATGGAGCCGGGGCCCACGCCGACCTTGACCGCGTCGGCACCCGCGTCGACGAGGGCCTGAGCACCTGCGCGAGTGGCGACGTTGCCGCCGATCACCTGGACGTGCCGGGTCGCTGGGTCGGACTTGAGCCTGGCGATCATCTCCAGCATGAGCCGGGCGTGGCCGTTGGCGACGTCGGGGACCAGGATGTCGACGCCAGCCTCGACGAGGGTGGTGGCCCGCTCCCAGGCGTCGCCGAAATAGCCGATGGCCGCGGCGACGAGCAACCGGCCGTGGGCGTCCTTGCTGGCCTGTGGGTATTGCTCGGACTTGACGAAGTCCTTGACGGTGATCAGGCCGGCGAGCCGGCCGTGGTCGTCGATGAGTGGCAACCGCTCGCGCTTGTGCTGGCGCAGCAGGAGGGTGGCGTCATCACGAGAGATGCCCTCGGGCGCGGTGATGAGCGGCATCGGCGTCATGACGTCACGGACCAGCGTCGTGCCCCACAGCGCGACCGGGGTGAACCGCAGGTCGCGGTTGGTGATGATGCCGATGAGGTGGTTGCTCGGGTCCACGACTGGCAGACCGGACACGCGGTATTGCCCGCACACCGCGTCGAGGTCCTCGAGGGTGGCGTCCGGGCCGATGGTGATCGGGTTGCTGATCATCCCGGTCTGGGTCCGCTTGACGACATCGACCTGGTAGGCCTGATCGGCAATCGACAGATTGCGATGCAGGACGCCGATGCCGCCCTGACGCGCCATGTTGATCGCCATCCGCGACTCGGTGACCGTGTCCATGGCCGCCGAGATCAACGGGATGCGAATCGAGATCTCCCGGGTCAGCCGGGTCGTGGTGTCGACCTCGCTGGGGATGACGTCGGTCTCACCGGGGAGCAGGAGAACGTCGTCGTAGGTGAGCCCGAGCGGAGCGAAAGAGCTGGTGCTGGGCTCGGATTCGACGGTCATCTACCGAGTCTACCCGGGCGTCAGCGTCCCCCGTTGGCCTGCACCGAGGGCTGTCCGCTGGCGCCGCCCTTGCCTTCGCCGGGAGCAGCCGTGCGCCCAGGTGCGCTCGTGGACTTCCCCAAGTTTCCGTTGGCTTCCTTGTCGGCGGCGGCTGTTGGGGTAGCCGGGCCGGTGGGGGTAGCTGCGGGCGAGGTGACGGCGGGGTCGGCCTGCCGTTTGTCGGGAGTCGGCCCGCCGGCCGCTTCGGCCGACGCCCCACCCTGATCCGGTTCGGTCGGGTCGGTCGGCCCGGTCTGTGCAGTGGTCGACGCAGCTCCCGGACGGGTTGTTGGCACGGTTGCGGACGGCATACTGGCCAAGCCCTGGCCGTCGCCCACCGGAGGCAGGTTGGGGTCGGTGAGGATCGCCAGCCGCGCCCACCATGGCGCGTGCTCGGTCGCCCACTCGATGACCGGCTGCGGCAGTCGATCTGACACCGCGGCCGCGGCACTGACCCCGGAGACCAGCAGGGACATCGAGGCGAAGCCACTGATCACCGCCCGCCGAATCCGACGGCGGCCGGCCGCGGGGCGCGTGGCCGGGGCTGGGCTGTCGCAGGCTCGGGCGTAGGTCAACAGCATCGTCGCGAGCGGATCGGAGCCGGCATAGCTGCGGGCTGCGACGGCATCGAGCAGCCGATCGTCGGAGGCCAGCAGGTCGACCCGAATGGGATCGTTCATGGAGCCGACACCTCCGACGCGGTCGGGGCCAACCGCGAACGCAAGGTGGTCAGCGCTCGGTGCTGGGCCACCCGGACGGCACCCGCGCTCATCCCCAGCGCTGCCGCAGTCTCGTCGGTGGAGAGCCCCATCGCGACCCGCAAGGTGAGGATCTCCCGCTGGGCGGGTGGCAGCGTGGCGACGACGGCCATCACTCGGGCCGCATCATCCCCGACCACAGCGCGGTCTTCCGGGCCGCGGGCTCCGTCGGCGTGGTCGGGAACCTCGGCCATGGGCAACGGCGAGCGCGCCGTTTGTCGGTGCGTGTCGGCCACCTTGCGCGAAGCGATCGAGTAGACGAAGGCCTCGAAGGGCGCCCCGCGGTCATCGAAGGTCGGCAGCGCCGCCAGCACGGCCATGCAGACCTCCTGAGCGACGTCTTGGGCGGCATCTTCGACACCGAACCTGCCGAGGCGAGCGCGCGCGTAGCGCAGAGCCAGGGTCCGCACCTGCGCCATGAGCGCCTCGGTGGCCAGTCCAGGAGTCGAGCGTGCCGCAAGGGCCAGATCACGCAGCGACGACGCCGCGCTTGCCTGTGATATCGGTGCAGCAGGGTGCGGCGTTACGCCCACCGGATCTGACCGGCGAGCGATGCCCGCTGACCACGTCACTGTGCGCCCCCGACGGCTCGCTCGTGCCTGCCTGTGCTGGTGATGATATCCAGCCGAAGACACCTCAGGCATCCTTTCTCACATCCTTGATCTTTCGGTTGCCCGATGCCCCCGATCTCCGCCCGAAATAGCCCGAACTGCGCCCGATATGGCCGGAACTCCGCCCGATATCGCCCTTACCGAATCTTTAACAAGCCTTGACTCCAGCGTTGATCACCGTTGCTTCCGTGCGGGTTAGCGTTCCGAGGACCGGTTGACGACCAGGCGCTGCTGCTCCGGTCGTCCGATGTCGTGCCACAGTGGGGAGTAGCGGTGACCGAGTTCCTGCAGATCGCGCCGTTGCCCGGGCCGGTGGAACACGCCTGGACCTGGCAAGAGTCCGGTGCCTGCCGGGCGCTGGGTCCGGAGTCGTTCTTCCACCCGGACGGGGAGCGCGGACCGGCCCGGCGCAGCCGAGCCAACGCAGCCAAGACCGTGTGCGACGGATGTCCTGTCATGCGCCAATGTCGCACCCACGCCCTGACCGTCCGAGAGCCCTACGGCGTGTGGGGCGGGCTCACCGAAGAAGAACGGGCCGCTGTCTACGCCGGCGTTCTCGCCATCCCCGCCTGACCGAGCCCGCCCTGCAGGCGCTCAGCACACACGAACGGTCCGCGACCCCCATGGAGTCGCGGACCGTTCGTGCTCGGGCCCAAAGCCCGGTATGCCGTGCGGCGTCGCGCGTGGCTCAGTGCCCGTGGCCGTGCCCGTGGCCGCCAGCGGCCGGGGCGGGCTCCTCTTCCTTCTTCTCCACGACCAGGGTGTCGGTCGTGAGGATCATGGAAGCGATCGACGCAGCGTTGCGCAGCGCCGAGCGAGTCACCTTGACCGGGTCGATGACACCAGCCTTGACCAGGTCCTCGTAGGATCCCGTCGCCGCGTTGAGACCCTGACCGAGCGGCAACTCCGCAACCTTGGTCGTGACGACGTAGCCCTGGTGCCCCGCGTTCTCGGCGATCCAGCGCAGTGGCTCGGCAGCGGCCTTGCGGACAATCGCCGCGCCCGTCGCCTCGTCTCCCATCAGGGTCAGTGCGTCGATGGCCGACGCGGCGTGGATGAGGGCCGTGCCGCCGCCGGCGACAATCCCCTCTTCGATCGCCGCGCGAGTCGCCGAAATAGCGTCCTCGATTCGGTGCTTCTTTTCCTTGAGCTCGACCTCGGTGTGGGCGCCGACCTTGATGACGCAGACCCCGCCGGCCAACTTGGCCAGGCGCTCCTGCAACTTCTCGCGGTCCCAATCCGAGTCGGTGCGCTCGATCTCTTTCTTGATCTGCGCGACCCGCCCCTCGACCTCGTCCCGACCGCCCTGACCGTCGATGACGGTCGTGTGGTCCTTGGTGATGACGACGCGTCGGGCCTGACCGAGCACCTCAAGACCGGCCTGGTCGAGCTTGAGACCGACCTCTTCGGCGACGACCTGACCGCCGGTGAGGATGGCCAGGTCCTGCAGCATCGCCTTGCGGCGGTCGCCGAAGCCCGGGGCCTTGACCGCGGCAACCGTGAAGGTGCCCCGGATCTTGTTGACGACCAAGGTCGACAGGGCCTCTCCATCGACGTCCTCGGCCACGACGAGCAACGGCTTGCCGGTCTGGACGACCTTCTCGAGCACCGGGAGCAATTCCTGGATCGAGGAGATCTTGCCCTGGTTGATGAGGATGTAAGCGTCCTCGAGGACGGCCTCCATCCGCTCGGCGTCGGTGACGAAGTAGGCCGAGATGTAGCCCTTGTCGAACTGCATGCCCTCGGTGAACTCCAGCTCGGTCGCCGTCGTCGAGGACTCCTCGACCGAGATGACGCCGTCCTTGCCGACCTTGTCAAAGGCCTCGGCGATGGTGGCACCGATCGCCTCGTCCTGGGCCGAGAGCGCGGCGACCTGGCCGATCTCCTCGGTGCCCTCCAGCTCGCGGGCGTTGGCCAGCAGCCGATCGTTGAGCGCCTCGACGGCCTTGTCCATGCCGCGCTTGAGCGCCGACGGGGCCGCCCCGGCGGCGACGTTGCGCAGGCCCTCCTTGACCATCGCCTGGGCGAGGACCGTCGCGGTCGTCGTCCCGTCACCGGCGATGTCGTTGGTCTTGGTGGCGACCTCCTTGGCGAGCTGGGCGCCGAGGTTCTCGTAAGGGTCCTCGAGCTCGATCTCGCGGGCGATGGTCACCCCATCGTTGGTGATGGTGGGAGCGCCCCACTTCTTGTCGATGACGACGTTGCGGCCCTTGGGGCCCAGCGTCACCTTGACGGCGTTGGCCAGGGCGTCCACGCCCCGTTCCAGCGCCTTACGGGCGGAGTCGTCGAACTCCAGCGTCTTAGCCACGAGTGCCGCCTCAGCCGACGATGGCGAGCACGTCGCGGGCCGACAGCAGGAGGAACTCCTGGCCGCCGTGCTTGATCTCAGTGCCGCCGTACTTGCTGTAGATGACCCGGTCGCCGACCGTGATGTCCATGGCGACGCGAACGCCCTTGTCGGTCATCCGCCCAGGGCCCACGGCGAGGACCTCGCCCTCCTGCGGCTTCTCCTTGGCGGTGTCCGGGATGACCAGCCCGGATGCGGTGGTGGTCTCGGCCTCGAGCGACTTGACCAGGATGCGGTCCTCGAGCGGCTTGATGGAAACCGACACGTCGGTGTCCTTTCGGAAGTCGATAGTTGTCATGGCTGATGTCGCTCGACCGACTTCGCCGTCGCGGGGGTCGACGCCGGTCGTGCGATCAGCACTCTCCAGGGGAGAGTGCTAACGCCAATGTAGGTATCCCGTTAGCACTCGGTCAAGTCGAGTGCCAGCCCGGCGACGGAGCGGTCATCACCGGCCAGCCAGCCGCGCACGAGGGCATCGTGCTCGCCGAGACGAGGCGGCGGCATACCAGGGCCGGGATCGTGACCCGAGATCGTCACGGGGTTACGCACCTGTGGCAGCTCGCCGGGGCGAGCGGCATACGCGGGCTGCAGGCCGAGGGACTGCGCGAGGCCGAATGCGCTCCTGATGTCCCCCACCGGGCCCGCCGGCACCCCCGCCTGCTGCAGCACCGCGTCCCAGTGGGCGACCGGCGCGTCGCGCAGCCGCGTCTCCAGGGCGGCCGCGAGCGCGTCTCGGTGGGCGACGCGGTCGCCGTTGGTGGCGTATGCCGGGTCCTCACCGAGCGCCGGCAGGCCCACCGCTGCCGCGAGGCGGCGGAACTGCCCGTCGTTGCCGCACGCCACCGCGATCTCCCCGTCGGCGCAGGCGAGGGTCTCGTAGGGGGCAATCGACGGGTGCCGGTTGCCCATCCGCGCTGGGGGCGTGCCCGTGGCCAGATAGCCCGAAGCCTGGTTGACCAGGGCTCCGAGCAGACTGGACAGCAAGTTGACCTCGACATGCGCGCCCTGCCCGGTCCGCGCTCGGCCGGCAATCGAGGCGAGGATCCCGATGACCGCGTCCTTGCCGGTGAGGACGTCGACCAGCGCAACGCCGACCTTCTGCGCAGGGGCGTCGGGCTCGCCGGTAATGCTCATCAACCCTCCGACGGCCTGGACGACGAAGTCGTAGCCGGGCAGGGCGGCCCCGGCGCCCGAGCCGTAACCGGTGATCGAGGCGTAGACGATCCCCGGGTTCGCGGGCCGGCCGGCACCGGCATCGCCGTCGCGGACCTGCTCGAAGCCCAGCCCCAGGCGCTCCATCGTGCCGCTGCGGAAGTTCTCGACGAGGACGTCGGCGCGGGCAGCGAGCTCGCAGGCCAGGGCCAGATCGGCCGGATCGCCCAGGTCCAGGGTGAGCCCGAGCTTGGACCGGTTGACTGACTCGAAGTAGGAGCTCGTGTGCTCGGTCCACGGCGGGCCCCACTCGCGGGTGTCGTCGCCGGCGCCCGGGCGCTCGACCTTGACGACGGTGGCGCCGAGGTCGGCCAGATACATCGTCGCGAACGGTCCCGCCAGCACCCGACTGAAGTCGGCGACGAGCAGGCCGTCCAAGGGAGCCGTCATGGCGCTCAGCCTAGGATGCCGCCCGATCGGGCTGGGCGCGCCAGGATGGGGGCATGGACCCCGCGCTGCTCGCCCGGCTGGCCGACGGTCCCGGCCGAGCGCTGCTGGAGTCGATCGGCCCGTATGCCGCCGACTCGGCCCTCGCCGTCTCGACCCGACTGCGGGCGGCTGGGCACGAGCCCGAGCTGGTGTCGGCGGCGTTGGCCCAGGCGCGATTGCGCGGGTTGGCGCGGGACAAGTTCGGTTCGGACGCCGACGGGATGCTTTTCACGGCCGACGGGCTGGAGCAGGCAACCCGACCCGAGCTGGCGGCCCGGCATACCGCTCGCTTCGTGGCGGCGGGGGTCGGGCAGATCGTGGACCTGGGGTGCGGGATCGGCTCGGATGCCCGGGCGTTCGCGGCCGCCGGGCTAGGCGTTCACGCCGTCGAAGTCGACCCGGTGACCGCCGCCGTCGCCCGGGCAAACCTCGCCGCGTGGCCAGACGCCCGAGTCATCCAGGCCCCTGCCGAAACGATCGACGTGGCAGCGGTGAGCAAAGGGCAAGAGGTGCGCGAGCCGGGTGTGAGCGAGCCGGGGGTGAGCGGCCAGGCGGAAGCGAGCGGACGGCATACCGGAGTCTGGGTCGACCCCGGACGGCGGGTGCCGGGCGTGCGGGATGTCTCCGGGCGCGCGCGGAGGGTCTTCTCGCTGGAGGCGATCTCGCCCTCGTGGCGGCAGGTCCTCGCGTGGGCCGCGCAGGTGCCTGCGACCGGTGCCAAGCTCTCCCCCGCGTTCCCACACGCCGCCATCCCGGCGGGTGCGGAGGCGCAATGGACGTCGTGGCGGGGCGAGGTGCTTGAGTGCGCGCTGTGGTGGGGGCCGCTCGCGCAGGTGGCCGGACGGACGGCGGCGGTATGCCGTGCCGGCGCGTCCCCCGCAGTGGTCACCGAAGCGGACATCCGGTCGGAGGCACCGTTGGGCGGGATAGGCGAGGTAGGGACGTGGCTCTATGAGGCGGACCGGGCCGTCGTGCGGGCGGGTTTGTCGGGGGCGCTGCCCGGGCGGCCCTTGTCGCCCGACGTCGGCTATGCCACCGGCCCGGCTGCCAGCGACCAGCCTTGGCTGCGCTGTTATGCCGTCCTCGAGGCGATGCCGCTCAACGCCAAGGTCGTCCGCGGTTGGCTGCGGGAGCGCGGGATCGGGCGAGTGACGATCAAGAAGCGGGGCGTGTCGGTGGATCCCGAGGCGCTGCGCCGCGACCTGACCACGCGGGCCGATGGCGAGGGCCTGGTCGTGGTCACGACGGTGGCCGGACGAGCCGTGGTCGTCGTGGTGGCGCCTCCACCACCGGGCGGGCCAGGCATCGAAACGGCCTGAGGCGGCCCCGCGATGGGGCCGCCTCAGGCTCTGGAGGGTCGACGTGGGCCGGATGCGGGGAGGGCGGCCGGACGTCGAACGGGGCGCGCCGATGGCCTGCGACGGGGGGGTCAGGCCGGCGCGACGCCGGTCAGGCGGTGACTCCGCGACGACGGGTGGCCCGGTAGACCAGCAGGGCGATGACCGAACCGATGATCGAGCCGATGATGCCCGAGGTCTGCAGCGCTCCGGCGGCGGCGTCACGCCCGAAGAGGAGGAAACCCAGGAAGCCACCGACAAACGAGCCGATGATGCCCAGCACGATCGTGGGGACGACGCCCGAGACGCCGTCGTTGGGGACCAGGGCTCGGGCCACGAACCCAGCGATCGCGCCGACGATGATGAGGGTGACGATGAAGGTGAACATGGGACTCTCCTTGGTAGGTAGGTCGATGGGACGTCTTGGTGGTGCCGGCGTTTCTAGACATACTCTAATCAGACCTTCCCCGCTCTGTCAAGCGTTCGTCTAATACTCGTCTAAGACGTCTCCCCAGTTCGTCTAATCAGTGTCGAGAGTTCCCCGCTAGACTCCGCACATGGAAGCGACAGATCGTGGCGATGCGCCGGGATCGGGCCTGGTGCGCATCGGGGAGTTGAGCCGACGAACCGGCGTCAGTGATCACACCCTGCGGGCATGGGAGACGCGCTACGGCCTGCTGCGGCCGCACCGGTCGGTGGGTGGCTTCCGGCTCTACTCCCTGGACGACGAGTCGCGCATCGGGCGGATGACGCGATTGCTGGGCATGGGTCTGTCGCCTGCGGAAGCGGCCCGGGTCGTGCTGGGCCAGCGTGACGACGACACGGTGTTGTTGCGTTTGCCGGTCGTCACGAAGCCGGCCGAGGCCGTCGTCGGCGCGCCACCCCCAGACCCGAAGGGCCCGTTGGCGTCATCGCGGCACGCGCTGACCCAGGCCCTGGAGAGTTTCGACGACGCGGGGGCCCACGCGATCCTCGACCGCCTGATCGCCGACCTCACCGTCGACGCCGTGCTGCGCGAGGTGGTGGTGCCCTTCTTGCAGGACCAAGGTCGACGCTGGACCCGCGGAGAGATCACGGTGGTGCAGGAACACTTCGCCAGCAACGTCATCCGCGGGCGGCTGGCGGGCCTGGCCCGAGGCTGGGCCAGCGGCACCGGCCCCCGAGCCGTCCTGGCCTGCCCCCCTGGCGAACGGCACGACCTGCCGCTGATGGCCTTCGGTCTGGCCCTTCGGCATGCGGGATGGCGCGTGATCTTCCTCGGCGCCGACACCCCCATTGCCCAGATCCGCACCTCGCTCACCCCGCCCCCCTCTGTCGTGGTCCTGTCGGCGACAGTCCCCGAGCGCTTCCACGCCGCAGCCCAGGACATCCGCGAGCTCGCGGGGGGCACCACCGTCTTCGTGGCGGGCGCTGGGGCCTCGGCCGAGCTCGCGGCCGGCCTCGACGCCGTCCATCTCGACGCCGACCCAGTCAGCGCCGCCCACGAGGTCATCCAGGGACGACACCCGGTCGCGGGCCGACGCGGCGAGGTCGTGAGCCCTTAGAACTGGGCGTCGGGCTGGGCGCCCTCGCGCCGGACCGCGTCCGCCCCCGCGCGGATCGCCCACGCCAACGCGGTCCGCCGGTCATCGCCCTCGGCCAGGCGTGCGGCCAACGCCCCGCAGAACGCGTCTCCCGCACCGGTGCTGTCGCGCACCTCATCGGCAGGCACGGGTATGCCGTCCACCCGGTCCCCGTCCCAGCTCGCCCCAGCAGCACCGAACGTCACGAGCAACGACCGCGGCACCGCTCCTGAATCCGCGAGCAACCCGGCCTCGTGCTCGTTGACGACCAGCGGGTCGGCAATCGCCAAGACATCGTCCGGGAGGGCGGCATACGGGGCGGCGTTGAGGACTACGCGCGCACCGAGCCGCGCGGCGGTCCGCACGGCCTCGGCGACGACATCGACCGGGACTTCGAGCTGGCAGAGCAGGACATCCTCGGGGGTGAGGTCAGCGACCTCGGCGCGAGCATGCGCGTTGGCGCCGGGAGCGACGACGATCGAGTTCTCACCGGCCTCGTCGACCCACACGTATGCCGTGCCCGTCGCCACCCCGAAGGCGATCGCCAGGCGCGGGAAGATCCCACGGCCAGAGAGCCGGACCGTGTAGGCACGCCCGGGCTCGTCGTCACCGACCGCACCGATCATGACGACCCGGGCTCCGGCCGAAGCCGCCGCCACCGCCTGGTTGCCGCCCTTGCCACCGGCCAGTCGCTGGATCGGGGCAGTCGCCGACACCGTCTCGCCGGGTCGGGGCAGCCGCTCGACCCGGGCGACCAGGTCGACGTTGAGCGACCCGAGCACCAGGACCCGGCTCATCACCGATCACCCGCGACGATCCGGCGCCAGAGCGCGGCATACCGGGGCCCGTCGACCCGCAGGCCGACCGTGACGGTGAGCGGCGCCACCCCGTGCGGGTCGTGATCGATGTCCCCCGACCAGTCGCGGCGGTCGACGATGGTGCGCCCCCGCGACCATGATCCGGCGAGCTCGACCCGGATCGGCAGGTCCTCGCACACCAGGCCCTCGGGGTCGGCGACCGCGCACACCGCCCCGGCGTCGCCGATCGTCGCCGTCTCCGAGAGGAACCGGTCGCATTGGTAGGCGATGAGCCGACCAGCCAGCTCGGCCGACGAATACCCTCCCACCGCAACAAGATCCGCGGCCTCGCCACGCGACACGACCGGCTCATAGAAGACGTCGAGGCCATACATCGTCACCGGGATCCCCAGGTGGGCTGCGGCGTCGAGGACGATCGCCGCGGCCTCGGGGTCGTGGTAGATGTTGAACTCCGCCGACGCTGTCGCATTGCCGACGGCCACCGAGCCGCCCATGAAGACGATCTCGCGCAGGCCAGCCGCGACCTCCGGGTGAGTCCGCAGCAATAGCGCGATGTTGGTCATCGGGGCGAGCGTGACCAGGGTGATGGGGTCGTCGCCCGCGCCGACGAGCAGGTCGCGCAGCAGTTCGACGGCGTGGCGAGGGTCGGCGGCGCGCTCGGGGGCAGGCCAGCCCAGGTCGCCCATCCCGTCGTCGCCGTGCACGTGCCGAGCATCCAGGGCCGGCTCCAGCAGCGGCCGGTCGGCACCGCGCGCGACGAGCACGTCGTCGCGGCCGGCCGCCCGCAGGACGATGAGCGTGTTGCGCACGACGAGGTCAACGGGCGCGTTGCCGCCCACGCAGGTCACCGCGCGCAGGTCCAACCCCGGGTGCTGCGCCGCGAAAAGGATTGCGCAGGCGTCATCCAGCCCGGTGTCGACGTCGAGAATGAGGGGCTTCACGACCGCCCAGTATGCCGCCCGCCCCTCGCCTGCCTCACCCTGCGCCCCTCGCCTGCCCCACCGTGCACCCCTCGTCTGCCTCACCCTGCGCCGCGCTATCGCCTCGTGGGTGCCGTCGCACGCTCGATGCCCATCGAGGCCAACGTCGCGGCCAGGGCGTCCTCCCACCGGGTCGCCGTGAGGCCGAAGGTCGTCTCGGTCTGGCTCGCGTCCACGACGAAGTCGCGCTCGCGCTGGTATGCCGTCTCCGTCAACGCACGCACGACGGGGACCACCGCAGCCAGGCCCGTGCGCACCAGGCGCGGCACGGCCCGGATCCTGGGAGCCGGTCGGCCCGCGTATGCCGCCGCGTCCGCCGCCACCTGGGCGACCGATCGCGGCATACCGGATGGGACGTGCCACGCGCGGCCCCAGCCCTGCTCGGTCGTGGCCAGCCGCGCGGCCAATTCCCCAATGTCGGGCACGTAGGCCCACGAGTGCAGCGCATCGGGCGAGCCGTCCAGGGGGCGCAGCGCCTTGCCGGCGACCGCCGGCGCCAGGACGAAGCGCATGAGCATACTCATCTGCAGACTCGCGCCGGGGCCGAAGTAGTCCGCCGCGCGCACCTCGGTCGCCCTGATCCGTCCGGCGTCGTGGGCCGCCTTGGCATCCAGCCACATCTGGGCCCGCACGCGACCCTTGGGCCCGGTCGCGGCCAGCGGCAGCCCCACGTAGATCGGGCCGTCGACCGGGCCATAGCCGTAGAGGTTGCCGATCGTCACCAACCCGGCACCGCTCGTTTCGGCCGCCGCGAGGAAGGCATGCGCCATGGGCGGCCAGTCTCGCTCCCACGAGGTGTAGTTGGGATTCACGGCATTGACCAGGCTCGCGGCTCTGGCAGCCAGGGCGGTAAGGGCCCGACTGTCGGCGGCATCGACACTGACCCGCCGGACTCCGGCTAGAGCCGGGCCGATCCCCGACCGCGAGGCCAGGACCACGTCCTGGCCCTCCTGCGCCAGCGCAGACGCGGTCGCCCGCCCGATGGGACCGGCTCCGACGACGACGTGACGTGCCATGACGACTCCTTAACTTCGCGGGTGACGTCTCGCCGCACCGATGAGACCCCTTTTTGAGATCACTGTTCACGCAGTGAAGCATCATGGATGAACCATTGTCAAGAACAATGTTCTCGATCTGGGTCAGCGTTCGCATTCGCTACACTCAGGCCGTGACCGAGCGCCCCGCACCCCGCCCCACGCCGGGGCGAGCGGACGGCATACGGGCGCGCAACCGGGCCAGCATCGAACGGGAGTTGCGGGTGGTGGCCCGGCGCCACCTGGCCGAGGTGGGCGCCGCCGGGTTGTCGCTGCGATCGGTGGCCCGCGAGCTCGGAATGGCGCCCTCGGCACTGTTCCGGTATGTGTCCGGGCGTGACGAACTGCTGACGATGCTCATCGTCGACGCCTACACCTCGCTGGGCGATGCGGCCCAGGCCGCCCATGACGCGGTCGACCGGGCCGACCTGGGCGGGCGGTGGGGCGCTCTGGCCCGCTCGGTGCGCACCTGGGCGTTGGCCCACCCACACGAGTGGGCGCTCATTTTTGGCTCTCCGGTGCCTCGCTATCACGCACCCGCCGAGGTGACGACCGACCCCGGGACGAGAGTGCCGCGCTTGCTCATGACCATCGGCGCCGACGCGGCGGCCCGGGGGCTGGCCGGGCTGGCCGCCTTCACTCCCGCGTCGCGGGCCGCCGAGTTGGCCGGGCGTGCTGGCGACGACCTCTTGCGCATCGACCCTGGGCTGGCCACGTCAGGGATGACTGCAGTGGACCTGGCGAACGGGCTCATGGCCTGGACCATGCTGATCGGCGCAGTCAGCGCAGAGGTTTTCGAACAACTGGGCAAGCAGACCATCTCCGACGCCGATGCCTTCTTCGACTACCAGGTCGCGACCGCTGAGGAGCTGCTCCTCGGGCGGGGTACCCTCGGGCGGTGACCCATCGGCGCTTGTCCGGGCTTGCCCTCTTGCTCGCAGTGCTGAGCGGAGCTTGCGTCAATCCACCCCCGCAGCCCGACGCGGGTGCGGGCAGCACGCGAGCAACGGGCAGCGAGAGTCGCACGAGCGCCACCCGACCATCCGCTGTGGCCACCTCCTCGACGACGGCGAAGACACCGAGCCAGCAGCCAGCATCACCCCTGAGCCCCTCCGAGGCTCCGACGTCCCAGCCGGGCCCAAGCAGTGTGGGCCGCCCAACGACGACCTGTCCCGACGCGGCCCGCGGGTGGCTGCGGCAGGCCCCCGGGGGCGGGAAGACGGTCGCCCTCACCTTCGATGACGGACCAGGCAGCAACGAGGCCGAGGTCCTGAGCATCCTCGCGCGATACCGGGTCCGGGCCACGTTCTTTCTCACGGGGGCACACGCTGCGGCTCGACCGGACGACGTCCGCGCCATCGCTGCGGCAGGTCACTTCATCGCCGGCCACTCCTACGATCACGACTACCCCGCCGAGGTCTCGGGCGGTTGGACAACGGCATACCTGCGGGATCAGATTCTTCGGACGAACTCGGTGCTGACCCCGCTGACCGGCCAGCCCGTCTGTGCCTTCCGGCCACCCGGTGGATTCACGACGGCCGTCCAGGCCGCCACGGGGCCGCTGCGCCAAGCAGTGTGGATGTGGAGCGTGGACTCCCAGGATTGGTCCCAGCCCAGTCGCCTCACGACAGCCGCGACCCAAGCGATCGTCAAAGCATCGACAACGACGGGCGGGCAACAGCACCCGGTCGTGCTGCTCCATTCCACCAAAGCCAGCCACGAACCCGAATCCGAGGTCTCGGCCTTCCGCGGGAATACCCTGGCGGCCCTTCCGGCGATCATCGAGTGGTATCGAGACCATGGCTACCGATTTGTCGGGTTGGACGGGCGCTCGTGACACGCCAGACCCACGGCCGGTATGCGACCGGCGCGTCCGTCCTTTTCGTTCGAGCCGGGTAGCATTCTGGGCCAGGGCGCGGCGGTCTTCTCGTGAAAAGCCCACCGAAGCGGTGAGGCCCCGCATTAGCGCCGCTGTTGCCCTCGAGGAGAGCCAAGTGAACGAGCAACCCCATCAGTTGGGCAGTTCCTACATCCTCCACCGGATGATCGGCAAAGGCGCCTTCGGGCAAGTCTGGTCCGGGGCTGATCGAGCACAGCGACCGTTGGCCTTCAAGTTGCTACACCCTCACCTGGCGGCAGACGTCGACATCGTCCATCGTTTCCTCAAGGAACGAAGCGCCCTTTCGTCGATCGACCACCCGAACGTGGTCAAAGTGAGCGACCTTGTCGCCGAGGGTGACACCTTGGCGATCGTGATGGAACTCATCAATGGATCAGACCTGCGGACCTACCTTCGCGAGCGTGGCACCCTTCCGCCAGCCGAGGTGGCCAGCCTAGGCGCCGCCATTGCTGACGCATTATCCGCTGCGCATGCGAAGGGAATAGTCCACCGAGACGTCAAACCGGAGAATGTGCTGATGGACCGATCCGTGGTCCCCGCCATCCCCCGGCTTACCGACTTCGGAGTTGCGAAGATCATTGGCGACTCGTCGCATCAGACGATGCTTCTTGGAACACCGAACTACATGGCACCCGAGTTGGTGGAGGACGAGCCGTCGCCCGCCGCTGACGTCTACTCACTGGGGGTGGTGCTCTACGAGATGAGTTGCGGGCTCACCCCCTATGCGAACGCCAGAACCCCGATGGCCGTGCTGCGAGCACATTCGACCCAGGCGCCGGGTCGTCCTCCCGGACTCCCGGATGAGTTGTGGCGGTGCATCTCGTGGGCCACTACTCGGAACCCGGCCCAACGACCCTCTGCACCCTCGTTAGCCGCCGAGTTGAGGAGCCTGAGTGCCGGACTGCAAGGACGACCTGCCGCCCCCGTGCTGAGCATGCCGCCCCACCCACAACAGGCTGGGGCTGAAGCCACCGTGAGGGGCCGAACCTCATATCAAGCGACTTCGATCGACGACACGATCATGCGAAGTCCGACGCGAGAGACAGCTGAAACAATTCGACGGACCGAGCCACCCAAAGGGCACGCCGTGGGTCTGCCCAATGCCCGGATCGTTTCGACGTTGCCCACGTTGCCCGACGGGTCAACTCCTGGCCCGTCCCATCCCTTCTCTCCCCCGAGGCCCGGTAAGCGCCTCGTCACGGCGATCATCGTCAGTACACTCACTGTTATTGCCGGGCTGGCTGTCGTGGCATATGTCGCTGTCAGTCGCTCCTGGTCAGCGACGACCCCGGCGGACCCGGCTCCCAACCCGACAGTCAACGCCTTCGGCCCCGCGCCAGCCGGTCAAACCACTCCGCACGTCCCATCTTCCGGATCGCTGCAATCTGGTCCGGTCGCAGTAGATGTTGTCTCGTCGCGCCTGACCGACCTCCAGCCCGGCGTGGGTACCCGAAAGCACGACGTCATAGCGACAGCGGCCAGTCCGTCGAGAGGGCGTGAGGCTGTGGTATGGGTGTCCAGCGCAGGGACATCGGGCAATGGCACTCACACGCACGTGTTTCCCTACGCCGTTCTCGCGCCGGGCGAGACGCGAACGATAACGGTTGACATCGGTGGCGGATCAGGCGATATCGGACATTCCTTCCTGATCGAGCTGTGCGAGGTGGGGGGTGCATCGTTCGCCCAGGTGAGCCTCTTTCAGCAGGCCCTTCAGAACCACACCCCTGACGAGCCCCTCATGCGTAACTACGGAGTTGACGTCGCCAGCGCTCGGGACTACACGTGCCAAGGGCGCGTTGTGGTCACCCGAACGTCGTAGCCGAGCGCTTCACGCCTGGACCGTCGTCACGAGCATCGATGAGTCGGCCGGCAGGTCCAGTTCCGATGGTTCGCGCCCCCGCGCGACGAACGCAGCCCCGAGTGCCGCCACCATCGCCCCGTTGTCGGTGCACAGGCCGGGTCGGGGCACTCGCAGCCGGATCCCGGCCCGGTCGCACCGCTCCTGGGCTAACGCCCGCAGCCGGGAGTTGGCCGCCACCCCGCCGCCGATGAGCAGATCGTCGACGCCCTGGTCGCGGCAGGCCGCCACCGCTTTGCGGGTTAGCACGTCGACCACGGCCTCCTGGAAGCTCGCCGCGACATCGGCGACCGGCACCGAGTCTCCGGCAGCCTGGCGCAGCTGGACCCATCGTGAGACGGCCGTCTTGAGCCCCGAGAAGGAGAAGTCGAACCGATAGCGCTCCAGATCCCGCCCCGTCGTCAAACCCCGAGGAAAGTCGATCGCGACCCGATTCCCCTCCCTGGCCACCCGGTCGATGTGCGGTCCACCCGGGAAGGGCAACCCCAGCACCCGCGCCACCTTGTCGAACGCCTCCCCCGCCGCGTCATCGATCGTCGCGCCCAATGGCCGCACGTCGCCGGTCACGTCCGGCACGAGCAGCAGCGACGAGTGCCCACCGGACACGAGCAGGGCCATCGTCGGCTCGGGCAACGGTCCGTGCTCCAACACGTCGACGGCCACGTGCGCGGCCAGGTGGTTGACCCCATAGATCGGCCGCCCCAACCCGACGGACAGCGCCTTCGCCGCGGCCACCCCGACGAGCAACGCCCCGGCGAGCCCCGGCCCGGCCGTCACCGCCACGGCGTCGATATCCGCCAACCGCACCCCCGCCTCGCGGCAGGCGCGCTCGATGGTCGGCACCATTGCCTCCAGGTGGGCCCGTGAAGCCACCTCGGGCACCACCCCGCCGAACCGCGCGTGCTCATCCACCGAGCTCGCGATGGCATCGACGAGCAGGGTGCTCCCGCGGACGATCCCCACGCCGGTCTCGTCGCACGACGTCTCGATCCCCAGGACAAGCGGTTCGTCGCTCACGGCACCCTCCGACGCAGGACGAGGGCGTCGACATCGCCCGGTTGGTAGTAGCGCCGCCGCACCGACAGCTCCTCGAACCCGTGCCGGACATAGAGCGCGAGCGCCGATGCGTTGTCGGCCCGCACCTCCAGCAGCAATGACCGGGCCCCGCGAGCCGTCGCACGGGCCACGAGTTCGTCCAGCAGGCGGTCGCCCAGTCCCATCCCTCGGTATGCCGTGCCCACCGCGATCGTCATGACGTCGGCGGTGTCTCCGGCACAGTCCAGCCCGGCATAGCCGGCCAGCGACCCGTCCGGGGCCGTCGCCACGAGGTAGTCCCGGCGGGGCCGTCCGGCCAACTCGGCCCACCAGGTCGGCTCGGTCCAGGCGTCATCGGCGAACACCTCACGCTCGGCGGCGGCCAACATCGGGATGTCGGTCCACCTCAACTCCCGCAGACCGATGGCAACCGCACTCATCCGAGCGCCGACTTCGCGACGACGTGGGGTGCCGCGTCGGGACGACGCAGATAGAGCGGCTCCCGGTCGGCCAACGCCTCGCCTGCGGCCAACCTCGAAACGGCCAGCTCGGCCAGCGCCGCGCCCGACACATCGAGCACGGCCACCGGCGAAGGGAACATCTCCGGGTAGAGCCCCGGACCCCGACCGACGGTGGGCAGCGCCCGCACCTCGGGTGCCAGATCGGCCGGCTTGGCGACCGCCGGCGCGCTGAGCGCGCGCACGGAGCCCGGCGACACGGCATACCGGGCCCAGTAAACCTCTTTGCGCCTGGCATCGGTCGCGACGAGGACCTCGCCCTCGGGACCCGCGGCCGCGAGCGCGTCGAGCGAACACACCCCATGCAACGCGGCGCCGGTCACCAGGGCCAGCACGCGCGCGGTGACGATCCCCACCCGCAACCCGGTGAACGGTCCCGGCCCCAGCCCACAGACGACGTGGGTGAGCTCACCGGGGGCGGCGCCAGCGGCATACAGGACCTCCCGTATGCCGGGTGCCAACCGTTCGCCGTGTGCGCGCGCATCCAGCGTGGTCGCCTCCGCGAGCACTCGGGCACCGTCGTGCAGCGCCACGGTGATGGCGCTGGTCGAGGTGTCAAGGGCAAGCAGGAGCACCGGTCCAGGCTAGTCGCCCTCGCTGGTCAACCCGGCCAGCCAGCCTTCCCGGCCGACCCAGCCAACCCGGCCAGGGTGCACCTGGCCTGCGGACTGGCCCACCGGCTCCCGGTGCCCGACAGCCGCGCTTGGCGGGACTCCCCGGGCCCGACGACCTCCAACACCACCTCGAGCCGGTCCTCGCTCAGCTGCTCGACGACCCCGGCACCCCATTCGACGACGACGACCGAGGCGGCCAGGTCGGCGTCGAGGTCGAGGTCGTCCAGCTCGACCGCGCCGCCAAGGCGATAGGCATCGACGTGGACGAGGGCCGGACCGTCGACGAGCGATGGATGCACCCGGGCGATGACGAAGGTCGGCGAGGTGATCGGCCCTCGCACCCGCAGCCCCTCGCCCAGCCCCTGGGTGAGCGTTGTCTTGCCCGCGCCGAGATCCCCCGTGAGGACGAGCAGGTCGCCGGCCTGCAACACACCGGCCAGCGCGACACCGAGCGCACGGGTCGCCTCGGCGTCGGCCAGGTCGATGACGACGCGCGGCTCAGGAGGAGACATGCTCCCGCTTGCGGCTGCTGCGCAGCCCCTCGCGGACCCGCCGGGCCTTGCCGACCGGCGTGACGACGAGCGTGACGTGCGGCTTCTCGGCCGGGTCGAGGTGCTTGGCCCGGCTCTGCTCGGCTCGGTCCAGCAGAGCGAGGATCTGGTCGTTGAGCAGATCGGGGTGTTCGAGCATGATGACGTGCCCCGCATCCCGGATGAGCACATGCTCGGCACCGGGGATGCCCTGGACGATGAGCTCACTGTGCGCGGGAGGCGTGAGGACGTCCTGGGTGCCGTTGAAGACCAGGGTCTCGATGTGGGCGAAGTGCGCCAGCGCCGGGATCTTGTTGTAGGCGTCGAAGGTCGGCACGAAGTCGGACATCACGCCGAGGTCCGTGCCCAGCAGCATCTTCGCGGTCAGCCGGACGACGCTTCGGGGCACCGGCGAGGCGAAGGAATAGCGCTCGACGAGGAACTCCTCCATGTCCCGGTTGGCCTTGAGCAGCGTCCCCAACAACTCGGGCCGCTTGGACAACCCGGTGAACACGCTGGGGCCGAGCCGTTCCAGGACCTGCTTGCCGGTGGCGGCGACGAACCCGCCGTTGGCCAGCGGCAGACTTCCAGGTGACGTCGCGATGGCGCCGAAAGCCACCGTCCGCTCCCGGATCACCTCCGGATAGCTCTCGGCCAGGGCCATGATCGTCATCCCGCCCATCGAGTGACCGATCAAGCCGAGGTCACCCTCCGGCACGGCGGCCTGGATGACGGCATACAGGTCCTTGCCGAGCTGGTCGATGTGGTAGCCGGCCTTCGCACCCTTGCCGGACCGGCCGTGCCCGCGCTGATCCCAGGTGACCACCCGATAGCCGGCCCGGCGCAGCGCGCGGCGCTGCAGCACCCAGCACTCGCTGGTGAGGCAATAGCCGTGGGAGAGGACGATGGTCGGTTTGGGGTGGCCTGCGGCGGTGACCGTGGGGCCGGTCGGCTCGTCGATCGCGGCATACAGGACGACCCCGTCGTCGGCGACGACCGCGAGCTCACGCGAGGGGGCCTCGATGAGGCTGGCGTACTCGGGGAGCTGCGCGTCCTCGCGACGGCGGATCCGGTCGGCGATGAGCCCGGCGGCACCGAGCGCACCGGCGGCCCCCGCGGCACCGAGGCTGACGCCCAGGCCGACGAGGTTCGGTCGCCCTCTGGCCACTAGTCCACCTCCTGCGCGCCGACATAGACCCGCTCCACCCGCGGTCCCAACCTCGTCACGATCTCATACGAGATCGTCTCGGTCGACACCGCCCACTCGTCGGCGGTCGCCTCACCCGCTGCGCCCGTGCCGAAGATCACCACCTCGTCGCCCGCTTGGGCGGTCGAACCCGGTCCGACGTCAACGACGACCTGGTCCATGCAGACCCGTCCGGCGATCCGGTGCCGCTCCCCCCCCACCGCGAGTGGCCCGACATTGCTCGCATTCCGCGGGATCCCGTCGCCATAGCCGATCGGCACCAGCCCCAACCGGGTCGCCCGGGTCGTCGTGTAGGTGTGCCCATAGGACACCCCGTGCCCTGCCGGCACCTCCTTGACCAGCGACAGCCGGGCCACGAGGGTCATCGCCGGCGTGAGCCCGTATGCCGTGTGGTCACCGACCGCCGACCCGGGCGACAGGCCATAGCTCGCGATCCCGACCCGGACCAGGTCATAGTGCAGGCTCGGATCGGTCAGCGTCGCAGCCGAATTCGCCAGATGCCGCACCTCGAGAGAACATCCGGCCCCCTCGGCCTCGGTCACCGCCGCCTCGAAAACCGCTTGCTGGCGCCGGATCGACGGATGCCCCGGTTCGTCGGCGCAGGCCAGGTGCGACCAGACCCCGACCACCTGCACGGTCCCCTCCCGGGCCGCACGGACCGCCGCGTCGAGCAGGTCGGTGAAGCCCGCGGCATACGCCCCGGCCCGTCCCAGCCCCGAATCGACCTTGAGGTGGACGCGGGCCGCGCGTCCGGTATGCCGTGCCGCCGCCGCGATCTCGGCCAGCGCCCACGGCGCGGACACACCCAGGTCGATGTCCCGCTCCAGGCATCCGACAAAGTCAGCCCCTGGAACGGCGAGCCACGCAAGGACACGACCGTCGATCCCATTGTCGCGCAACGCAATTGCCTCCGGCAACTGAGCGACGCCGAGCCAGCCCGCCCCGGCCCGCCGGGCGGCGCGGGCCACCGGGAGCAGCCCATGACCGTAGGCGTCCGCTTTGACGACCATCATGAGCGCCGATCCAGACGCCCGGGCGCGCAGGGTGCGGACGTTCGCCTCGATCGCGGCGAGGTCCACGTATGCCGTGGCCGGGCTCCCCGGGCGGGCGGTTGGTCGCGTGGAGATCATCGCGGGACAGTGTGCCAGGACAATCCGTACCCAACCATTCTGAGAGGTCTCACGGATCTTGCGTTGCGGCGCGCCCCAATGTGGTGATCATTGAGCTTGCATGCTCTCGATCCGCCAGAAGGCAACTGTGTTGTCTTCATGGACAACCGTCCCAGAAGGCGTTGTTACAAGCCCGCCACTACATGTCACAGCAGCAGCATCGGCCTCGGATGGTGCCGCAGAAAGGACCTTCTTAAGAGCGTCAGGATCGTCCTTGTCGATGTCTCGGACGGTCTTGATGAGCACCAGGCGCGCGACCGTCTTCCGATCGGTCGAAGTCACCACCATGACCGTACCAAGCGTCAGCTTCCCTAGATCGTTAAAAACAGCGCGCTTCCTTGACGAGGTGTGCCCAAGAAAGACCGCGATCAACCCCCGACTGCGCTCCCCCAACTTGGGCCCTGATTGCCACCATGTAACAACTTCAAGAGCGCGCGGATCTGTGCGGATATCCGGCGTTCCGAACGCGCTGACGTATTTCTGCTGCCAGTCGCTCCATATCTTGCGCGTGGGGAGCGCGATGATATCAGCATCAACGTCTCGAGTCCCAGTAGCTGCGGCGACGACGAGGTGTCCGGGGACGAACGGAGAGGCAGTTCGTGGGGCCGACTCGTCAGAACTCGCCGACGTGGACGCGGTGACGGAGGACGGTAGGACGCTAGGCGCCGAGATCATGAGGGATGGACCGGAGTGGGCCGTCGGAGAAGGCGCTGGCCCGATGAGATCGACCTCAGGCTGACTGCTTTGGCCGGCGCACGCCCCAGCTAAGCACAAGATCGCCCCGACAGCGACGACCTTCATTCGATCACTCAATGAAGGGATGTGTTGGGCCGTCTCTTGGTCGCCAAGACCATGAAGGCCACAATAAGCAGCCCGCCAATTGAGGTGGCGAGGTCGGAATTCGCGCCGACGCCGTCCGCCGCGTCGCCCGTCGGGGACTCAGCGGGGTAGCCTTCGTCCGCATCGTCGTCATCGTTCACCGAGCAGTGGGTAAGCGCGTCAGTCATTGACTGCGCCCAGTCCGGGTTGGTTAGTTCGAAGTTCTCCTTGTCAAGCACTCGAGCGTGTGCGGTAAGCGTGTTTCCTTCCCGAGTCGTGTAGTACTCAACGCCGTCGGTCCGGGCGGGCTTGAAGGCGAGGTTGAACGCCGACCCACATGGGTCTGAGAACTTCCCATTGACGGCAGCGACCTTGGTCGGACCTTCCTCGCAAGCGGGGACATCAAGGGTGTCGGTGAGAACTTCCCACTTCCACTCCACCCCTGGCTTGTCCCCGTCCATAGTGTAGTGATAGTTGAAGGTGATCTGAGTTCCGGCGTCATACCCGGAGACGTCGTGGACGAAGTACCCGGTCGAGTCTTCCGTGACTAAGAGCTCACCAGGAATATTCTCGGGGACGGTGGTCGTTCCGTCCATGTTTCCGCCGAGAATGTTTGTGACGACCCACGTCATAGACTGACAGTTCATCTCGCCTCAAGAAAGCGCAGGAGTAGGTTCCTGGGCAGCGACCGGCGCAGCGACTAAGGCGCATGGTAGGACGATGAGAGAAGCAAGCGCAACTCCAAGTCGCGTGAAGCGTGTCATCTGACTCCCTTGAAAGATCCGGCCCCGTGGCAATTGACGATACCACCGGCAAATTATTGCGTCGTCGAGGGCTGGAGTCAACCCCACGCCTTTACTCATCCAAGATGCCCGCGTGGGTGGGGTCCTGGTGGGGTCCAGGTGGGGTCCAGTTCCTCGTTGGGCCCGACGCCCGAATTCGAGCACGCCGATCCGTGCTGGCCATACGCCCAGGTGGGTGGCGGCGGCGGTGAGGGTGAAGTTCTTGGCTCGGCGGGCGGGCGCAGGTCGGAGTAGTCAGGTACAGCGCAGTGACCGGTTAAGGCTTGGAAGACCTCGCGGGCGACGGCTCGCTTCAAGGCCCGGAAGATGGCTTTGAGGGTCCAGCCTCTGGCCAGGTGGGCGTCGCGGTAGGCGCGGGTGGTGGGGTCGTAGGACATCCGGACCTTGACGATGTGGTGCAGGGCGGCGTTGGCCTGTCGGTCCCCTCCGCGGGACAGGCGGTGTCGGTCGGTTCGCCCTGAGCTGACTGGGATCGGGGCGGTACCGCACAGTGCGGCGAAGGAGGCCGAAGAGCGGAGCCGGTCGGGGTTGTCGCCGGCGGTGATCAGCAGCCGGGCGCCGATGACGGGGCCGACACCTTTGATGGCCATGAGGCCGGGGTTGGCGGCGACGGTGCGGGCCAGCATCCGCTGCTCAAGCTGGGCGATCTCCTCGGTGAGGGCGCGGTGCCGGCGGGCCAGCGACCTTAGCGCGTGCAGGGTGTCCGCGTCGCTGGTGTCGCCAGCCTGGCCGGGTCGGGTGCGTGCCAGTGTGGCAACGAGTTTGGCGTCCGGCAGGTCACGGTACCGGTCACGCAGCGGAGCTGGCGCGTTGATCAGCAGGGCACCGATTTGTCGCCACGCGGCCTGCTGTGCCTTGACCGCCGAACGGCGAGTGACGGTCAGTGCTCGCAGCGGTTCGATCGAGGCCCGTTTGCGGTCGGTGCTCGCTTCTCCGGACAGGACCGAGCGGGCCGCGCGGTAGGCGTCCAAGCGGTCGGTCTTGCCTTGCTTGCGGCGCTCGGCCGGGCGGGTCCGGTTCACCTCGATGACCCGGATCCCGAGCGCGGCGACAGCGGCCGTGATCCCGACGCCGTAACTGGAGGTGCCCTCGATCCCGACCGCCCGCACCGGACCATGTTCGACCAGCCACGCAACGGCCCGTCGGTACCCGGCCACCGTGGTCGGGAACTCGTGGTCGGTGACCGGGTGGCCGACGCCTGTGATGACGGCGACATGGATGGTGTCTTTGTGTGAGTCGACTCCGCCGACCCGCCCGTCCTGGTTTGTCATGATGGTGATGCCCTTCCGATCCGATGGGTCGGCACCGGCCGGATCGGTCAGACAGGACATACACCAGGCCCCTTGGTTGGGCCAGGCTCGTCTTAGGTCCTAGACCGCCTGATCGCAGCGTGGATGGCAACCCGCGTGCACACCGTGCAGGGCCGCCGCGTGATCGCGGTTGACGGCACGAGCCTGCGCGGCGCAACCGGCGATGGTGTGATGCCGCACCTGCGCGCGGCGCAGGCGTCACTCGGACAGCAGTCCGGCCACGACCGCTGGGAGAATTCCGGCGACGGCCAATGCGCGGACCGGACCGCCCGGGTTGGCCCGGTCGGCGGCGACCCCGTGCACCAGCGCACCGATCGAGGCGGCGTCGCCCACGTCCAGCCCGGCGGCCACGAGCGTCCCGAGGACGCCGGCCAAGACATCGCCAGCCCCGGCGGTAGCCAGCCATGCGGGGGCGTCGCACTGGCTGCGGATCGGGCGCTCGGGTCCCCCGCTGGCCCGCGGAGAGACGACCACAGTGGTCGAGCCCTTGAGCAGGACGACGGCACCCAAGGCGTCGGCAGCGGCCTGAGCGTGCTCGATCGGCCGGGCTAGCACGTCGTCCCGGGTGAGCTCCACCGGCCCGTCGAACCCGTCGGACCCGTCGGACCCGTCGGGCTCGTCGGCGGGGGCGAGGCCAATCGCGAGCCGGTTTATCAGCCGGGCCAGTTCACCGGCGTGCGGAGTGAGCAGGGTTGGCCCCGATCGTGCCCCTGCGAGCAGTGCCAGCGCGCCGGCGTCGACGACGCAGGGGAGATCGCTGTCCAGCGCCTGACGGATCCAGCGCAGCTGCTCCTCGTCGTCGGTGTCCTCGGGGTCGACACCCGACCCGAGGACCCAGGCCTGAACCCGCCCAGTGGCGGTCACGGCTTCGGGAGCGTGGGCATGCACGAGGGCGGCCACGGTCGCCGGACCGAGGTAGCGGACCATGCCCGGCCCCACCCCAAGCGCTCCGAGCACGCACAGCACGCCCGCCCCTGGATAGGCACTGGACCCTGCGACGACGCCGACGACGCCCCGGGAGTACTTGTCCGAGGCCGCCGACGGCACCGGCCAGGCCGCCGCGACATCCGCGCCTGTCAACCGTTCGACGACCGGCACCCGGCCGGCGAAGTCCAGCCCGATGTCGATGACCGTCAGGCGCCCAACGTTCGGTTCGGTCGTGGGCAGCAGATGGCACGGCTTGGCCGCGCCGAAAGTCACCGTCTCGTCGGCGAAGACACAGTCGGCCGTGCCGACGAGCCCGGCTGGGTCGACTCCGCTGGGCACGTCGACCGCGACGACATAGGCGTCAGGCGGGATGGCGCCGACCCAGTCCCGCGCCTCGGCCGCCAGGCCCGGGCGCCCGCCGATGCCGGTGATCCCGTCGACGACTAGATCGGCCTGCGCGAGCACCTGCGACCACTGGTCTGGGTCGCCGCCCTGAAGGAGCGTGACACCCGCCGCGATCGCGGCGTCGCGTCCCCCAGGATGCACCGTCCCGTATGCC